>JAYSYW010000237.1:0-8718 GCA_043727255.1 Rhizobacter sp. | reverse complement strand
CGAGCAGCATGCGTTCGCTGCCGTCAAGCTCGACCTCGATGGTCTGCATGCGCGGCTTGGCATCGGTATCTGGGTCGTAGCGGTAGATCTGGAAAACGCGCTTGGTCATTGGAGCCCCTCATTCGACGAATACGTCGCCCGATCCCCCGAGGGGATACGGGCCGGCTTGGGAGCGGCCCGGCGCTCGGCCCACTCGGTATTGATAGTCATCATCAGTGTTTCCTTAGAACGAGCGGACCTTGGGCGGGATCGACTCGGCGGTAAGCGGCTGCAGGATCACCGGCTTGTAGTCGAGGCGGTTGCCTTCGCGGTACCACAGCGTGTGCTTCATCCACACCTTGTCGTTGCGGCCATTCGGGAATTCAGGGCTGTCGGCGTAATCGTTCACCGTGTGGGCACCACGGCTTTCATGGCGAGCTGCAGCTGATGTCATGGTGGCCAGCGCCACTTCGATCAGGTTTTCGACTTCCAGCGCCTCGATGCGAGCGGTGTTGAACACCTTCGACTTGTCGGCGAGGTGAATGGTCTTCACCCGCTCAGCAACCGCCTTGATCTTGCTGACGCCTTCGTCCATCGACAACTGCGTGCGGAACACACCCGCATGCTGCTGCATCGTGGCGCGGATGTCGTTGGCCACGTCTTGTGCGTACTCTCCGCCGGTGGTGGCTTCGTACTTCGCCAGTCGGGCCAGCGTGAAGTCGGCCGCGTCGGCGGGCAGTTCCTTGTGGTTCTTCGTCTTGAGCGCGCTTTCGACAATGTGGTTGCCGGCCGCACGGCCGAACACCAGCAGGTCGAGCAGTGAGTTCGTGCCCAGGCGATTGGCGCCATGCACGCTGACGCAGGCGCATTCGCCGACGGCGTAGAGGCCATTGACCACCGCGTTGGGCTTCTCGCCGTTCGGCACCACCACTTGGCCGTAGACGTTGGTCGGAATGCCACCCATCTGGTAGTGGATGGTCGGCACCACGGGAATCGGCTCCTTCGTGATGTCAACGTTGGCGAAGTTGTGGCCGATCTCGAACACCGACGGCAGCCGCTTCATGATGGTCTCGGCGCCCAAGTGGGTCATGTCGAGCACCACGTAGTCCTTGTTCGGGCCACAGCCACGGCCTTCCTTGATTTCCTGGTCCATGCAGCGCGAGACGAAGTCACGTGGGGCCAGGTCTTTCAAGGTGGGCGCATAGCGCTCCATGAAGCGTTCGCCGTTGGCGTTGCGCAAAATGGCGCCTTCGCCACGGCAGCCTTCGGTCAGCAGCACGCCCGCGCCGGCCACGCCGGTCGGGTGGAATTGCCAGAACTCCATGTCTTCCAGCGGGATGCCAGAGCGCGCCGCCATGCCGAGACCGTCGCCGGTGTTGATGAAGGCGTTGGTGGACGCCGCGAAGATGCGCCCTGCCCCACCCGTGGCCAGCAGCACGGTCTTGGCTTCCAAGATGAAGACTTCGCCGGTTTCCATTTCGAGCGCGGTCACGCCGACCACGTCGCCTTCGGCATCACGGATCAGGTCAAGCGCCATCCATTCGACGAAGAACTGCGTGCGTGCCTTCACGTTCTGCTGATACAGCGTGTGCAGCATCGCGTGGCCGGTGCGGTCGGCCGCGGCGCAGGCGCGCTGCACCGGTTTTTCACCGTAGTTGGCGGTGTGGCCACCGAAGGGGCGCTGGTAGATCGTGCCGTCGGGGTTGCGGTCGAACGGCATGCCGAAGTGTTCAAGTTCGTAGACGACCTTGGGCGCTTCGCGGCACATGAATTCGATGGCGTCTTGGTCACCCAGCCAGTCAGAACCCTTGACGGTGTCGAAGAAGTGGTAGTGCCAGTTGTCTTCGGACATGTTGCCGAGTGAGGCGCCGATGCCGCCTTGCGCAGCCACCGTGTGCGACCGCGTCGGGAACACCTTCGACAACACCGCCACGTTCAGGCCGGCCATCGACAACTGCAGCGAGGCGCGCATGCCAGAGCCACCGGCCCCGACGATGACGACGTCGAACTTGCGCTTGGAAAGAGAAGAGGTTGAGCTCACGTTCACAGTCTCCACAACACTTGGATCGCCCAACCCGCACAACCCACCAGCCACACGATGGCGGCGACCTGCAGCACCAGCCGCGCGATGACGGGCTGCACGTAGTCCATGAACACGTCGCGCATGCCCACCCACACGTGGTAGGCCAACGAAACGATCAATACGAAGGTCAGCACCTTCATCCATTGGGCCGAGAAGATGCCAGCCCATTTGTCATAGCCCATCTCGCCGGGCAGCAGCACTTGCACGATGACGGCCACGGTGAACAGCGCCATCAGCACGGCGGTGACGCGTTGCGCCAGCCAGTCGCGCAGACCGTAATGCGCGCCCACCACCACGCGCTTTGAACCAAAGTTCTGTGTCATGTTGAAAGTTGCCTCAGAAGAAAAGCTTGTAGCCCAGCACCAGCGTCAGCAGCACGCTGGCAGCCAGCGTGAACAGAGCCGAGCTGCGGCCGAATTCCTTGCTGACCGAGTGCGTCATGTCCATCCACAGGTGGCGCACACCGGCGATGAAGTGATGCAGGTAAGCCCAGATGAGCAAGAGCGACACGACCTTGACGAACCACGCCGGCACGAAGCCGAACCCGCCCATGAAGACGCCAGTGAACTGGCTGTAGGTAATTTCAGAAGTGAGGCTGGCGTCGAACATCCAGATGATGAACGGCAGCAGCACGAACATCAGCACGCCGCTCACGCGGTGAAGGAAGGACACGATGCCTGCCGGGGGAAGACGGTACTGGGTAGCGTCGATCAGACGCATGGTGCCGGGTCTCTTTTTTGCGATCTCTGCCATACCAACCTTGTGTAATCCAGACGAAACCAACGGATTTTATTGCAACGCAGCACCGTCAACCGTCTGCACGGCGACAAGTTCACGCACAACTCGACTCAACTCAACTCATTTCGGTAGTAATGCGACTGCGTGTTGTAAAGGCCGCGCCGCCATTCCACCGGCTTGTCGCCATACGTGCGCGACAGCCGCTCGACGCTCAGCAAAGGCGCACCCACCGGCAGGTTCAGCAACTGGGCAGCTGCCTCGTCGGCGGCCACCGCGCGAAGCTGCTCTTCGGCGCGGATCATGCGCACGCCGAACTCGGATTCAAACAAGCCGTACATCGGGCCCCGGTATTCACTCAGCCGCTCGGCCGTGAGGCCCTTGAACAGATGGCCGGGCAACCAGATGTCGTCAAGGATGACGGGGGCGCCACGGAAGTAGAGAACACGACGAGCCTGCACCACGGCATCGCCCGATTTCAAGTCGAGCGCCCGCGCAATCTCGGCCGGCGCGCGCTGGCGGCGGCAGTCGATGAAGCGCCGCTCCATGCCGCCTGCATCGCCATCGTCCGGGGTCAAACGCAGGAAGCGGAACTGGATGTTCTGTTCCGAATGGGTCGCCACGAACGTGCCCTTGCCTTGGCGGCGAACCAACAGGTTCTCGTCGGCCAGCACATCGATGGCTTTTCGCACCGTGCCTTGGCTGACTTTGTAGCGCGCCGCGAGCTCCAGCTCGCTGGGAATCGCCTCACCCGGCTTCCACTCGCCGGCCTGCAGGCTGCGTGTGATCAGCACCTTGATCTGCTGATACAGCGGGCTGAAGGCCGGGCCACCCGACTCCACGCCGGCAGGGGCATCGGTCACGGAATGCGTGCCGAGAGGAGTGAGCGAGGTGACCATGGCCGCGATTGCAGCACAAGCGACCTGCTGCGTCCATGTGGCTTGAAAGATGTCTTATATAAGACATAAGAGTCTTGACTGGCTACGGGTTGCACCCTAGACTCTTCTACACTTCCCGGCTCAGCACAGCCAGCGCATTCGCGGCGGGCCTGTTTTCTTTTCATCCCCTCGACCCCTGTGGAGCTTTCCATGAGCAAGAAACCCGTTCGCGTCGCCGTCACTGGCGCAGCTGGCCAGATTGGCTACGCCCTGCTGTTCCGCATCGCCTCGGGCGAAATGCTGGGAAAAGACCAGCCGGTCATCCTGCAACTGCTGGAAGTGCCGGCCGAAGGCCCGCAAAAGGCGCTCAAGGGCGTGATGATGGAACTGGACGACTGCGCATTCCCGCTGCTCGTCGGAATGGAAGCCCACGGCGACCCGATGACCGCGTTCAAGGACGCTGACTACGCGCTGCTGGTTGGCTCGATGCCCCGCAAGGCCGGCATGGAACGCGCTGAATTGCTGGCCATCAACGGCCAGATCTTCACCACGCAAGGCAAGGCCCTGAACGCCGTTGCCAGCCGCAACGTCAAGGTGCTGGTGGTCGGCAACCCCGCCAACACCAACGCCTACATCGCGATGAAGTCGGCTCCCGACCTGCCCCGCGAGAACTTCACCGCCATGCTGCGCCTGGACCACAACCGCGCCGCCTCGCAGATCGCCGCCAAGACTGGCAAGCCAGTCGCTTCGATCGAGAAGCTGGCCGTGTGGGGCAACCACTCGCCCAGCATGTACGCCGACTACCGCTTCGCCACCATTGACGGCGCTTCGGTCAAGGACCTGATCAACGACCAGGCCTGGAACAAAGACGTGTTCCTGCCCACCGTTGGCAAGCGCGGCGCCGCCATCATTGAAGCGCGTGGCCTCAGCTCGGCCGCATCGGCCGCCAACGCCGCCATCGACCACATGCGCGACTGGGCCCTGGGCACCAACGGCAAGTGGGTCACGATGGGCATCCCGTCGAACGGCGAATACGGCATTCCGAAGGACGTGATGTTCGGCTTCGCGGTCACCACCGAAGGTGGCCAATACAAGATCGTCGAAGGCCTGCCGATCGACGAGTTCAGCCAAGAACGCATCAACCTGACGCTCAAGGAACTGCTGGACGAGCAAGACGGCGTGAAGCACCTGCTCTGACCGGCCCGGCGGCGCCTGCGGGCGCTGCAAACCGAAGGCCGGCACGCTTTGCATGCTGGCCTTTTTTTTGCCTCGGCTTCCCACTCCTCACCAACACCCCACACCATGACCGCCGCCAAAGTGCACCCCCGCGAGGCGTTGTTTGACGCCACCGAGGCCGCGCCTGCGTTGCCGGTCTGCGACCACTACTCGGGCGTTGAAGCGCGCATGCACAAGAGCCTGCAATTGCAGGCCGAGCTGGGCCCGGTGTTCGATGTGACGCTCGACTGCGAAGACGGCGCCCCCGTGGGTGGTGAAGCCGAGCATGCGCACCTCGTGGCTGAATTGGTGATGTCGTCGCACAACCTGCACGGCCGCGTGGGTGCCCGCGTGCACCCTGTTGACCACCCCGCGTTCTTCGATGAAGTGGCCACGCTGGTCAAGCGCGCCGGTTCGCGTTTGGCCTACTTGATGGTGCCGAAGGTCAGCGGGCTGGCGCAAGTCGAAGAGGCCATCCGGGCGATCGACCGCGTGCGGCAAGACAACGGCCAGACGAATGCCCTGCCCGTCCACGCCTTGATCGAAACCCATGGCGCGTTGCGCGAAGTGAGCGCCATTGCCGCGCACCCGCGCATCGAGTCGCTGTCGTTCGGGTTGATGGATTTCGTGTCGGCCCATCGCGGCGCCATTCCCCAGACAGGCATGAGCGCCACCGGCCAGTTCGAGCACCCGCTGGTGATGCGCGCCAAGCTCGAAATCTCGGCCGCCTGCCACGCGCATGCCAAGACGCCGTCGCACTGCGTGGTCACCGAATTCAGAAAGCTCGACCTGCTGCAAGCCGCCGCCACCAAGGCCTCACGGCAACTGGGTTACCTGCGCATGTGGAGCATTCACCCCGACCAGGTGCGGCCGATCGTTGAAGCCTTTGCGCCCACGGCCGCCGAAACCGATCAGGCGATCGAGATCCTGCTGGCCGCCCAGGCCGCCGATTGGGCGCCCATCAGCCACCGCGACACCCTGCACGACCGCGCCAGCTACCGCTACTTCTGGCACGTGCTTGACCGGGCACGCCGCACCGGCCAGCCGCTGCCGGTCGAGGTGTGCCATGCCTTCTTCGACGAGACCACGGCATGAACCAGCCCCGCCGGCATGACACGACCCGTGCGCTTTGTCACGACGCGTTTCGGCAAGTCGCGCACCCGGATTTCAAGCAAATGTTTCCGGCGCTTTCGATGCCCCCGAACCTTGGCTACCACAGCGCCCAGGGGCCTACGCGCTCACAACAGCCCGATGTTCGTGACTTCACGCACGGGCCACTCACCTGCCTTGCGGGCACGGGAACGCAGCGGGGGGCAACCATGCGAACAGGCGCAGACGCCCACTTCGCGCAGACGCTGCAATTTGTTTCAAACAGGGCCGGCAAGGCCCCATGCCCGGGGGGGCTGCATTCCACAATCGGGATCTTCGCAACCCTTGGAGCCCATCCATGATCCGTACCCTCGCCCTCGCTGTGGCCTTCGCATTCACCGGCACCTGCGCCCTCGCCCAGTCGGCGCCGGCCCCAAAAGCCGCACCAAAAGCGGCCGCCAAGAAGGCTGCACCGGCCAAGAAGGCCGAGGCTGTATTGGCCACGGCCGACGCTGCCCAGCTTGACGCTGCCGAGCGCACCCACTTCGGCCCCTACGCCTGCGAATTCAATCAGTCGATCGACGTGTCGATCAACCCCAAGACGCCTGGCTACGTGGACGTGAAGTTCGGCAAGAACCTGTACACGATGAAGCCCGTGATGTCGTCCACCGGCGCGCTGCGCCTGGAAGACGTGACCGGCAAGACCCTGCTGCTTCAAATCGCCAACAAGTCGATGCTGATGGACGTGAAAGCCGGTCGCCGCCTGGTCGATGCCTGCGTGCACGAAAAGCAGCGCGTCTTCGCTGAAGCCGGCTCGAAATAACTGCACTCCAAGGACCGATGCCTGCGCTCCACCCCGCGACCACCGCCCCCCGCAACCCTTCGCGGGTGGCCACTGGCGCCGGGCTGAGGGCCCGTCGTGCGCCTCTCGACTCGATGAAGCCTCCGAAGTCGTCTGCCCCATTCCCAAACAGCCCGGCGCACCATTGCGGCGCGTTGGCTGCACCCCGCACCTCACCCTGCAACGCGCACGCGCAGTTCACAAAGGCTGCGCCGTGAACTGACGCCCGTTGTTTGTCCGTTGTTGCCCGATGCAACAAGCCCGCAAACCGCCACCTCCCGCGCCTGCAAGCTTCTTGCTCTGTTTTCTTTCTCTTGTTCCAACGCTTTCGATTCACCCGGAGACCTTCATGCTTCCTGCCTACCGTCAACACGTTGCTGACCGCGCCACGCTCGGCATTCCCCCGCTGCCGTTGTCGGCCCAACAGACCGGCGAGCTGATCGAGCTGCTGAAGGCCCCGCCGGCCGGCGAAGGCGCCAACCTCGTCTACCTGTTCACCCACCGCGTGCCGGCCGGTGTGGACGACGCCGCCAAGGTGAAGGCCTCGTACCTGGCCGCCCTGGCCCATGGCACCGAAACCTGCTCGCTGATTTCCCGCGAACTCGCCACCGAATTGCTGGGCACCATGCTCGGCGGCTACAACATCAGCCCGCTGATCGACCTGCTGGACGACGCCACCGTGGGCCCCGTGGCCGCCAAGGGCCTGAAGAACACGCTGCTGATGTTCGACCAGTTCCATGACGTGAAAGAAAAGGCCGACAAGGGCAATCCCCACGCCAAGTCCGTGCTGCAAAGCTGGGCCGACGCCGAGTGGTTCACCTCGCGCCCCGAAGTGCCGCAAAGCATCACCGTCGCCATCTTCAAGGTGACCGGCGAAACCAACACCGACGACCTGTCGCCCGCGCCCGACGCCTGGAGCCGCCCCGACATCCCGTTGCATGCCCTGGCCATGCTGAAGAACAAGCGCGACGGCATCACGCCTGAAGAAGACGGCAAGCGCGGCCCCATCAAGTTCATCGAAGACCTGCGCGCCAAGGGCAACCTGGTCGCCTACGTGGGCGACGTGGTCGGCACGGGTTCGAGCCGCAAGTCGGCCACCAACTCGGTGCTGTGGTTCACCGGCGAAGACATCCCGTTCGTGCCGAACAAGCGTTTCGGTGGCGTGTGCCTGGGCACCAAGATCGCCCCGATCTTCTACAACACGATGGAAGACGCCGGCGCCCTGCCGATCGAACTCGACGTGTCGCAGATGAACATGGGCGACGTGGTTGAACTGCGCCCCTACGAAGGCAAGGCGCTGAAAGACGGCCAGGTGGTCGCCGAGTTCAAGGTCAAGAGCGACGTGCTGTTCGACGAAGTGCGCGCCGGTGGCCGCATTCCGCTGATCGTCGGCCGTGGCCTGACCGCCAAGGCGCGCCTTGCGCTGGGCCTGCCAATCTCGACCCTGTTTCGCCTGCCGCAAAACCCCGAAGCGACTGATCGTGGCTTCACGCTGGCGCAAAAGATGGTCGGCCGCGCGGTGGGCCTGCCCGAAGGCCAGGGCGTTCGCCCCGGCACGTACTGCGAACCAAAAATGACCTCGGTCGGTTCGCAGGACACCACCGGCCCGATGACGCGCGACGAGCTGAAAGACCTGGCCTGCCTGGGCTTTTCCGCCGACCTGGTAATGCAGTCCTTCTGCCATACCGCCGCCTATCCGAAGCCGGTCGATGTGAAGATGCATCACGAGTTGCCCGACTTCATGAGTGATCGCGGCGGCATTCCGCTGCGTCTGGGCGACGGCATCATCCACAGCTGGCTCAACCGCATGCTGCTGCCCGACACGGTGGGCACAGGCGGCGATAGCCACACACGCTTTCCCATCGGCATCAGCTTCCCCGCGGGGTCAGGTTTGGTGG
>JAYSYW010000236.1:0-8797 GCA_043727255.1 Rhizobacter sp. | reverse complement strand
CTGGCGCTGGCGGTGCTGCTTATGGCACCACTGGGATGGAAAGGGAGCGTGGCACCGATGGCGCTGCTTCTTTATGTGGGGCTTGCGATGGGTGTCTTGCCAATCTTTGGATTGATCACCAACCAATGGGTCGCCAAGGTCCTGGTCGCCCAGATCGCATGGGAATGGGACGGGGTTGCGGCCACGCACTGCGGTGCGGTTGCAGGTGCGGCAGGCGTGGCGCCGGGGACGCCGTCACAACGCGTTGTCTTCCTTGACGGCGCGCCCGACAAAGCCATGCTGTTTGAAGCGGGGCAACCCGTCGGTGGAAAGCCGTTCCGCAAGTGGACGAAAGACGACTTCAAGCAGTCGAAGCCGCGTTTCTTGCGCATGGTGGCGTGCCATGCCGGCTGACCCCTCCGCTTTCCCGAGCGGGGCACAAACCAACTGATCAGGCGGACATCACGCTGTCAGTGGCCCGGCAGACGCGGCCCTTGCCGGCGTGCTTGCCGCCGTACATCGCGGCGTCGGCGCGGCGCAGCAGGGCTTCAGCCTCGCGGCCGTCTTGTGGCGACATCGCGTAGCCCACGGTCAGGCCCACACGCACCTGGGCGTGTGGCAGCACGAAGGGCGCTTCGCAGCAGCTCAGCAGCTTCTGGCCCACTTGTTCGGCTTCGACTTCACCGCGCAGTTGCGATGCGATCACCACGAACTCGTCGCCGCCCATGCGGGCCACGATGTCGCCGGCCCGCACGGCATCTTTCAGGCGCTGGCCGACCTGGATCAGCAACTCGTCGCCGGCTTCGTGGCCGTGGGTGTCGTTGACGGGCTTGAAGCCGTCCAAGTCCATCAGGTAGATGCCGACGAAACGGCCCGGGCCAGCGGCTTCGAGCAGGGGATGCAGTGCGAGGTGCAGGCCACGGCGGTTCAGCAGGCCAGTCAGCGCGTCGGTCTGCGACAGCATCAGCACACGGTCGTGTTCCCGCATGGCCTGGGCGGCTTGGCGGCGCATGTCAGCCACGCGCACGTTCAAGATCATCAACCAGGCGACGGCCTGCAGCATCGAGCTGAACTGGTAGGCGTAGGGAAACCAGCCGTTCGACGGGAGCGTGCCGCGTGCCAAGCCCGATGCCACGATGACGCCCCCCGAATACATCACGAAGCCGGCGAACATCCAGTAAGCGGCCTGGTCGCCTTGGCGCGCGCGCCGGTACGCCACCGGCAGTGACAGCAGCATCGGCAGCGGGCCGATCACGGCTGTGGCCAGCATGGTGGCGCGGTAGTCCATCACGTCGGAGGCAAAGGCCGCGGCAGTGGCCACCGAGGCAAACACCACGGCATGCATGCACCAGCCGAGGCGTGGGCTCATATTGCGGAAGTCGAGCGCACGTTCAACGAACAGCGACCCCGTGGCCAGGATGGTCAGTGTCAGCAGCAGCAGGGTTTTTTGCGTGAGCCAGAGCGAATCAGGCCACAGGAGCATGGGCGCCAGCCCCACGTAGCCGCCGTGGAACAAGGTGGTCGCGCCCACGGCGATGGAGTACCAAAGGTACAGGGGCTCGCGTGTGAACACCGCCGCCGCGAGCGTGTACATGAGGATGCACAGCCCGAAGCCGATGCCGCTGCCTTGCAGCACGCCGATCGCGCTTTCGCTGAGCAGGAAGTCGGTGGTGCGCTGCAGCGTGATCGGCAGGATCATCGGCCCGGTGGTGCGCACCTTCAGCCACAGCTCGGTTTTGCCCGATGCCGGCACGTCGATCTGCACCGCGTGCGGCCGGGTTTGCGCCGGCCTTTCGTTGACGGTGAGGCGGTCGCCCAGCATCACGCTGCGTGTCTCGACGCTGTTGCTCACCACGTGCACTTCAGCTTCGTCGAGCGAGGGGTAGTCGATCACCAGCCACCATGCCGAGGGTGAACCGGCGGGCGTGCTGACAGGCACGCGCACCCAGACGGTTTCGGTGCGAGGCCCGAGGTTGGCGTAGGGCGTTTTGGGCGTGGTGAACTCGGTGCCGCGCGCCATGGCCTGCGCGAGCGAGAGCTGGTGCGTGGGGTCGGAGAGGATGGTGAGTTGAGGCCACAGGTCGATGTGCCCGGCGCTCTTGGCATTCGCCACCTGCGCGGGCAGCAACATCAACCCCAATGCCACGACCCCCAACAGGCGCAGGAAGCGGGCAACAACCGCAAAAAGAGTGGTGCTCAAGGTCGTGTCAGGGGGTTAGCCCATGGTCTCCAGGCAAGGCGGATGTGCGCCTGACAAAGGTATACATCCAGATCACCTTCTTATCGGCCGGTGATGCCAAGCCTAAGAGCAGGAATCCCCAATTCCTACCGAGGTCAACCCCTCTTGCCACGGTCATGCAGGTCATGGCCGGAGGAAGGGCGAGGTCTGCCCTTCCTCCGGCGCAGGCCCGCTTGCCCGTTCACTCCGACCCGCTCATTCCGTCGGCAAGAAGCCTTCGATCGACAGGTAACGCTCGCCAGAGTCGTAGTTGAAGCCGAGCACGGTGGCGCCTTGGGGCAGCTGGGGCAGCTTTTGGGCAATGGCGGCCAGCGTGGCGCCAGACGAAATGCCCACCAGCAGGCCTTCTTCGCGGGCGCAGCGGCGGGCGAAGTCTTTGGCCGCGTCGGCCTCGACCTGAATCACACCGTCAAGCAGGTCCACGTTCAGGTTTTTCGGAATGAAGCCGGCGCCGATGCCCTGAATGGGGTGCGGGCTGGGCTTGCCGCCGCTGATGACGGGCGAAGCGCTTGGCTCCACCGCGAACACCTTCAGTTGCGGCCAATGCGCCTTCAACACCTGCGCGCAGCCGGTGATGTGGCCGCCGGTGCCCACGCCGGTGATCAGCGCGTCAATGCCGCTCGGGAAGGTGCTGAGGATCTCAGCCGCCGTGGTGCGCGCATGCACCTCGATGTTCGCGGGGTTGTCAAACTGCTGCGGCATCCACGAGCCGGGGGTTTGGGCGATCAGTTCGGTGGCGCGGGCGATGGCGCCGTTCATGCCCTTCTCGCGCGGCGTCAGCTCGAAGCTCGCGCCATAGGCCAGCATCAGGCGGCGCCGCTCGATGCTCATGCTCTCGGGCATCACCAGGATCAACCGGTAGCCCTTGACCGCAGCCACCATCGCCAGGCCGACGCCGGTGTTGCCCGAAGTCGGCTCGATGATGGTGCCGCCCGGTTTGAGCAGGCCTTGCTGCTCGGCCGCGTCCACCATCGCCAGCGCGATGCGGTCTTTGATCGAGCCACCGGGGTTGGCGCGCTCGTTCTTCACGTACACGCTGTGGCTGTTGCCGAACAGCCGGTTGATGCGGATGTGCGGCGTGTTGCCGATGGTTTGCAGAACGTTCTGGGCAAGCATGCGGGTCTCCTCGGGCTGGGGGTGAATGGCGAATTATTGGAGTTTGGCGCTGGGGCAAAGTGTTCACCGCAAAGGTCGCAAAGAAAAGCAGCCAAGCTCGCCAAGGTAACCCGCATTCTTTGCGCTCTTGGCTTCCCCCTTTGAATCTTTGCGTTGAAAAGACCGTGATCCCCCTCAGGGTCTGCCACAACGCGCCCGCAGATAATCCGTTGATGTTTGCCCCTCTCCAAAACGACAGCTTCTTGCGCGCCTGTCTGCGCCAGCCCACCGAGCACACCCCCGTCTGGCTGATGCGCCAAGCCGGGCGCTACCTGCCTGAGTACCGCGCCACGCGGGCCAAGGCCGGCAGCTTCATGGGCTTGGCCACCAACACCGACTACGCCACCGAAGTGACGCTGCAGCCGCTCGAGCGCTACCCGCTCGATGCGGCCATCTTGTTCAGCGACATCCTGACCGTGCCCGACGCCATGGGCCTGGGCCTGAGTTTCGCCATCGGCGAAGGCCCGAAGTTCGCCCACACCGTGCGAGACGAAGCGGCCGTCGACAAGCTGGCTGTGCCCGACATGGACAAGCTGCGCTACGTGTTCGACGCCGTCACCTCCATCCGCAAAGCCTTGAACGGCCGCGTGCCACTGATCGGTTTTTCGGGCAGCCCCTGGACGCTCGCCTGCTACATGGTCGAAGGCGGCGGTTCCGACGACTACCGGCTCGTCAAGTCGATGCTCTACAGCCGCCCGGACCTGATGCACCGCATCCTGGCCGTCAACGCCGACGCGGTGGCGCAGTACCTGAACGCGCAAATCGACGCCGGTGCCCAGGCCGTGATGATTTTTGACAGCTGGGGTGGCGTGCTGGCCGACGGCGCCTTCCAGGAGTTCAGCCTCGCCTACACGCGCCGCGTGCTGGCCCAGGTGAAAACCGAACACAACGGCCAGCGCATCCCGCGCATCGTCTTCACCAAGGGCGGGGGCCTGTGGCTGGAAGAAATCGCCGACACCGGACCCGACGTGGTCGGCCTCGACTGGACGGTGAACCTGGCCAGCGCCCGCAAGCGCATTGGCGACCGGGTGGCATTGCAAGGCAACCTCGACCCCAACGTGCTGTTCGCGCCGCCCGAGGCCATTCGCGCCGAGGTGACGAAGGTGCTGCAAAGCGCCGGCCCCGCGCCCGGCCACATCTTCAACCTCGGCCATGGCATCAGCCAGCACACCCCGCCCGAGAGCGTGACGGTGCTGGTCGAAACGGTGCACGAGGTGTCGCGCCGGCTGCGCGTCGGGGCTTGAGCCCGTTCTGTTTTGCACGCGCGCAGGAAATCGCACCCTCTGCGGGTGAGTGAACACTCAGGGCTTGACTTATCCCCAAATCGCGGCATGCGAAGAAATACCGAACTGCTGGTTGCGGTGCAGCACAAAAATCGAGGCGTGTCTCGCTAAGTTGTTGATTTCATTGATGGCACGTTCTGCCTCCAAAGCGGGCAACGCAAGCCGTTTCCCTTTGAATCAACGGTTTAGCGCGGCTTTCTGCAGGTTTCCCACAAAGTTATCCACAGAATTCGTGGACAGATTCAAAAATCCTTGGGAATCAGGGACTTAACGCACTTCCCTGAAAAGAGTTCGAGCTTCGAGGCCTAACTGATGCTGCCCCATGGATGAAGCGCACCGCGTGCGGGTTGCGGTTGAACTGCCCCAGCACACCGGTTTACATGGCGCGCTCGACTACCTGAGTGAGCGTGCGCTCCCGGCTGGAAGCTTTGTTCGCGTGCCCCTGGGTCGCCGCCACGTGCCCGGCCTGGTGTGGCTCGACGAGCCCGGCGCTGAAGAACCCGGCCTGGCCCTCAAACCCGTCGCCCAGGTCATTGACGCATTGCCCGCGTTGCCTGCGCGGTGGTGCGAACTGGTGGCATTTGCCGCCGCCTATTACCAGCGTGGGTTGGGCGAGGTGGCCATGGCGGTGCTGCCGCCCGAACTGCGCAAGCTCGACAACGAGCAACTCGCCCGCCGCATCGCCAAGCTGCGCAAAAGCTGGGCACAGCCCGCGCCCACCGTTGAACGCCCGCCGCTGCCCGAACTGAACCCTGAACAGGCAGAGGCGCTGGATCGGCTGGCGGAAATCAGCACGCCAGGGGTGTCGTCCACCGTGTTGCTGCACGGCCTGACAGGCAGCGGCAAGACCGAGGTCTACCTGCGTGCGGCGGAGCAGGCGCTCGCTTCCGGCCGCCAGGTGCTGGTGCTGGTGCCCGAAATCAACCTGACCCCACAGCTCGAAGCGCGTTTCGCCGAGCGCTTTGCCAGTGGGCCGGCGCCGCGCCGCATCGTGTCGTTACACAGCGGGTTGACGCCGGCACAGCGGTTGAAAAACTGGCTGGCGGCGCATTTGGGCGGGGCCGACCTCGTGCTCGGCACGCGCTTGGCGGTGTTTGCGCCGCTGCCTCGGCTGGGGCTGATCGTGGTCGATGAAGAACATGACCCGTCGTACAAACAGCAAGAAGGCGCGCGCTATTCGGCGCGCGATCTGGCCGTCTACCGGGGCAAGCTTGAAGGCGCCTGCGTGGTGCTGGGCTCGGCCACGCCCTCGCTGGAAAGCTGGCACCGCGCCGAACAAGGCCGCTACGTGCGGCTCACGCTGCCCAGCCGCGTGGGGGGCGGCGCGCTGCCCACGGTGCGCATGGTTGACATGAACCTGCTGCCCAAGGTCAAAGGCACCGCCTCGGCCTTGTCGCCCCAACTGGTGGCTGCGCTGGCCAAGCGCTTGGAGCGCGGCGAGCAAAGCCTGGTGTTCTTGAACCGGCGCGGCTATTCGCCGGTGCTGCACTGTGGTGACTGCGGCTGGAAAAGCGGTTGCCCGCACTGCAGCGCCTGGCGCGTGTTTCACCGGGTGGACCGCACCCTGCGCTGCCACCACTGCGGCTTCACCCAGGCCGTGCCCCGCGCCTGCCCCGACTGCGGCAACGCCGACATCGCGCCCCTGGGCCGAGGCACCGAGCGCCTGGAAGAGCAGCTCGAAGCCAGCCTGCCCGGCGCGCGCATCGCCCGCATCGACGCCGACAGCACGCGGCGCCGGGGCACGCTCGAAGCGCGGCTCGGCGAGGTGCACGCCGGCGAGGTCGACGTGCTGGTCGGCACGCAGATGGTCGCCAAGGGCCACGACTTCCGCCGCGTCACGCTGGTGGCGGCCGTCAACCCGGATTCGGCCCTGTTCAGCAGCGACTTCCGCGCGCCCGAGCGCCAGTTTGCGCTGTTGATGCAGGCGGCCGGCCGCGCCGGGCGCGACGCCGCGCAGGCCGCGGCCAGCGAGATGTGGGTGCAGACCTGGCACCCCACGCACCCGCTCTACGCCGCGCTGCGCACCCACGACTACGCCGCCTTCGCGCAGGCGCAGCTGGCCGAGCGGCTGGCCGCGGGGCTGCCGCCGTTTTCCAGCCTCGCGCTGTTGCGTGCCGAGGCCCGCACGGTGGACGCCGCTGCCGGTTTCCTGGCCGAGGCGGGCGATCTGGCCGGGCAGCTGGGCAGCGTCACGGTGTACGGCGCCGTGCCGCCGCACGTGTCGCGCGTGGCCGGCGTGGAGCGGCTGCAGATGCTGTTGGAGTCGCCGTCGCGCACCACCTTGCAGCGCATGCTGGCCACGTGGATGCCGCAGTTGCAGAGCCTGCGGGCGCGCCACAAGGGCGTGCTGCGCTGGGCGGTGGACGTGGACCCGCTGGCGATTTGATCTCCGCCGTTCGGGGCCGTGTCAGGGCTGGGTCGATGCAGGCTGCAGCACGCCCCTGGAGCACAGCCCCGCTTAGCGCTGCAGCACCCGCTGCAACTGCAGCGCCTCGGCCAGGTGGGCGGTGGCGATGGTGTCGCTGCCGGCCAGGTCGGCCACGGTGCGCGCCACTTTCAGGCATCGGTGCAGGCGCCGGCCGGACCACATCAGTCGTTCGGCGGCGCTTTTGAGGAACGCCTGGGCGGTGTCGTCCATCAGGCAGTGGCGCGTGATGTCGGCGGCTTCCAACTGACCGTTCGGGCCGCCCTGGCGCCAGCCCTGGCGCGCGCGGGCGTCGGCCACGCGGGCGGCGACGGTGGCCGTGTTCTCGCCCACCGGGGCGCCCAGCAGCTCGGTGGGCGAGGCGGCCAGCACCTCGACCTGCAGGTCGATGCGGTCCAGCAGCGGGCCTGACAAGCGCCCCTGGTAGCGCGCCACGGCTTCGGGCGTGCAGCGGCAGGCACGCCCGCTGGCCAGCGGCGCGCCCAGCCAGCCGCAGGCGCAGGGGTTCATGGCCGCGACCAGCTGGAAGCGCGCCGGGAAAGTGGCCTGGCGCGCCGCGCGTGAGATCGTGATGCGGCCGGTTTCCAGCGGCTCGCGCAAGGCCTCGAGCGCGGCGCGGGGGAACTCGGGCATCTCGTCGAGGAACAAGATGCCGCCGTGTGCCAGCGAAATCTCGCCCGGCCGCGGCGGCGACCCCCCGCCGACCAGCGCCACCGCACTGGCGGTGTGGTGCGGCGCGCGCACGGGCCGTTCGCCGAATGCCAGCACGTCGCCTGAATGGGTCTGCAGACCCTGCAGTGCGGCGGCGGCCAGGGCTTCGTCCTCGCCCATGGCCGGCAGCAGCCCGGGCAGGCGCTGGGCCAGCATCGACTTGCCCGTGCCCGGCGGGCCCACCAGCAGCAGGCTGTGGGCACCGGCAGCAGCAATCTCCAGCGCCCGCTTGGCGGCGGCCTGGCCTCTCACGTCCTGCAGGTCGGGGCCGGGCGACGTCAGCGGCAGCGGCCCGGGCCGGGTCACGGCCAGCGGCACGGCAGCGTCGCCGGCCTGCAGGGCGGCCACCACTTCGAGCAGCGTGCGGGCCCCGCACACCTGCAGCCCCGCCACGCGCGCGGCTTCGCGGGCGCTGCTCTCGGGCAGCACGAGGGTGCGGCCGCTGCCCTCGCGGCGCGCCGCAAGGGCCAGCGCCAGCGCGCCGCGTACGGGGCGCAGCTCGCCGGCCAGCGACAGTTCGCCTGCGAACTCGCAGGCGGCCAGCCGGGCGGGGTCGACGGCGTCCATGGCCGCCAGAATGCCCAGCGCGATGGCCAGGTCGAAGCGCCCGGACTCCTTGGGCAGATCGGCCGGCGCCAGGCTGACCGTGATGCGCTTGTTCATCGGGAACGTGAATCCGCTCTGCTGCAGCGCAGCGCGCACCCGCTCGCGGGCTTCCTTGACCTCGATGTCGGCCAAGCCCACCAGCATAAAGCTGGGCAGCCCGTTGGCCAGTTGCACCTCGACGTGCACCTGGGGCGCCATCAGGCCGTCGAGGGCTCGGCTCATCACCACGGCCAGGGTCATCGGGTTCGCCTCATCGGATTGATCTGGAGACCATTCTGGGCAGCACCCAGGGCGCCGTCAGCACCGCCTTGGTGCGCACCCGTTTGGGGCCCCCGTGCGGGGGATGGCGGGCCGGCAGACCCGCCGCCCTGTGCCGGCAGGGGCCCGGGGCGGCCTGCG
>JAYSYW010000235.1:0-8816 GCA_043727255.1 Rhizobacter sp. | reverse complement strand
ACACCCGCGCTCAGGCTGGCCCGGCCGGTCAAGTCGATGTTGTTGGCTGTAAGGGTCGAATTTTCAATCGAGATGCCGCGCGAGAAGCTGCCGGCCGGCGCTTCACCCCGGATGGCAATGTTGCCCCGGCGTCCGCTGGCGCCGGTGGTGTCGAGCGTGGCCGCGCTGATGTGCACGCCGTCGATTTGGCCGTTGCTGCGCGCGAAGCCGGTGGTTGGCGTGGTGCCTCCACCGATGTCGATGTTGCCGCCGCCGGTGAGCAGGCTGCCGGTGACGACCACGCAGCCCGAGCCCAAGCCGTCGCTGTCGCTGTGGATGTTGATGTTCAAGGGGCTGGTGGTGCTGCCTTGAATGGTGCTGCCCGAATCGATGTAGATGTCGTTGTGCGCTTGCAGGGTCAGCGTGGTGATGCCGGTGCCAGCGGTGCGGCTGATCGTGGTACCCGAGGCCACGGTGATGTTGCCGGGATCGGTGCCGGTTTCTGGGGTGCCTGTGGCAACCACCACGTTGGTGCCGGCGTTCAGCGCGGCTTCGAGGTCGGCCGCGTTGATGTTGGCACGGGTGCCGGTGGGGTTGAAGGTGCTGGTGCCATCGATCGCCACCGTGGTGGTGTTGGAGATCGTCACGTCGTAGGGGTCGAGCGTCCAGGTGCCGTTGACGCCGCCTTGCACACGCGCACTGGCATTCACGCGGCCGCGTTCGATGAGCGCGCCCGAGCTTGATGCAAGCCGCGTGTTGACGACCACGCCGGAGGTTTCAACCCGCCCGCCGTTGCCGCCGTTCACGCCGCCGCGCGCGTTGATCGTGCCGTAAACCTCGGTCACGCCGAAGTCGGTGCGGGCCACGTTGCCGGGCTGGCTGAACATGGCGAGCAGGGTCACGTCACCGCCGTCGCCCAGGGTGTGGGCATCGGCCGAAAGGGTGGCGTCGCGGCGCAAGAGAACTGAACGCGTGGTGCTGTCGCCGATGTCGATGCGTCCGCCGTTGCCGGTGGCCGACGACACGTTCAGCTCGCCGTTGATGTCGATGTGCTGGGCTTGCACGTTGACAGCGCCGCCCTCGGCGCGCGTGGCCGAAGCCGCGCCCGTGGCCACGCGCCCGCCATCGGCCGCTTGCGTGACGACCAGGTTGACGAAGCCGCTGCTGCCGAGCGGCAGCACCTCAGCCGCTGATGCCGCTGCCAGCGCCACACGGCCTTGCAGCGCTTCGATCACGCCATGTTGCTGCACGCCCTGGCTGCCCACGAGCACCACCGAGCCACCGGCATCGGTGCGAATCAAGGCCTGCTCTGACACCTGCACGCTGCTGCCCGAACCGTCGAGCCGCAGGCCCACGGCGCCGCCTTCCAACGCGGCGCGGTAGTTGTCGGCCGTCATCGCGTCGTTGAGGTCAAGCGAGGTGGCGACCAGTGAGCCCACGTTGACCTGCGCACCCGGCCCGAAGATCACGCCGGCCGGGTTGACGAGGAACACGCGCCCGTTGGCGTTGAGTGAGCCATAGATTTCACTCGCGCTGCGCCCCGAGGCGTCGCCCGTCACCCGGTTGATCAGCACGCTTTGCGCGTTCGGCTGCGCGATGTTGACGGTGGCGGCGCGGCCGATGCTGAAGCTTTGCCATTCGACCAGCGCGCGGTTGTTGGCGCTCTGCGTCTGCGTGACCGCCAGCGACGGGTTGGCCCCGGTGGTGGGCGTGCCGACGCGGGCATTGATGGATGCACCGCCCGGGCGCACCACTGGCAGTTGGGTGGGGGCGGGCTGGGCTGCCACCTGCGCGCCTTGCAGCAACAGCATGGCGGCGAAGGCGGTGGGCAGCAGGCGCAGGTCGGCGCGGCGGTGGGCGGGGGCGGCGCGGCGGGCGTGAGGGGTGGAACGGGCTCGCATGGGGGGCTCCTCGAAATCGGTGTTCAGCACGCGGTGCTCAGAACGAACGCTGCACTTGCACAAGCAGGCGGCTGCGGCTGTCTTCTTCAGACTGAACCACTTCGCTGCCGCGAACGCCCAGCGTGGCCTTGAGCGTGAACAACTGCGGGTTGCTGTATTGCAGGCCGATGCCGTAGCCGCGCAGGCTGCGGGTGTTGTCGCCAGCAGCGAGCGTGGGCGTTTTCTGCAGCTTGGCGTGGCCGGCGTCGAAGAAGACGTAGCTGGTCCAGCCGGGGTTCATCCACCAGCGCAGTTCGCTGTTGAGCACCAGGCCTTCATCGGCCGCGGCCTCGGCGGCCGGGTAGGCACGCACGCCCTTGCTGCCACCCAGGGTGAACTTCTCGGCGCTGTCGAGGTTCTTGTTCGACCACTGGCCGGCCATGCCGACAAACACCGACAGCGAACGGTTGATGGCTTGCAGGCGTGTCAGTTGCAGGCTGAGCTTGCGGAAGCTGCCCAGCGCGGTGGCATCGACGTTCGAGCCGGTGGTGGTGGTCTCGTCGGTCAGCTTGCCGAACTGAACGCCGCCACTGCCGCCGTTGAAGCCGCCGCCCAGCAAGGCGTCGCGCGACTCGAACGACAACATTGCCGACAGTGCGCGGATGTGCTTGTCGGTGGTGGTGCCGAACTCGTCGCTCAGGCTTTTGTCCTCCAGGGCGATGCGGCTCACCAGGTTGTGCTCGCGTGTGCGCCACAGCGGGTACGACAGCGACACATCGAACACGTCGGCCGAACCCAGCGCCTGGGTGCCGGCAAACACGCCGGCCAGTTCATACGACACGCGCGAGAAGCCCGCGCCCAGCCGCAGGGGCGTGGCGCCCAGCGGCACTTCGTAGCCGAGGCGGCCCACCGTGGTGGCAGCACCGCTCGACACCATGGCCCGCAGGTCGAGGTTGTCGCCCACGCGCAGCGGGTTGTTCCAGCGCAGCAGCGTGCCCACGCGGTAGCGGCCGCTGCTTTCGGAGCCGTGGTTGTCGAAGTCGATGCTTGCGTCCCAGGCGCGGCCGGGTTCGGTCAGCACCGCGACGCTGTAGCTGCCTTCGTCACCGCCGGGTGTGAGCGTGGCTTTGGCGGTCACGCCGGGCCAGTCGTTCAAGGTGAACATGGCGCGGTCGAGCTGCAGCAGGTCAAGCGGCTGGCCGCGCCGGATGCCCATGCCGCTGAGCACGCGTTCGGTGCGCGCCTGCGACACCGGTGGCTTGGCCGGGCTGTCCACCGACACGCGCGTGATGGTGGGTTCAACGATGGCCACCTGCAGCACGCCGTCGCCCAGCGCCTGGCTCGGGAAGCCGATGCCGACCAGCCCGAAGCCGCGCTCTTCATACAGCTTGCGAATGGCGGCTGAGATGAGCGGCAGCTCGTTGGCACCGATGTCGCGCCCGATGAAGGGCTGCACGACTTGCTTCAACTCGGGCGTGGCGATGGCCACCGTGGGGCTGAAGCGCACTTCGGTGAGCTTGAAGCGCGCAGCTGACGAGGGCGACGAAGCGGCGGGTGATGCCGGCACGGCCGGTGCAGACTGGGCCTGCGCGGCCAAGCAGGGCAGGGCCACCAGCAGGCCGGTGAACAGGCTCGGGCAGAGGCTGGAAGCCATGCGGGAAGAGGCTCGTGAAGAGAGACGGGCTTTTGCGCCCGCAAGCTTGTGATGTGGGCTCACCGTGTCACCTCATTGGCCGATACCAGCAGGCGCCCGTTGCCGATCACGTTGAACGGAGCCCAGAAGAAGGGGTGGGCGAAGCGACGGGTCTTTTGCACGTCGAGTTGCGCGAGCTGCATGCTTTGCATCAGGTCGCGGCCGGTGGCAAGTTCGCGGTACATCTTGTTCATCAACAGGTCGGTGGATTCGTCGGCCACTGGCCACAGCGAAGCCACGATGCTGCTGGCACCGGCCGACAGGAACGAGCGCGTGAAGCCCATGATCTCGTCGCCCTTGGCCACCTTGCCAAGCCCGCTTTCGCAGGCCGACAGCGTGACGAGTCGCACGCCGGTGAGGTCGATGCCGTACACATCGCGCGCTTCCAGCAGGCCGGTTTCGGCGGGCGTTGACGCGAACAGGATGCGAGAGAACAGCGGGTCCACCTCATCGACTTCGGCATGCGCCGCCACGTGCAGCACGCTGGCTTTGTTGGCCAGACTCTTGAAGCGTTGGCGGGTGGCTTCGTGCTGCAGATAAATCTCACTGCGGCCGAAAACGCGCGCCACCTGCTGCACTTCGCGCTCGGCGCCGGGCAGCGGCACGTTGCGGTCGGTGGCCGGGTTTCCAAAGCCCAGCAGCGAAGACGCCGGCGTGTTGCCACGCCCAAGCAAACGCGCGCCCACCGCCGACGAAGGCCACACCGCCATTGCGCTGCGTTCGATCAGGAAGCCCCGGCCGTCGTGCAGTGCCTGGAACGGCAAGTAATGCAAGGGGCCGTGCGGCACCACGAACATGCGTTGCACGCCGGTGGGGTCAAGATCACCCAGCAGCGTTTTGTACAAGGCCTGGGCCGATGCGGTGGTGTCGCGCCGGCGTTCGATCACGCTGCGGCGGAAGGCTTCAACCTGTGTGGCCAGCGCGGCCTGGCCGTGCGGCAGCACCGAAGCCGAGGTGCCGGCGCGGGTGACGAGCCACACCACGGTGCGGTCGTCGAGCACGTGGAATTGCAGCACCGCTTCGCCCGGGCTCAGCAGCTTTTGCAGGTCGAGCAGGCTGATGCGCTGGCTGGCCAACGAGTCGGCGGCGCGGTCGCGGATGGAGTCAAGCAACTGGCGTGAACGCGCAGCTTCAGAAAGCGCCCAGGCGGCCTCGAAGTCGCGGGTTTCGATGCTGAGCGCCAAGGCGGTGTCGAACACCTTTTGCACGTCGCCGAACAGGCCGGTCTTGAACTCGTCGCTCTCGAACTTGCTGCGCAGCGTGTCGGCCAGCGTCACCGTCTGCAAGTAGGCCTGCAGCGCGGCCGGTCGGTTGCCCCGGGCCAGTTCGACGCGCCCGATGCCTTCAAACGCCCACAGGCGGTGGTAGGTGGAATCGGCCGAGGCGGTGTCGTCCGTCACGCCCTTGAACAACGCGAACGCTTCGTTGGGCTGCTTGCTGGCCAGCAGCGCATTGGCTTGGCTGCGGGTGTGGAAGGCGCCAAGTTTCTTGGCATCAGCGGCCGGAACGGCGTTCAGCAAGGCCAGCGCTTCCGGCACGCGGCCCGCGCTGGTGTAGGCGTTGGCCAGCGACACCTGCACCAGCGGCCGAAAGCGCGCGCTGGCGATCGACAGGCTGCGGCCGTAGGCGTTGATGGCCTCGGTGAAGTTGCCTTTGCGGGTAGCCACGTCACCCAGAACCTTGTGCGACGGGGCGTGTGCCTGCTGCGGGTCATTCGGCGTGTAGGCCAGTGCGGCGCGGGCATAGCGCTCGGCTTCGTCCAGCAGGCCGGCGTAGCTGTAGGCGATGGCGAGGTCGCGTTGGGCGAGCGATTTGAGGTCGTCGCTGTCGTTCGTGTTGGCCAGGTGCAGCGCCTTGCTGGCGGCGCGAATGCTCTGGCGGAATTCACCCTGCTCGGCCAGCGCGACCGAGCGCCCGCAGTAGCCGTAGCCGTCGAGCTTGATCAGGTCGCGCTCGTACAGCGCCTTGCCTTCGGCACTGAGGGTCAGCAGGCTTTCGGCATCGCGCTGGCGAGCCAGCGCGTTCTGCGTCACGTTGCTGATGGGCGCCAAGCCTTCAGCCGGTTGTGCCTGGGCCGTGCCGGCCAGTGCCCATGCGAGGCTGGCCAAGGCACCGAGGCGGGCCCTGGGGCGCCAACGGGCCGGTTTGTTCTGTCGCTCTGATGCCACTTGCGTGTCCTTCTGGGGTGGGGCCGTCCACCCGACGGGGCGGGTGCTCAACGACCAACGGGGCATCGTAGAAGGCGGGCCGAAGCACTCACAAGTGACGAAGGTGACTTGGGTGGGTGGAGGCGTACGCCTCCCACGCGAGGTGCGTCAGGGGATGCTGCGCAGCATTGTGTGAAGGTCGCGTGTGCGCACCGGCTTGAACAGCACCTGGTGCCCGCTTTCGTGCACACGCTTGACTTCATCGGGCGAGGTGTCGCCCGTCATCAGCAGCGCCGGCAGCGGGGCGCCGTAGGCCTTGCGCACCTGTTCGACGGCGTCGATGCCGTCTTCGCTGTTGGCCAGCCGAAGGTCGGACACCACGAGGTCAATGACACCGGCGTGGCGCCTCACCTCGGTGCAGGCCTCGGCAATGGTGGCGGCCGTGAGCACTTGGTAGCCCCAGCTTTGCAGCAGTTCGCGCATGCCGGTGCGGATGCTCTCCTCGTCGTCAATGACCAGCAGCGTGTGGTTCGATTCGATGGGCGAGGGCACGGTGTCGGCGCCCAGCACCATGGTGTCCATCTCGGCCATCTCGGTGGGCTTGAGCAGCACACGAAACACCGTGCCGCGCCCGGGGCGCGATTCGACTTCGAGCGAATGCCCCATCAGCAACACCAGGCGCTTGACGATCGCCAGGCCCATGCCGAGCCCGCGCGAACGGTCGCGGCCGGGGTTGGTGACTTGGTAGAACTCGTCGAACACGCGCGGCAGTTCTTCTTCGGCGATGCCGATGCCGGTGTCCCACACCTCGATGCTGATGCGGCCCCGCCGCTGGCGCACCACCACCACGATGCCGCCTTCCTGCGTGTAGCGGATCGCGTTGTGGATCAGGTTGCTGAGCACGCGTTCCAGCAGTTGCGGGTCGCTGGTGACGATCTTGCCGCCCGGCTTGAAGCGCAGGCTCAAGCCCCGCTCTTCAGCCTGGCCGGCGCAGTGCATGTGCAGCAGGCGGAACAGGTCGCGGATGGGGAACGACTGCATGTTCGGTTCAATCACCCCGGCGTCGAGCTTCGAGATGTCGAGCATGGCGCTGAACGACTGCTCCAGCGCGTCGATCGAACGCAGCATGTTGGTGACGGTGGGCTGCAGCGCGGTGCCAGTCAGCTGCTTTTCGAGCGCGGCTGCGAAGAGGCCGAGCGCGTGCATGGGCTGGCGCAGGTCGTGGCTGGCCGACGCAAGGAAGCGGCTCTTCTCACGGTTGGCCTGCTCCACCAGCACCACCTGCCGGCGCAGGGCGTGCACCAACGCGTCGTTGTCGAGTTTGGTGCGCAAGGCCGTCATCAGCAGCTGGTGCTGCGAGTCGGCGAAGAACCAGGTCATCATCAAAAAAGCAAATGCCGTTGCCGCAGTGGCCAGCGCCAAGGGCCCGGGTTGTGCGGCCATCCACACGATCAGTGGCGTCAACAGAGGCAACAGCCACAGGCAGATGGCCGCCCGCACCGACGAGACCGCATAAGCGCCCGCGCCGGCCAAGCCCAACAGCACAAGCACCAGAGTGGCAGTGATCGGCAGGTCGGCATTCGGAACCACCATCAATGCAGATGAACCCCACACCGCACCTGCCAGCACCAGGGTGGCGAGAAACCGCCAGAGCCACGCGCGCGCCTGAACAAGCGCGGCGCGGCCCTGTCGACGGAATTGCCAAGCGACCACGAACTGGGCGGCCTGCGCGGTGTGAACGGCCAGCGCCCACCACAGCGCCTTGGGGTTGCCGGTGGCCGCGCCGTAGGCCACCCACAGCAACAACGCCAACACGGCGCTGGCGGCAATTTGCCTTGGGGCCGATGCGAACAGGCGCTCGACCTGTGAAGACAGCGTGCGCTCGTGGCGCCTGTCTTGAGACTCTTCGAGTGGGCCTTCCGAGGGATCGACCGGGCTGATGGGGGATATCTGGTAGTTCACTGGAGCAGTGAACTACCGGAACAAGCTGATCAGGTGCGAGCGCGATTTCACGTCGAGCGCGAGCAGGATCGTCGAGACGTAGTTTTTGATGGTTCCGAGCGACAAGCCGGTGGCGTTGCTGATTTCCTGGTTCGAACAACCGGAGAGCACCAGTTCCAGGATCTCCAGATGACGGGGGCCGAGTTCGGCAACCCGGTCGTAGCGCGATGAATTGGGAAAGCGCGGGAAGCGCCCCGCATTGCCGGCATTGCCGATGTCGCTCTGTGGACCGAAGCCCAGCAGGCTGAGCACGATGTCGCACATGGCGCGCGGCGCCTGGCCCTTGGTGACGTAGCCGACGGCGCCCAATGCCCGCACATGGCCGATCACGAATTCGTCTTGCGTCCCGCTGATGACAGCCACCCGCGCCAGCGGGAATTCCTCGGAAAACTGTTTGAGCCCCTGCAACCCCTTGCAGTCGGGCATGTTCAAGTCCAACAGCACCAGCGCGATGTCGGGCTCGTTGCGGTAGAGCGCGATGGCGTCGCCCAAGTTGCCTGCCTCGAACAATTCGAGCTTCACATGCTCCACCGTGCTGAGGCTGGCCACGATGCCGACGCGCAACAGGGCATGGTCATCGACGATCAAAACCTTGGCGGTGGCCTTGCTGGGGAGGGCGAGCGAGGGTGTGCTCATTTCACCGGCGAAACCGATGGGGGACTGGACGGTTTCGCTCATGATGGACGCGCCTCAAAGATGACGTCATGGAGTGGCTGACAAGGGTCGGCGAGGAAAACCTGCAGCCGATAAGCCGGGCCCGATGGTATTCGGCGCACCGGTTCTATCGATGGTTTTGCAGTAGACCCCCCTAGAAATAGGGGTTCGCGTTGGCAAGGGTTTTCACTGGGAATGTTTTCGAAAAACTCGGCATCTCTGTTCAACCGGGGCGAAAAAACATTGGTAATGCATGCATTGAACAAACCCCAGTGAGCAAAAAAGACGACCGCATGGGTAGGTTCTGCGGAACCTTGCATGGGTTCAGCAGCGGACGCTGGAATCTATAAAGCATCCTGATTAGCGACATACCTCAGCCAGCCTCCGTTCGCCCTGAGCCTGTCGAAGGGTGCGCCCAGTACTGCGCTGGCTTCGACAGGCTCAGCCCGAACGGAGTAAGGG
>JAYSYW010000234.1:0-8836 GCA_043727255.1 Rhizobacter sp. | reverse complement strand
ATGAAATACCGCCGGTGGCCACCAGCGGCAACGGCCAGTCCAGCCTCACGATCAACCTGGGACTGGAAACGATGCGGGTGCAGGCTTCGTTCAGTGACTTGATCGGCACCGTGACTGCAGCCCACGTGCACTGCTGCACGGCGATCCCGTTCATTGGCAACGTGGGTGTGGCAACGCAAACCCCCTCGTTCATCGGCTTTCCGACCGGCGTGCAGGCAGGCAGCTACGACCACGTCTTCGACATGTCGCTGGCGTCGAGCTACAACGCCGGCTTCATCACCGCGAATGGCGGCACGGTGGATTCGGCTTTTGACGCGCTGACCGCTGGCCTGGACAGCGGCCGGGCCTATTTCAACCTTCACAGCACCCGCTACCCGGCCGGTGAAATTCGGGCGCCGCTGGCCCCGATACCCGAAGCCTCCAGCCAAGCCCTGATGTTGGCCGGCCTGGCCAGCCTGGGGGTGCTGGGCGCCCTGGGCGCGCGGCGCCGCAAAGCGCTGGCCTGCTGACAGCCAGCCCCTGCGTCAACCCTCCAGTTGCCGCTGGAACACCAGCCCCGCGTGTTCGCGCAATGCGTGGAACTTGATCTTCGGCCAGTTGGCTTCGATGGCACGCAGTTCGGGGGCGTACTCCACCAGCACGGTGGGTGCGTCCACCGCGTCGTAGGCCACGCGGTGCGAGTTGCCGTCGATGAAGCGCTTCAGTTCGTTGGCGTCGTCGCAAGTGACCCAGCGCGCCACCTGGAAGCGGCTGGGCATGATGCGGGCCTTCACGCCGTATTCGTGTTCGAGCCGGTGCGCCACCACCTCGAACTGCAGCTGGCCCACAGCGCCGAGCAGCAGCACCGAACCGCCCACCGGGCGAAACACCTGGATGGCGCCTTCTTCACCCAACTGCGTCAGCCCGGCGCGCAGTTGCTTGGTGCGCAGCGGGTCGGCCACTTCGACACTGCGGAACATTTCCGGCGCGAAGAAAGGCAGGCCGGTGAACTGCAGGGCCTCGCCTTCGGTGAGGGTGTCGCCCAGTTGCAGCACGCCATGGTTGGGGATGCCGATGATGTCGCCCGCGAAGGCTTCGTCCAGCAGTTCACGGCGCTGCGACAGGAAGCTCACCACCGTGTTGGGACGCAGCTCTTTGCCCGAGCGCACCACCTTCAGCCGCATGCCGCGCTCGAAGTGGCCGCTGGCCACACGCAAGAAGGCGATGCGGTCGCGGTGGGCCGGGTCCATGTTGGCCTGGATCTTGAACACGACGCCGCTGAACTTGGGCTCATCGGGCTCGACCACACGCTGGATGGCCTGGCGGTTGCCGGGTGAGGGCGCCAGGTCCACCAACGCGTCCAGCACTTCCTGTACGCCGAAGTTGTTGACCGCCGAGCCGAAGAACATGGGCGTCTGGCGGCCACACAAAAATGCCTCGCGGTCGAAGGGCGGTGCGGCGTCGGTCAGCAGTTCGATCTCGCTCTTGGACTGCTCGTACTGCATGCCAAAGCGTTCGGGGTAGGCCGGGTTGTCAAGGCCGTCGAGGAACTCTTCGCCGTTGTTGGCCTCGGCGCCGCCGAACAGTCGCATGCGTTTTTCGCGCAGGTCCATCACGCCGTGGAACGCCTTGCCCATGCCCACTGGCCAGGTGAAGGGCACCACTTCCATGCCCAGCTCACGTTCGATCTCGTCCATCAACACCAGCGGGTCTTGCACCTCGCGGTCCATCTTGTTGACGAAGGTGAGGATGGGCGTGTTGCGGGCGCGGCAGACCTGCAGCAGGCGGCGGGTCTGTGGCTCGACGCCGTTGGCTGCGTCGATGACCATCAAGGCCGCGTCCACAGCGGTGAGCACGCGGTAGGTGTCTTCGCTGAAGTCTTGGTGGCCCGGGGTGTCGAGCAGGTTGATGACGCAGTCGCGGTATTCCATCTGCATCACGCTCGACGCGACCGAGATGCCGCGCTGCTTCTCGATCTCCATCCAGTCGCTGGTGGCGTGGCGTGTGGCTTTGCGCGCCTTCACCGAACCGGCGATCTGGATCGCGCCAGAGAACAGCAGCAGCTTCTCGGTCAGCGTGGTCTTGCCAGCGTCAGGGTGGGAAATGATGGCAAAGGTGCGACGGCGGCGCACCTGCGGGGTGAGGTCGGTGGACATAACGCGTGGGGGCGGCGGGGCCAGAACGGCACCGCATCAACAAAACGCGGATTATCGCGGCGCGGTCGTTGGCCACTTGTTCAACGGTCCGTCAGCGTGGGTTCAGCCGCTCGTTCAACGGCCTCGCTCAGCAGGCTCGCTTGGCAGCCCCGTTCAGCAGCCTCGTTCAGCAGCTCGTTCAACGACTCGCTCAACCCGGCGCAATGTGGCAGCCCGCAAGCAGGCCGTCGGTGACCCATTGCTGCAGGGCGCCCACGGCGGTGGCTGCGGCGTGTTCGGCGCCCACGTGTTCGGCGGCCAACTCACACAAGGCGCCGAAGGGCTGGCCCTCGGCGGCGGCTTGCAACAGCGCGGCTTCGGTGGGGGATGTGGCCGAGCGCCAACGCGTTTCAAGCAGCGGGCGCCAGACGATCAACAGGTGGTCGCCCGCCTCGGGCATGGCCAGTTCGGGCTCGTCGCCTTCGGCCACTTGCAAGGCGCGCCATGCGGGTTCGATGCACCAATGCAGCGGCAGCAGTTGCGCGCTGGGGTGCAGGCGCAACACCAGGCCGGCCCATGCTTCGGCTGGCACATCGGCCAGCGCGGTGATAGCCATGGGTTCGGCGTCGGCCGCATCGAAGGCGCTGCGCAGCGCCCATTCCATGCGGGCCAGGTCGGTCATGGCGGGGTGCGGCACGAGGTCGTCGTGCTCGGCCATGAAGTCGATGAGCCGGTCGCCAAAGCTGCGGATCGACGGCTGGCGCGAGGGGTGGGCGTCGATGTAGGCCAGCGCCAGCGCGTCGAAGGCGTCGTCTCCCATCAGGCGCGGCAGGCTGCCGAAGTTGTCGCGCAGCGCGGCCATGAGGCGGGCGCGGTAAGCGTGCTGGTAGATGCGCAGCAGGGGTTCGCGGGTGGGGTGCGGCTGCAGCAGGTTGGCGTCGTCTTGTTGCTGAGTGACGGCGTGGTGCAGGCGGCGTTGTTGGTCGGCCAGAGAAAGTGCCGCACTCATGAACGCCACCTGCAGTGCCCCATGCCTCCGCACACCACCTCATCCCGTTCGGACTGGCCATTCGACAGGCTCACTGAAGACAAGGCCACGCCTTGCCGAAGCCCCGCCGGGGCCGGGCTCATGCGGCGCGGGGCCTTCGACGAGCTCAGTCCGAACGGAGAAAGGGGCGTGTCGGCGAGAAAGGGCCGGATGCGGATCGATGTCATACCGCCAATCCTTGAGGCTGCTTCTCAGGAGCGTTCGAGATCAATGCATGCGACTGCACCTCACGCGCCCGGCCCAGCTCGGCCAGCAACTCATCCAAAGCCGGAATGTGGTCGTCGCGTTCGATCATGGCCGGCACCGCACCCAGGCGCCGGGTGGCGTGCGCGTACAGGCCCCACACCGCGTCGCACACCGGGTGGTCGTGGGTGTCGATCAGGTAGTCGCCATGGTCTTCATGGCCGGCCAGGTGGATCTGCCGCACACGTTCAGGCGGCATGGCGTCGATGAACGCCCGCGCGTCGAAGCCGTGGTTCACGCTGCTCACGTAGACGTTGTTCACGTCCAGCAGCAGCTCGCAGTCGGCACGCTGCAGCAGTTCGCAGATGAACTGCGCTTCGCTCATCTCATCGCCCGCGAAGCTGATGTAGCTGGAGACGTTTTCCAGCACCAGTCGGCGGCCCAGCAACTCTTGCACCTGCTGCACGCGCGGCACCAGATGGCGCAGCGCCGCTTCGGTGTAGGGCATGGGCATCAGGTCGTGCAGGTTGTGGTGGTCCACGCCCGTCCAGCACAAGTGGTCAGACACCCAGGCGGGTTCGATGCGCTGCGCCAGCGCTTTCAACTCGCGCAGGTAGGCCAGGTCGAGCGGGTCGGTGCTGCCGATCGACATCGACACCCCATGCATCACCACGGGGAAGTCGCGCCGGATGCGGTCGAGGTGGAACAACGGCTTGCCGCCCGGCACCAGGTAGTTCTCGGAGATGACTTCGAGCCAATCCACACGCGGGCGCGCGGCGGCATCGGCCCCGCCGAAGTCGGCGTAGTGCTCGGTGCGCAGGCCCAGCCCGAAGCCGTGGATCGAATCGACCATCAAACCTTCTTCTTTCGATAAAAACCGGCACGGCGCAGAAGCCGTGCCGGGTCACCCTGTGAAGACAGCGATCGCGTCGCCTTACATGACCACCTTGCCGCCGGCCTTCTTGCACTCGGCCGCGCTCTTGCTGTTGACCCAGCCCTGGCCCTTGCAGCTGTTGTGGCCCTTGCATTCGCTCTTGGCCGTCTTGCATTCCGACGAGCCCTTGCAGCTGTTGGTGCCGGCGCACTTCACAGCGCCATCGGCGGCTTGCACGGTGGTGGTGGCCAGGCCCGTGGCAAACAGCGCGGCGGCAGCGGTGGCGAGGGCAAGGCCGGATTTGATGTTGTTCAGCATGAGAGTTCCTTCAATGACGTGGTGAATGGTGTGCAGCCCGCAAAGCCCGACAGGTGCCGATGCGTTTGGAGTGCCCGCCTCTGTCGATGGGCTGCCCATGTTCTTACGCAGCGCACGCCGGCCAGATGCGCGGAAGGCACCCGTATTCGTAAACAAATGAAACAGCGCGCGATGCACACCGATCGGTGCATCCATCCGGAGGCTCGTCCCGTCTTGAAGGGGCAGACCGACAAACGGCTGCGCAACAAACAACCACCACTGCCCCTGGAGCCGACATGACCCCCACCACCTTTCTGAAGATCGCCACCGCCGCTGCCATCGCCTGCATGGCGCTGCCCACCCATGCCGCCCTGAGCGACGGCGTGGCCTGCGCCGCCGGCACCGACGCGCAGCTGAGCAACGGCGTGCTCAAGTGCCGCAAGGAAGAACGCAAGGTGCTGGAGTCGATCTGCTCGCCGCTGGCCTTCAGCACCCAGGGCATCAAGCTCAACGGCAACGTCACGATGGACCCGAGCGGATCGGACCAATGCCTGGCCGCAGTCACCGGCCAGAAGGTGGCCTCGGTGATGCGCCCGCCCGTGCCGGGCATCGACCCACCGGCTTCGGCCTTCAGCCGCGTGGTCAACGCCAGCGGGCCTGACAGCTTTGTCGCCACGCAGGTCAGCTTCTCGTGGCCTGAGCGCTTTCCGCTTGAGCGCCAACTGGGGCGCGACGCATCGCGTGGCGTCGAATGCCCGAACGGCTTCGAGACCGACGCCATCGCCGGCAACCGTGGCATCCAGTGCGAAAAGCGCGAAGAGCGCAACGCCGATTGCGATGCGCTGTGGAAGATCAACCGCGACGTGGACGGCAACAAGGACGCCTGCTTCCTTGACACCCCGATCGGCCGCACCAAGGGCAACTACACCATCCCCAAGGGCCTGAGCGGCATCACCGGCAACCCTGAGAGCCACGGCTGGAACCTGCAGGTGAAAAACGGCGTGGACCAGTGGGTGAAGGAGCGGAAGGAATACAGCCACCCGAATGCGCGTTGACCGGATCGCTGGTGCCGCCTGTCGGCGGCACCCCTTGCCTTGACCTCTTGAGCGCAGCAACGGCCCCCCGTTCGCACTGAGCCTGTCGAAGTGCCTTGCCGGATGGCACCAGGGCTTCCTTCGACAAGGCGCAGCCCGAACGGGCCGGGGATGCGCGTCAGCCCACCGTGGAGACCTGCCATGCATCGCCTCACCGCTCTCCCCCTCGCCAGTCTGCTTGCCAGCCTGCTCGCCGCCTGCGCCACGCCATCGCCCGCCACCCTGGCTTCGGTGCGCAACCAGCAGAACCCCGCCGACCGTTCACAGCGAACCATCACCAACTTCACACCCGCCTTGCGCTGCATGGACGAGTTGATGTTCAAGAGCGGCACCCGCGACGTGACGCTGATGATGGAAGAGCTGCGCGACGCGACGCAGAAGGTGCCGGTGAGTGCGCGGGACATGATGACCTCGGCCATCTCGGACATGACACGCCGTTCGCGGGCGGTGCGGTTGTCGGTCGTCGGCAGCGACCAGCAGAACCTGGCGCAGGTGCTGCAAGCGGCGCAGAAGTCGAACGCGTTCGCGGTGGTGCCCGAGTTCAACGTGCGCGGCACCATCAGCCAGCTCGATGAGGACGTGAAGCGCGACAGCAGCAGCTTCGGCTTCATCACCGAAAAAGCCTTCGGCGTTCGCTTCGGTGGCGAGACCAAGTTTTCGGTGCTCGGCTTTGACGCGGCCGTGGTGCGCACCGAGTCGATGACCTTGATGCCCGGCGTCACTTCCAAAAACACCACCGTGATCTCGCGCCGCGACTCCAGCGCGGGCGATGGGCAGGCGCGCATCTTGAACGCGGCGTCCGTCTTCTCGTTCTCTTCGGCACGCTCGGAAGGCACCTCGCAGGCGGCCCGCAACATGGTCGAGCTGGCGGCCATCGAATTGGTGGGCAAGCTGATCCGCGCGCCGTATTGGCAATGCCTGGGCACGCCCGACGACAACCCCGAAGTGCAACGCGAACTGGAAGACTGGTTTGTGTCCATGGACGACGACGAACGCACCGTCTTCTTGAAGGAACGCATGCGCGAGCGGCGTTATTACGACGGCGCACTCGACGGCCAAACCGATGCCGGCTTCGAGGCCGCGCTGCGCGGCTACCGCCAAGCGCTGCGGCTGCCGGTGCAAGGGCCAATCGACCTCAGCTTCTTCAGCCGCTTCGTGACGCAACCCGTGCCCACCGGGCCACTGGGCGGGCTGCCGCGCTCGCGTGTGTTGGCTTCGGTTTCTGCGTCAACGACGGGCGCCGCACAGCCGGCGGTGGGGGCTTCAGAACCGGCCCCAGCCCTGGCCCCAGCCGCGTCCGAGCCTGCGGGCACAGCGCCGATCCAGGTGTTCGTGCAAACCGGGCGCAGCGGCCAAGCCGAGCTGCGTGTGGCCGCCGCCGCGCCGGGCTACGTGTACTGCTACGCGCAAGACCCGGCCTCGAACGCCATCCGCCGCATCTACCCGAACCGCTTTGCACGCGACCCGCGTGTGGCGGCCGGGCGGGCCATCGCCATGCCCGGCACGGGGCGCTTTTCACTCACCGCGACGCACCAGTTCGCCTGCGTTCACTCACCGACCGAGATTTACAATTTCCTGCCTCCCACGTTGCGCTGGGGCGATTTTGAAGATGTGCGGTCACCCGGCTTCGACGAGATCCGCCAACAGTTCGCCGACGCGTCAGGCCAACCCATTTTGTTAGTGCGTGCGCAGAAGCTGCGTCGATGAACGGCGTGTGCAGGCCCGCTGTCCGCCATCCGTCATCACCCGAGCGCAACGCCCATGGACATGTCTGCGCTGAACCACCTGCTGAGCCGCATTGCGCTGCAAGACCGGCAGGCCTTGCGCGAGCTGTACGACCAGACCGCCAGCCGCCTGCTCGCCGTGGCCCACCGCATGCTGCGCGACCAGGCCGCCGCCGAAGACGTGCTGCAAGACGTCTTCGTCACCGTGTGGTCGCGCGCCAGCCAGTACCCGGCGGTGCATTCACACCCGATGGCCTGGTTGACCTCGATGGTGCGCAACCGCGCCATCGACCTGATGCGCAAAGCCAAACCCGAGGTGCCCTTGCAATGGCAGGGTGACGACGGCGAAGAACATTCCCACGATGTGGCCGACGAAAGCGCGTCACCCATGGAACGCCTGATGGCCGCGCAGTCGGACGACCGGCTCAACGACTGCATCGGCCAGCTCGACGCCGAACCGCGCCTGGCCGTGATGCTCGCGTACTACGAAGGCCTGACCCATGCCGACCTGGCCGAGCGCATGGCGCGGCCGCTCGGCACCATCAAGGCCTGGGTGCGGCGCAGCCTGCTGCGGCTGAAAGACTGCATGGGAGAGCCGGCATGAAGTGGTACCAATCCGCCGCGGTGATTGAACGCCTGGCCGCTTCGTATGCGCTGGGCACGCTGGCCGGTGGCGCGCGCCGCCGCTTCGAAACGGTGATGCGCATGAACCCGCACATCGCCAAACAAGTGGCGCAGTGGGACGTGCGCCTGCAACCCATGGCGCAGCGCCTGCCGCCCCTGAAGCCCAGCGCCGACCTGTGGGCCAACATCGAACGGCGTTCGTTCAGGGATGCTTCGGCCGCCAGCACACGTGCGGCGCCGGCCCCGTCGCCCGCCCGTGCCGGGGCCTCACGCATGCCACCGCGCGGTGAGCCGTGGTGGCGCAAGTTGTTCGCGCCCGTGCCGGCGGGCGCCTTGGCCTTCGGGCTGGTGCTGGGCCTGCTGCCCACGCTGGCGCCGCTGCTGCAAGGCGGCGTGGCCCACGACACGCAACTGCCCGAAAGCTACGTCGGCGTGCTGGCCACGGCCGAAGGGCGCACCGGCTTGATCATCTCCAGCAAGCGGCAAGGCACGGTGATGGACATCAAGCAGGTCACGCCCGTGCCAGTGCCGGCCGGACAGACGCTGTTCGTGTGGGTGATCGAAGCCTCGGGCGCCCTGCGGCCCATCGGCCCGGTGCCGGCCGGCAGCTTCGTTCAAGTGGCGCTGCCGCAACCGGCAGACGCACTGTTCAAGACGGCGGTCGAGCTGGGCGTGTCGCTCGAGGCGCCAGGCAGCACGCCAAGTGCGCCAAGCGGGGCCTTCGTCTATCGCGGGCTGTGCGGGAAGTTGTGGCGGGTGCCGACAGCGCCAGCCGCCAAGTGATCGGGGCCGGGAGGGGCTGAGCGAGGCGGGGCTTCCTTCGACAAGGCGCAGCCTTGCCTTTAGTCCTGAGCGTGTCGAAGGGTCAGGGCGATCGG
>JAYSYW010000233.1:0-21448 GCA_043727255.1 Rhizobacter sp. | reverse complement strand
GGCTGCTGCAAAGGGTGGATCGCCCACATGCAGAAGAACGGCTACAACGTTGCGAAGATCCATGACGAAGGCAACACCGAGGCGCGAAAGGCCCTGCGCATCCCCCATCAGTTCGGGTCCTGCCACACCGCCAAGGTCGGGCCGTACGCCATCGAGGGACACGTCCCGGCGCGCGAGGTCGAGCGGCTGCTGGCCGAGCGACCCTCTGCCATGGGACTCGCCGTGCCGGGAATGCCGCTCGGCAGTCCCGGCATGGACGGTCCCGATTTCGACAACCAGACCCAACCTTACGACGTGCTGCTGGTCCTCGCGGACGGCAGCACACGTGTTTTTCAATCCTATCGCTAGCCCATCCAGGAGTTATTCATGAACAAGTCTGTCTCTTCAATCGCCATTGGGCTGATGCTCTCGCCCGGTGCGGTGCTTGCTGCCGGCGACCACGGCCATGCGCACGACAAGGCCGCAGCCACAGTGGTTGCCCAGGCCGCAACTGCCGAGATGGTTGACGGCGAAGTGCGCAAGGTCGACACCGAAAACAAGAAGATCACCGTTAAGCACGGCGAGATCAAGAACCTGCAGATGCCCGGCATGACGATGGTGTTCCAAGTCAAGGACCCGGCCATGCTCAGCGCGGTCAAGGTCGGCGACAAGATCCAGTTTGCCGCTGAGAAGTCGGGCGGTGCGATCGTGATCACTCAAATGCAGCCTGCCAAGTGAGGGCACGCCGGCGCGGGTTTTGAAATGCTGCGCCGGCGCCAAGTGCAGGGACGACCGAAATGACTCATCCATTACGCGGGCTGAACGAACAGTCTGCCGAGTTCTACGCTCAACTTGCCGTTGCAGGCCTGGTGATGTTCGTCGCAATTGTGGGCCTCGCTTTCTACCTCCAGAGAAAGCACGCCCACCTGCTCAAGCCCCGCCCACCGAGAGTCAGTGGATCTGCGGCTCGCAAGCGACGCAAAAGCGGTCGCAAGGCCAGCGCGTGACCAACTCGGATTGCCGTCTACACGGTTGATCGATCAAGGCTCGACCACTGCAAAGGACAGTTCATGTAGATCCCTCTGCACCATCTACAAATCCAGCAAACGCATTCATCTCACGCCGCCCTCAAACAGCTGGCAGGGCTGAATGCGTTCTGCATTGGGATGCGCGTGCGGGACCCCGCCTTGCCTACTTGCAAAGCCGAATCCCCGGTGTTCCACAGGAGTATGAAATGGCTCATCAACAGCACACATCGTGCATCGACGCATGCAACCAGTGCGCAGTCGCGTGCAACCATTGTTCGACAGCCTGCTTGCTTGAACAGGACGTGAAGATGATGGCGCGCTGCATTGCGCTTGACATGGACTGCGCCGCAGTCTGCCAGCTGGCGGCAGCTGCCATGGCACGTGGCAGCGAGCAGGTCCAAGCGATCTGCGCACTCTGCGCGGGCGTTTGCGAAGCCTGTGGCGAGGAATGCGGCAAGCACCAGATGGCCCATTGCAAGGAATGCGCCGCCGCGTGCCGCCGTTGTTCGGAGGAATGTCGTCGCATGGCACAGATGCCACGTGCTCAGGGCACGGCTCAGATGGCCGAGCATCCGCACTGAGTTGAGCAAATGATGGCTGGGTCGTCAGCGTCCCGAACGCCCCGGCCGCTGCGACTCTTGCGCAGCGGCGGGTCTACAGCCTCGCGACACTGCTGGAGCACCGCTCCCATTCGCGTCGCAAGCTCGATCGGTCCATGTTCAAAAGAGCTTGACCTTGCCCCAATGGGAAGCCTCAAAGTGCCGTCACACCTCAACCGATGGAGCTTTCAATGATTGTTTTCAACGTCAACGACATGACCTGCGGCCACTGCGTGAGCGCCATAACCAAGGCGGTTAACGCGATCGACGCAAAAGCAACCGTGTCGGTCGACCTTGGTACCAAGCGCGTCGAGATCGACGGACACAGCGCAGACGCATCTGCACTCGAGTCGGCGATTGCCAACGCTGGCTACACCCCGATCGAGGGCGCACCTGCAACTCAGTCAGCCAATTCACCAGGCGGCGGTTGCTGCGGCGGCCGCCACTGATGCTCGCCATAGTCTGTCGTGGTTCAGTGGGGGGCGAATACGCGGCGTCTTCGGTACGGGACTGATGTTCAGCGTCTCATTGGACGCGGCGGGCCGGCTGTAGCCGCGTGCGAGGTTGTACTTCGCCACCTGCTCCGGCGACAGCAGACGCGTCGTTGTCAGGTGGTGTTTGAGGTGGGATGCCCGCAAGCGACCCTGCGCGACGCCCACCTTCGCCGCGGCCTCGTCCACGAGTGAGGCCGTTGCCCGTTTGTCCCGGAACAGGCGGTCAAGCTCTGCCTCGGCCTCGATCAGTCCCGCGCCAAGCTCCACTGCCTGGCTTTGCATTTCATCTACAAGTCGTTGGGTTTCTTGTCTTTGCTGGTCCGTCATTGCCAGCTTGTCGGCCAGATCGAGCACATGCTTCGGTCCCGGATAGCCGTTCAACTCTGCCGGCAACGCCAGTGACATGGCGCGTCCCGCGCGAAGGTCGGCCACCTGCTCGTGCGACAGGGCCTTAATGCCTCTACCTAGCAGGCCAGCGTAGGGCGGCTGGCTGGTCGGATGGTGCACATGGCGTTCGGGCGGCGGAGTCTGGGGCTGGTCGTCCGGCTTGTGGTGTTGAGCCCCGGCGCTGCCCACGGTGACGGCCAGCCCGACGAGTGCGGAAAGAAGTTTCATGATGATTGGCTGCAGTGAAGGTGCTCGATCATCTTTGCGGTGTCGTGCGGTGCATATGATCTGAGTCATATGCGCACCCCGACAAAAAAGTCCACCGACCTGCGCAGTGCGGCACACCTGGACCTTGAGGATGCATTCGGCATCCATCCCAAGGCGATTGAAGTCGCAGCCGGGGCGCATGTTTTCAGGCAGCGGTCCGCGACGGTGGGCGTCTTCAAGCTGTTGAGCGGAAAGGTCCGCCTGGTTCGCACCACGGCGGGCGGCGAACAGGCCACGATGCACACCGCCCGGCCGGGAGAGCTGTTCGCTGAGGCGTCGTTGTTCGCCGCGCGCTACCACTGCGACGCCGAAGCGGTCGAGCCGTCGCGGCTTCTGCTCTATCCCAAGACTGCACTGCAGCGGGCGATGCAGGAACGTCCGGACTTGCTGTGGGCTTTCGCCGGAGAGATGGCGCATCGGATCCAATCGTTGCGCAGCAGGTTGGAGGTGCAGCGAACTCGCTCGGCTCGCGAGAGGGTGCTGCAGTTTTTGCGGCTGCACAGTGACGCCGCCGGGCTTTGGCAGCAGGAGGGAACGCTCAAGCACCTCGCCGACGAACTCGGCCTGACCCATGAATCGCTCTACAGAACGTTGGCGGACTTGGAACGTGATGGAGAGATTGATCGGATGGTGGGCCGGCTCCGGCTGAATCGCCGGGCCTGACGTCGAAACTGAAATGAAATTGTTCCGATAGGGCTTGACTCTCCCACGATGGGAAGCTTGAAACTTTCTTCCAGGCGATGCAAACCCCCGGCATGAAAGGACATCCATGAACACATCCGCGCTGCTCAAGGCAGCCACTCCCCCGAGGGAGTGGTCATTCCCTGTGGAAGGCATGACCTGCGCCTCGTGCGTTCTGCGCGTCGAGAAGTCGTTGGCCGCCGTCCCTGGCGTGGCCGACGTCTCCGTCAATCTTGCGACCGAAGCGGCCACCGTTCAGGCTGACGCTTCGGTCACACCGGAAGCCCTGCGGGCAGCCATCGAGAAAGCTGGCTACAACGTGCGTCAGCAAACGCTGGAGCTGCAGATCGAAGGCATGACCTGCGCGTCCTGTGTCGGCCGTGTCGAAAAGGCACTGAAGCGCGTCCCGGGTGTCGTGTCGGTCGAAGTCAACCTTGCGACTGAGCGCGCGGTGGTGCAGGTCGAGGGCAGCGCCGACGCCGCTGCCCTCATGGCCGCCGTCGACAAAGCAGGCTATGTCGCCAAGCCGGTGGTGAGCGGGGCCACTCCGGCAGCGCCAGCAGCAGGCGGCCGGGGCGCCTCTGCCGATTGGTGGCCGATCGCGGTGGCCGCTGCGCTGTCCCTGCCCCTGGTCGTCCCAATGATTGCCGAACTGTTCGGTGCGGACTGGATGCTGCCTGGCTGGCTGCAAATGGCACTGGCCACGCCGGTTCAGTTCTGGCTGGGGGCGCGCTTCTATCGCGCCGCATGGAAGGCACTGCGCGCCGGTGCCGGCAACATGGATCTGCTGGTGGCCTTGGGCACAAGCGCAGGCTATGGCTTGAGCGTCTACCAACTGTGGCGGCACGGCGGTCATGGCATGGCGCACCTCTACTTCGAGGCATCGGCCGTGGTGATCACCTTGGTGCTGCTTGGCAAGTGGCTGGAGACCCGTGCGAAGCGCCAGACCACGGAAGCGATCCGAGCGCTCAATGCGCTGCGACCGGAACAGGCCCGTGTGCGTCGCGCCGGTGTCGATGTCGACCTGCCGGTGTCTGCGGTGACGGTGGGTGACCTGGTGGTGATCAGGCCGGGTGAGCGCGTGCCCGTCGATGCCGAAGTGGTGGAAGGAGCGAGTCAGGTCGACGAGTCGCTGATCACGGGTGAGAGCCTTCCGATCGCAAAGCATTTGGGCGACAAGCTGACCGGCGGTTCAGTCAACGCTGAAGGCCTGCTCATCGCTCGGACGACCGCCGTGGGCGCGGAGTCGACGCTGTCGCGCATCGTGCGCCTGGTGGAATCGGCACAGGCTAAAAAGGCGCCGATTCAGCGGGTGGTCGACCGTGTCTCCGGCGTCTTTGTCCCGGTGGTGATCGGCATTGCGGTGGCGACCCTGCTCGGCTGGGGACTGGCCACGGGCAGCTGGGAAACTGCCATCCTGAATGCCGTGGCGGTGCTTGTCATCGCATGCCCCTGTGCGCTGGGCCTGGCCACGCCCACGGCGATCATGGCGGGCACGGGCGTGGCCGCGCGCCACGGCGTTTTGATCAAAGATGCAGAAGCCCTGGAAGTGGCGCACAGCGTCAAGGTGGTTGCCTTCGACAAGACCGGCACGCTGACCGAAGGCAAGCCCGAACTGGTGGCATTCGAAGCCGCTGATGGCGGGCACGCGGCACTGCTCGGCGCCAGCGCAGCCATCCAGGCCAACAGCGAACACCCGCTGGCGCGTGCCGTGATGGACGCGGCACGCCGTGACCAGGTCGGTGTGCCGGCGGCAAGCGACGTACGCGCCATTGCCGGCCGCGGCATGGCGGCCACGGTTCGTGGGAGGTCCCTGCGGCTTGGAAGCACCCGCTTCATGGAAGAACTCGGCGTGGATCTGTCGCCTCTGAAAGCGCGTGCTGTCGAACTGGAATCGCAAGGGCGCACGGTTTCATGGCTCGCGGAGGCCGCCGAGCAGCCAATACTTCTCGGTCTGCTGGCGTTTGGCGACGCCATCAAGCCGAGCGCTGCGATCGCGGTCCAGCGACTTCGAGATCTCGGCGTGAAGTCGGTGCTGGTGACGGGCGACAACCGAGGCAGTGCCCAGGCGGTTGGTCGGCAATTGGGTCTCGACGAGATCGAGTTCGAGGTTCTGCCGGAGGACAAAGCCAACATCGTGGAGCGTCTGAAGCTCAGGGGACGTGTGGCGATGGTCGGTGACGGCATCAACGATGCGCCGGCACTCGCTGCGGCCGACGTTGGCATTGCCATGTCCACCGGCACCGATGTCGCCATGCACGCAGCTGGCATCACGCTCATGCGGGGCAACCCAGCCCTTGTGGCTGACGCAATCGACATTTCACGCCGGACGTACGCCAAGATCCGACAGAACCTGTTTTGGGCTTTCGTCTACAACGTGGTCGGCATCCCGCTCGCTGCGTTTGGGCTGCTGAGCCCGATGATCGCCGGCGCCGCAATGGCGTTCAGCAGCGTGAGCGTCGTCACCAATGCGCTGATGCTGCGTCGCTGGAAAGGTACCGATCAATGAACCACGTCGCCACCCAAGCCACGACCGCAGGCCTTTTCAACATCGGCGAGGCCGCCAGCCGGTCGGGCGTATCGGCCAAGATGGTCCGGCACTACGAATCGCTTGGGCTGCTGCCCAAGGTAGGCCGAACCGACTCCGGTTACCGCCAGTACTCCGACAAGGAAGTGCACACGTTGCGCTTCATTCGTCGTGGTCGGAACCTCGGCTTCAGCATGGTTGAGATCGCTGAACTGCTGACGCTGTATCAGGACCGTCGACGTGCCAGCGTCAGCGTCAAGAAGATTGCCACCGCGCATGTGGCTGACCTGGACCGTCGCATCGAAGAAATGACCACGATGAAGCGCACGCTGGAGCGCCTGGCGCAGTGTTGCCACGGTGACCATCGGCCGGATTGTCCGATCCTCGACGAACTGGCGGACTGAGATGCCTGTGATCAATATCTTGCCGCACCCGGACTATGCGCCGCAGGGTGCAACGCTGACAGCCCCCAGCGGCACCTCCCTATGCGAGGCCTTGCTGGAAAACGGCATTGACATCGAGCATGCCTGCGAGATGTCTTCTGCATGCACCACCTGCCACGTGATCGTTCGCATGGGCTTTGATTCGCTCAGCCCCATCGAGGACAGTGAAGAAGACTTGCTCGACCGGGCGTGGGGGCTCGAACAGCAGTCTCGGCTGTCATGCCAAGCCGTTTTGGCCAGCGCCGACGTGACACTCGAAATACCAAAATACACGGTCAATCACGCTCGCGAGTGACATGCCTCCGTTGAGCTTGGCCTCGAAACAGCGCATTGACCCAAGCGGTCGCAAGCCCTGAGTAGCACGAAGATTGCGGGCGTCGCTCGCGCCGCTAACTGTTCGGGCTATTTGTGAGCCCGACGCCTTTCCGTGAGATTGGCCCGAGGCAAAGTGGCGATAAAGGTGGTTCCGTCGGTCTGGCTTGACACGACATCGATGGAACCTCCGTGCGCACGTGCAATTTCTCGCGCAATGTAAAGGCCGAGGCCGAGTCCCGAGGAGCCCAAGTGCCTGTCCGCGCTAACGCCCGCCACTTGCCTAAGAGGCTCGAACAGCGTTCCTCGTGCCTCCGGTGGAATGGCGGGACCGCTGTTGTGAACACGCAGCTCGATGGCATCAACTTCGCCTTTGACACCCACCGAAACCGGCAAGTTGTGGTCCCCGTGCTGAATCGCATTCGCGACCAAGTTCGACATCATCTGAGTGATTCGCGCCGGGTCTAGGCGGCCGGCCGCGTCCCCTGTGCATGCGATCTCTATCTCGCGTTCCGGATGCAACGCCGTCAGCTCTTCAACCACCTCGCGGCACAACTCCGAGACATCGATCTGGACCGGCGCGACTGGCAGCGCGAGGCCAAGCGCGGTCTGCGTGAAGTCGAGCAAGTCATCCACCATCTTCCGCAGCGTGGCTCCAGACCTCATGATGCGAGCCACCGCCTTCAAGTGTGCACCGTCTAGGGCCGTGGACTGCAGGAGGTACTGTGCCGACATCGACACGGCTCCGAGAGGCGTGCGCATGTCGTGACCGAGCACGCCGAGTAGGAGACCTCGTGACTCGTCGACCTTGCCGCTGTACCAGGCAATCGACTCCGTGAGACCTTGATCCATGGTCTCCCCGAATCGGACAACTTCTGTCACGGCTCCACTCGCCTTCAGTCCCCCAGCTTCCGTCCAGTGTCGAATGACGCAAGCGCGTAGCGCTCGGTACTCGGAAACCATTTGATCTAACGTGAAGCCCTGCACGAACCGATGGCGTGCATGGGCCCGTGCCGCTTCGGTCACCCTCGGCGAGTTGTTCGGAAGGTCGCCTCGGGATTTGTCATGTTGCGCACCGACGCCTTGCTCGGTATTCATATCTGCGGCCGCTGCTAGGAGCAGTACCTTGGCATGATCACGCAATTCCTCAGGCCTCAATTGACGCGCAGGCGGTATCGAGGATCGAGCAAAGCCCACCCAGTCGTCGACGAGCATGTCGACCTGTTGCTCAGTGAAATCAGACAATTTCATATACAGACTCAAATCGGCAAGCCGCAGGAAGCATGTTGAGCGCCACCAATCTGCGCTCCTTCACCCCCGTGTTTAGGTCTGCGCAGGCGGGTGAAAAAGGCGCCGCCTCGCTCAACGCGGTCTTGAAACCAGGCCTGTTGTTCCCGCCGCAGAACCTGATCGTTGCGATGTAGGAATGGGAAGGGGCGACATGGGGGGCGCCGAGAGGTGCAGTCACTTCGTCGAACGTTTCAATCACTCCCATGGTTTTTGAGCCGACGTACGTGTCATGGACAAGGCTGTTCGCCAACGCCCGGTAGATTGTTGGCGCAGTGCACAGGTGAACTGCCGCAGCCGGACGCACCGGTCGCGCTGTACACCGGCGCGAAGCCGCCACCGGGCGTGCGGAAGTTGGTGGTCTGCCCCTGATACAGGCGCGCTGCCACCCACTGCACTTCGTCGTTGTAGGCGTACGCACGCAGGTCGAATTTCAACGTCGTACTCTGTTCGTCGAGCGTTCTTTCCCCTGGCGTGACGATGGCTTGAGCAACATAGTCACCGGCCAGAACGTCCTGCCATACGCGCTTCGTCAGCTTGTCGCCCCGGTACGCGGCGCGGCTGCCAAAGCCTGCCACCGGCTTGAAGAACAAGCTGCGGCGCGCGTCCCACAAGCGCTGCGCGTCCGCCGGATCAACCACCTCGGTGCGAGGCACGTGCTCGAGCAAAATCTGTTGAGTGGCCGGTGGGACGCCCAGAGCTTGCAAGCGCGACGCATCGCTGAACAAGGCGAGGTGGCGCTTGTTCGCATAGAGCGCGTGCGCCCGCGGGTGGGGGGTCACCACGACAGCCTGCTGTAAATACGCTTCACGCAGCGCGGCGCTGTCGGGCTGCTCCAGGTAAAAGTCGGTCAGCCGGTTGTAGATCAGATCGATGACCAGATCACCATGCCACAGTGAGCCGTCGCGCCATTCCAGTGTGGCCGGGTCGGCAATGACCGCTCGCAGCCCATTCCTCTCGAACAGCTGTTTGAACAGCAGGAACTCGGGATAGAGGTACTGTTCCTCAGGTGCTCCGTCGACGATTGCAATGCTCGCAAGCGGCCTGGCGGGCCGATCGGCTGACTGGGCCAGCTGCCATTCACGGCGAAACATGTCGACGATCTGCTTTTCGAAGGCGGCGACGCTGGCCAGCGTGGGCAGCATCCCGCCGACCGCCGCACAGCAGGCCCGCTGCGCTCGCGCCAGGACAGCGTTGAGCATCGCGCCGCCGGCGTTGGTGTTGATTTCGATCAGCCCCAGCTTGCCTTGGCTGACGTGAAAGTCATACCCAAAGAACGCACCCAATGGCCCGGGTGTGCCCATCCGGGCGATGGCAGGCGCAGCCGCCAACACCTGCTCTCGATAGGCAGGCAAGGCCACGACCGATTCGATGGCGTGCATCACCTGCGCCATGCGTTGCAGTTGAAGCGGTGCCACGAAAACAGGCTGCGCTGCAAAGACGTATGGGCAGCGTTGCCGCACCATGTCGGCAAGGCCGGGTTGGCCCAGTTCTGAATCCAACGCGCGTGCGAGCGCGCCTAGGTCGAGGGTGATGCAAAAGCACGCCTGATTGAGGTTTTCGACCACGGGCATGGGAGGCTTGGCGGCGGATGACACGGGCGTTGCACTCATCACACTGCTCTGGCGGCCACGGCGGGTGGAAAGGACCCCGCCTCTGCCGACCGGACCAGAAGCACCGGTGTGGGGGCCAAGCGAGCGATTTGCTCGGCGTCACTGCCCATGAAGACGCGCTCGACGCCACGCCGTCCATGGGTGCCAATCACGATCAAGTCGGCATGCCAGGTCAGCGCTTCTGCCACGACCAAGTCGCAGACGCGCCCGGAGTAGCTGTCCAACGAGGCCGTGTCCACTGGGACGCCGGCCGCCTCGACACGCTCCATGCACGTCTTGAGAATCCCCTCGCCGCCTTCTCGCAACAGCGGCCGCAGGTCCAGCGTCGTGGCACCGTACCCCTCCATACCAGCAATGTATGAAAGCTGGTCGACCACATGGATCAGCCGGATGCTCGCACCGGTCAACTTGGCCAGTTTGATGGCTTCTCCCAGGCCGCGGTTGGAGGTCGGACTGCCATCTACAGGGACGAGGATATGTGTGTACATGAAGGGACCTTGATGGGCCGGGTGAAATCAACCCTGTTCTGCGTTGGAGGAGTCCATCAGCTTCCGCTGAGGCGGAGCCGGGTCTTGCCTTTGGCAACCAACACGACGCCTCGATGCTGTACCTGACGCCGATGATGGTCTGTACGGTCCACCACACCAGTTGCATGGGCGTCCGTTCACCAGTACGTCGAGCGTGCCAACATGCCAAAAGTTTGGGCGGTCGCATTCGGTTCAAGGGTACGCCAGCGTATAGACGCCTCGTCACTGAGAGCGCGCTTGATTTGGATCAACCATTTCCCCTGGGCAGCGACTTAGCATGCAATTGCCATTCGGACCCACATGACGCCTTTCTCGACTCCTCGCACCAACCGCTACACCGCACTTGTCGTGTTGATGGTGTGGCTGTTCGCGCTAGGTTCAGGTGTCGCCAACGCGTGTCTTCTGGAGCCGGCAAGGGAGCACAGCAGTTCGCAGCACGCTTCGAATGCCGACACCCCCGATGCACCTGCCGCGACGGCAGGACATGAGCACGCTTCTGGCGACCATGGTGACCACCACGGGCCAGCGAAGGAATCTTGTCTCAAGGCTTGCGATGACGGCTCCCAGCTTTTGCTGAAAGCCTCCGTTGGGGTCGATCAAACCGACCCGGGCCTCGCGCCATTTGTCACCACTTTATGGACTGCTGAAGTCCCAGCGGTTCTGGCACTCTGCCGAGCCGACGTCCTGCAGGCTCCCCCCTTGGGGCCACCCGTCAGGATCCGTTACTCCCGACTGGCGCTTTAGCCGCCTTGCCGCAGATCCGGAGCACACAGGCTCCGCGATCAGCACGCTTCCTTTGTCCGGACCGATCTGTACTTCCGTACGGAATGCCGGCTCGACCCCAACTCTCCCGCCAGATGCTCTGCACGAGCAGATCCACGTCATCGGCCCAGAACCAAAGGTTCCCATATGCACGTCGCTTGCCTCTCTCTCACGCCATCGCGTCGATCGCCTGAACGCTCCCTCGCAATTCGGAAGGGCCTGTCATGAAGCATGCCCCAACTGGACACCATCACACGCCCGAACCCGTGAACGCCCCGCCGTTCTGGCGCTCCCGATACGCGGTTGGCCTGCTCGTTCTGGGCGCCGTTGCCTCGTACTTCTTGTTGAGCGAACACCGGGCGCACTTCGTGGGGGCTTTGCCCTTCCTTTTGTTGCTTGCCTGCCCAGTGATGCACATATTCATGCACGGCGGCCATGGCGGCGGTCATGGTGGTCACACGGGCGGCAGCGAGCCAGGCGCCGACGCGCCAGCAGTCAAGACCGGAGAGCGCCCATGACCCACGATGCACCTGCCTATGGGCTTTGGACGCTGGTCGTCCTCAACTCGGCGATCTTTCTCATGTTCGCCTTCAGCTTCTTCAAGCCCCAGACCGCGCGCGACTGGCGAACCTTCAGTGCTTTCGCAGCCTTCATCGTGGCTCTCTTTGTCGAGATGTATGGCTTCCCTCTCACCCTCTATGTGTTGTCAGGGTGGCTGCAGACACGGTATCCCGGCCTGGACCTGCTTTCGCACAACTCTGGCCACCTGTGGTCAACCCTTCTTGGTGAAAAAGGCGATGCCCACTTCGGCCTGCTTCACATCGCCAGCTATGTGTTCCTGGGCTACGGCTTCTATCTGCTGTCCACCGCCTGGAATGTGCTGTACCACGCCCAACGCCAGGACACCCTGGCCACCACGGGTGCCTACGCCCGCATTCGCCATCCGCAGTACGTGGCCTTCGTCCTCATTCTTCTGGGATTCCTGTTGCAGTGGCCAACGCTGCTCACGCTGGCGATGTTTCCGATCCTGCTGGTCATGTACGGCCGGCTCGCAGTGACGGAAGAGACCGAGATGCGGAAGCACTTCGGATCGGCCTTCGACGCCTATGCGGCACGAACGCCGCGGTTCATTCCTTCCTTTGCGAAAAAAGAGGTTGCCGCATGAAAACCAGCACTGTCGAAGTCGCGAACATGGTGTCGAGCCTGAGCGCGGAGGGCGTCGCTCGGCAGCTGGGGGCGATCCCCGGCGTGCACCATGCAGATGTCAACTACGTCGCCGGAAGTGCCACCGTGCACTACGACGAATCAAAGACCACCCTGGATGCGATCCAGCAGCGCGTGAAGGACTGCGGCTACCACTGCCGCGGAGAGTTGGTTCCGGCCCACGTCTGCGAGGCCGTTGGCAAGGCGGGCGTACCGACCCGGTCCACCCACGCCGGCCACGCCGAGCATTCCAAACATTCCGAACATGCGGGACATGCTGGCCACAAGGCACCCGCGACCGGGGGCAAGTCCATGTCTCATGACAAGGCGGAGATGATGCATGACATGGGTCATGCCCCTGGCATGTCCATGCAGGACATGGCCCGCGACATGCGCAACCGCTTTCTGGTTGCGTTGCTGTTCGCAATCCCTGTCTTCCTGTACTCGCCGATGGGAGAAATGCTAGGGGACTTTGCGGCGCCGTTCGGCATGGACCGGAAGCTCTTCCTGTTCGTCGCTGCTACAGGAGCGATTGCCTACCCGGGCTGGCCGTTTCTCGTCGCTGCGTGGCGATCGGCCCGCAACGGGGTCGCCAACATGGCGACGCTGGTTGTCCTCTCGGTGGGCACCGGCTACCTGTTCAGCGTGGGCGCCACGTTCCTGTACGAAGGCGAGGTGTTCTTCGAGGCCTCGGCGGTGCTGCTCGTCTTCATTCTGCTGGGCCACTGGCTGGAGATGCGCGCACGCGCTGGCGCATCCGAAGCGATCCGTGCCTTGATGGATCTTGCGCCGCCGATGGCCACCGTGCTTCGATCTGGGGCCGAGGTCGAGGTGCCCACGTCGGAAGTGTTGGCGGGTGAGACGGTTGTGGTGAAGCCCGGCGGGCGGATTCCGGTCGACGGGCAGATCGTTGACGGTAGCTCCCAGGTCGATGAGTCGATGCTGACAGGCGAGTCGATGCCCGTGAAGAAGGTGGCAGGCGACTCGGTCATCGGCGCCACCATCAACAAGAGCGGCAGCTTTCGCTACAAGGCGACCAAGGTGGGCGCGGACACCGCGCTCGCCCAGATCGTCAAGCTGGTGCAAGAGGCACAAAACTCGAAGGCACCAGGCCAGCTACTCGCAGACCGCGCATCTCAGTGGCTGGTGCTTGCAGCCATCGCGATTGGCTTGCTGACCTTCGCGGTCTGGTTCTGGGTGCTTGGTCAACCGCTGCTGTTTGCCTTGACGCTCACCATCACGGTGTTCGTCATCGCTTGTCCCGACGCGCTGGGACTGGCCACACCGATGGCGATCATGGTGGGGACCGGACTGGGCGCTATGAACGGCATCCTGTTCAAGAACGCCTCCGCATTGGAGAACGCCACCAAGCTGACGGTCGTTGTCTTCGACAAGACAGGCACGCTTACCGTGGGCCAACCGGATGTAGTGGAGATGGTCACGGCGCCCGGGGTGAACGAAGCGGACTTGCTTGCCACCGCGGCAGCTCTGGAGAAGTTCTCTGAACATCCACTCGCGCACGCCATCTTGAAGCGCGCCGGCGACATGCCGACGGAGGTGGCTACAGGCTTCACCAACTTGGATGGTCAGGGCGCTCGCGCCAGCATCGGCCCGGACGCCGTTCTGCTGGGCAACCGCAAACTGATGCAGTCTGAGGGTGTGGCCCTTGACGCGCTGGCGGCGGAAGCGGCCCGGCTCGAAGGGGGAGGACGCACGGCGGTGCACGTGGCACGGGCCGGAAAGCTCATCGGCCTGATCGCCATTGCGGATGCAGTCCGGCCAACGTCCAAGGCCACGATTGCCAAGCTGCAGGAGCGGGGCGTTAAGGTGGCGATGATGACCGGCGACAACCAGGCCACTGCCGACCGCATCGGCAAAGAGCTCGGCATCGACATCGTTCTGGCTGAAGTCCTTCCCGGCCAGAAGGCCGCCAAGATCAAGGAACTGCAGGACCAGGGGAACAAGGTTGGCATGGTTGGCGACGGCATCAACGATGCGCCGGCACTGACCCAGGCCGATGTTGGCTTCGCCATTGGCGCCGGGACCGACGTGGCCATGGAAAGCGCTCAGGTGGTCCTGATGAAAAGCGACCCCTATGACGTGGTCGGGGCAATCGAGCTGTCGCGCGCCACGCTGCGCAAGATGCACCAGAACCTCTGGTGGGCTGTGGGCTACAACGTGATTGCTTTTCCGGTGGCCGCGGGCGTGTTCTATCCCTTCACCTTGTCGCCTGAACTTGCTGCGTTGTCGATGTCCGGCAGCTCGGCGCTGGTGGCGCTGAACGCATTGATGCTCAAGCGGACAAAGCTTGCAGGCATCAAGGCGGCCCAATCCCCGAAGGCCCGTGCCGAATCGGCCCGCGTCGCCGCGGAGGCATTGGCATGACGGCGGTTGCAGCGAAGCCCAAGTCCAGGGCTGGAATCAAGCAAACGCAGGCACTCAAACTTGCCAAAGCCGGGCCTGCGCCTTCCCCAGCCCGGGTGGCACCCGTCAGCACAGCGTCCATGGCGGACCAGGCACTGCGCTATCAGATCGATCGCTGGCAACGCAGCCTGATGCTCCTCGACACCTTCCGGGAGCGGGCCAACAACATGCTGGCGCACGAGACAGCCGGCATGCCGCCACCGCTTCACTTCGAGTACGAGACGATTTTGGATGGCCGGCTGCTTGAGCGGCCAGCGAACTACGCCCTGCTGCGCATCACCCGCTGCGAGGACAAAGACGCGATGGATTGTGAGGACGCCAGCAAGCCTGCGGTGATCATCATCGATCCGCGTGCCGGGCACGGCCCGGGGATCGGCGGCTTCAAGCATGACTCTGAAGTCGGCATGTCCCTGCACGAAGGCCACGCGACCTACTTTGTCGTGTTCTTCCCGCTGCCCTGTCCGAACCAGACCCTTGCGGATGTGCTGCATGTGATGCGTCGCTTTGTGGAAGAGGTAAGCAGCCGGCACGGTGGAATGCCGCCGGTGCTTTATGGCAACTGCCAGGCCGGCTGGGCCGCGACCCTTCTTGCAGCGGACTGCGAAGGCCTTGCGGGTGTCACCGTTCTGAGCGGCTCGCCGCTTTCTTACTGGGCTGGTGCGTCTGATGTCAACCCGATGCGCCTGTCAGGCGGCTTGATGGGTGGCAGCTGGATGACGCACCTGCTCGCCGACCTTGGCAACGGAAAGCTGGACGGTGCATGGTTGGTACAGAACTTCGAAAACCTCAGCCCGTCCAACACGTTGTGGGACAAGAACTACAACGTCTTCGCGAACATCGACACCGAGCGCCAACGCTTCCTCGACTTCGAGCGGTGGTGGACCGGGTACCACTTCCTGAGTCGCGAGGAGATCCTGTCGATCGTCCAGGATCTGTTCATCGGCAACAAGCTCGAACGAGGCACCTTGAAGATCGACGATCACTGCGTTGTCGACCTGAAGCGCATCCGCAGCCCGCTGGTGATCTTCGCCTCCAGCGGTGACAACATCTCGCCGCCGCACCAGGCGTTGAACTGGATCCCGGCCGTCTATCCCACGACCGCCGACCTGAAAAATGCAGGGCAGCGGATCGTCTACCTCCTCAATCCTCACGTCGGGCACCTGGGCATCTTCGTGTCAGGCAGCGTGGCCAAGCTGGAGCACCGCGCGATCCTTGAAAGTCTTGGTGAGCTCGCGGCGCTGAAGCCGGGTCTGTATGAAATGAAGATCATCAACCCGACGGGCAACCCGGATTGCCGCAAGCCGCAGTACACGGTTCGGTTCGAGGAGCGCGAGGTCGAGCAGATCCGCTATGCGCACCCGGAGAGGTCGTTCGAGAAGGTCCAGGCGGTCTCTGAATGGAACGAGGTGGTGTACCAGAACACACTGCGTCCCTGGGTCACCGCGTTGTCCACTCCGATGAGCGCGGAAGTGTTGAAGTGGCTGCACCCGATGCGATTCGGCGCCCTGATGTTCTCCGAAAAATTCAACCCGCTGATGCTGCCGCTGAAGCTGCTTGCCCCTTTCCTTGCGGGGGAACGGACGCCGGCCAACGAGGGGAACCCCTTCGTTGCGATGGAAGCCCACGCGAGCACGCTTATCTCGAAGTCGCTCGACAACTATCGAGTTGCCCGGGATGACGCGAGCGAGCGGCTTTTTGCCATGCTTTACGGAAAGAACTAGACCATGACCAAGACACTCCTCGCGATGGCTCTGCTTGCCTGCGCCAATGCAGTCACCGCTGCCGACAAGGTATACATCGCCAACGAAAACGCTGACAGCGTCAGCGTGCTCGACGCGGTGTCCTTCAAAACGCTCACCCCTGTGCCCGTTGGCAAGATGCCGCACAACGTACAGGTCTCGCCAGATGGCAAGGTGGTCTGGGTGACGAACAACGGTGAGCGGGATCCGGATGCTGCGCCCGGGCAGATGAGCATGAACAAGGCTGAGCACGCTGCCATGGCCAAGCCGGGCGCAGTCTGGCTGATCGACACGGCAACTGACGCGGTCATCGCCAAGCTCCCAGTGGGCTTGCACCCGGCGCACGTCGCGCTGACGCCCGATGGACGGTTCGCGTACATCACGAACGGCGGGGACGACTCTGTCACCGTGATCGATGCAACGGCAAGAAAGTTCGTCGCAACGATCCCCGTCGGGAAATTTCCGCATGGCCTGCGGTTCGCACCCGATGGGCGGCACGCCTACGTCGCCAATCTCAAAGGCGGAACGGTCTCGGTCATCGACGTCGCAAGTCACAAAGAGACCGCGCAGATTCCCGTCGGCAAGGGGCCAGCCCAGGTCGGGTTCACGCCGGACGGGTCGAAGGCATTCGTTTCGCTGTCCGAGGAGAAGGCGGTCGCGGTGATCGACCCTCCCACACAGAAGGTGACACGCAAGATCAGCGTGGGCTCGGTGCCGATCCAGCTCTTTGCGACGCCGGATTCACGCACCCTCCTGGTGGCGAACCAGGGCAGTCGGGGCAAGCCCGGGAACACGGTCAGCATGATCGATCTGCAGACGTTCAAGCCGGTGAAGACAGTCGTCACAGGGTCGGGTGCCCACGGTGTGGCCGTGGACCGTGAAGGGCGGTTTGCATTCATCACCAACACCTACGCCAACACCGTGTCGGTGATCGACATCAAGTCACGGGCGGTGGTGAGCACTGTTCGCGTTGGCAAGGGGCCCAACGGCGTGAGCGTGAGTCCATGACGCCATCGACTCTGCCTATGCGACTGTCCGGCAAAGTGTTCGTTGCCTGCGGGCTGTGGATGGTTCTGCTGGGCGTCTACTTCATCGCGCTTCGGCCGGCGCTGCTGCCGGAGGATCCACGCTTCATGGGGACATCCCTCGAAGCCTTGCGCGCAGCGGCGCCGGGCCTCGAAGGTTGGCTCAGCCACGTCTTCAACGTCATGGGTGGATTCATGGTCGCCGCGGGCACCATGACGATCCTGGTGGCTTGGCGCTCTCTCGCCCGCCGAGCTCCCGGAACCTTGTTGGCGCTGGTAGTCACAGGGGGAGCCGGCGTTGCGTTGATGAGCGCGACCAACTTTCTGCTGCACTCGGACTTCCGCTGGTTGCTTCTGGTGCCCGTCCTGCTGTGGCTCGGCGGGATGGTGTGCTACCTGCGCGAGGGCGTGTCTGGCAAAGAGCCCCCGGGAATCGCCTGAATGTGCTTCTCGGCATCGGCAAGCTTCACGGCAGGCATCGTGCTGCTTGGAGCCGGCATCCTGACTGTCCGTTCGGCGCGCGGCGCGCGTGAGCTTCCACTAGCCGCCATCCCGCTCCTCTTCTCCATCCAGCAGCTGATCGAGGGTGTTGTCTGGTTGACGTTTCGCTATGAGGCGCCGCTGCTCAACGCCGCGATGACGCATGTGTATTCGTTTTTTTCACACGTCCTGTGGCCGGTGTTCGTTCCGGTGGCGGTGTTGCTGATCGAGCCGCCCGGGTGGCGCCGCACCACTTTGTGGGGTCTGTCTGTGGCGGGCGGGGCTGTGGCTGCGTACCTCCTGTACACGCTTGTCGCGTTCTCGGTCGTCTCACAGGTCACAGGGCAGCACATCGAGTACGTTTCGCCGCACTTCTTCGCAGCCGTCGTGATGAGCGGCTACCTGCTGTCGACAGCGATCAGCCCGATGGTTTCCACACACCGCTGGGTGAAGCTGTTTGGGCTGCTCGCGCTGGCTTCGTTCGCTGCGGCCTACTACTTTTACGCGCGATGGTTCATATCCGTGTGGTGCCTTTTTGCCGCGGTCCTGAGCCTTGTTTTGTGTGCCCATTTCGTGACGACGCCGCGCCAGGCGACGCGTGCAGAAGCATGAGCAGCAACAAAGCTGCGCCCGAGCCAGGGCGTGCGGCCCGCACAAGCCTGCAGCGGTCGGAAGTGGCATGGCTGGCGATGGCTGTCTTCGTTGTCTCATCGGGTTATGGCGCACTGCTGCCCGTGATGCCGGGTTGGCTGCTTTCAATCGTCCCATCGGCATCCTCGGCCGAGGTCGCACGCCACGTCGGGCAGCTCGGGGCCGTGTATGCGCTGGGCTTGCTTCTGGGCGCGCCTATGTGGGGGTTTCTTTCCGATCGTGCGGGGCGCAATGTGATCCTGATGACAGGGCTCTTGGGGTATGTGGCAAGCCTGGTGGCCTTGCTGCTTCCTCAAACACCTGGGCTCTGGGAGCTGTATGCCCTGCGCGGCAGCGCGGGGTTCTTCGTGGCGGCGATCGTCCCGCTGGTCTCCGTCATCGTCGCCGAAGGGTCGACTGAAGCGCAACGCGCCCGCCGGTTTGCCTGGATGAGTTCGATGTCATTGCTCGGCTTCCTGGTGGGTCCCGCGACGATCGCAGCGGCGGCCGGGACGGCATCCTGGTTCGGTGCAGGCGTGCTGGCGCCGTCGCCGATGGCGGATTCGATCCTCTTGCTAACTGCTGTGTTGGCCGGAGTAACGCTGATCGGACTGTGGTTCGTGGTGCGGCTTCACGCCGTGGCGACAGTGGTGCCGCAGGTTGACCGAGCGTCGGCGACGAGTTTCCCGCTGTGGGTCCTCAGTGCCGGGGTGATGTTTGTGTTGGCGTCCTTCGAGCTCGGGATACTCCTTGTAGGCCAGCGAAACGCCGGAGTCACCTCGGTCGAGGCCGCCCTGATGTTCGCCGAGTGCAGCCTGGTCATGCTCGGTGTGAATGCATTTCTGTTTTTCACGTCCGTTCTTAAAACCGACGCTGCCCATCGCCTCATCGGTACAGGTCTGACGCTGGCCATGGCCGGCTTGCTTGTTTTGTCGTTCCTACCGGCCCACGGCTGGATGTACCTGGGCGTTAGTTTGACTGCTGCCGGAACGGGCTTGGTACTTCCCGTCGTTGCCTACCTCGCCGCAGGCGCTTCACCAGCTCAGCTGGGAATGGCCATGGGAGGGTTGGCCGCAGCGGCTGGCCTCGGACAGACGCTGGGATCAGCCAGCGGCGGGTGGCTCTTTGGGGCATCCGCTCAACATGGCTTTGGTTGGCTTGCGCTTCCATTGGCCGTGATGTGGTTGCTTATGGTGAGCCGACGCCGGCGACAGAAGAACAGGCAGAGCGTCCACGGTGGGCGTGCTCCGGGGATGCATCCTTGATCGCTCCCAATCCGTCGTCCGTCTACTTTTCGCGGTTCGCGTTGCGGACGGACGAGTCACGTGGTTCGCATGAGCACCGGCGCTCTCGCGTTCCTCAACGCCGAAGCGAGGAACGCCGCTTGCCCATTCAACCCAATCCCATCACCAAAGGAACGTTCATGAACTGCACTTTCTCGCGTCTCAAGACGGCATCGCTGGTTCTCGTGGCTGCCATGGCAGCTGGATCGGCGTATGCCCAGCCTGCTGGCCATGGGTCTGAACAGATGAAGAAGTCCATGGACATGGGTATGCAAAGCATGCACAAGATGGCCATGAGCGGCGACACCGACAAGGATTTCGCAATGATGATGAAGATGCACCATCAGCAAGCCTTGGAAATGGCCAAAGCCGAGGTTGAACACGGCAAGTCGCCCGAGCTGAAGGCGATGGCCACCAAGATCATCAAGGATCAGACCAAGGAAATCGAGCAGCTGGACAAGTGGATGCAGAAGCAAAAGTGACGCCGGAAAGTTGGCCATCTGAGCAATCGTTGACGGACGCCACCTCGGCAGTGTCCGTCAATGGTCGGCCGAACTTGTAGACTGCGTCGGTGCAACTGAACAAGCTTTATCGGCGCTGGATTGCGAGCATGCTCGCAGCGGTACTGGTATGCCTTCAGCTTGCTACTGCCGCCTACGCATGTGACGCTCCCACAGCTGTTCCAAGTGCGGTTTCTATGGCGTCGATGCCAGACTGCGACAGCATGTCTGGGCTAGACGCCGAGCAGCCGCAACTGTGCAAGGCGCACTGCGACCGTGACAGTCAGAGCGTCAACAGCGTGAGCCCGCCGGACGTGGTTCCGGCAGCCGTTCTTGATCGGCTACTTACGCGCATCGCACTTTGGCACGCAGCCGAAGATGCCGACACGCTCCTGGCGGATCTTGTCGGGCACACCGGTCCGCATGTGGGCGCACCGCCGGTCTATCTCGTCTTCCTGGTTCTCCGCACTTAACCCTTGAAGCTCCTTTGCGTTGCTGCGTCCGCAGCGACGTGAGGGCTGTTGTCGTCGATCGCTGTCGATCGGGTTTCAAGGTTTTTTCGGGGAGAGCCGTCATGGCCATCAACTTCCATACGGGACGCCAGTCCCGGCTTGCGATTGCAAGCGCGTTGCGCAACCGCTTTCGCGCGGCCGCCGTGGCCGCGGGCATTCTTGCTGGTGCGGTCACGGCACAGGCTGCGACGCTCGGCTTTGACGAGGCGCTCGCCTTGGCCGAGCAGCGATCCGCGGCGTTGGCCGCTCGCCGCGCTGCCGCCGAAGGGGCCCAGCAGGCCCGCACGGTGGCAGGCCGGCTGCCTGATCCCAAGCTGGCAGTGGGGGTCGAGAACTTTCCAATCTCCGGACCAGATCGCTTCAGTTGGAACCTGGAGTCGATGACGATGCGGCGCGTCGGCGTGATGCAGGACGTGCCCAATGCCGCAAAGCGCGCGGCGCAACGAGGGTCGGCGGACGCCCGAGCCGACCGCGAGCGAGCGATGCTGGAGTCCGAACGATTGGCCGTGCGGCAAGAGACGGCGCTTGCCTGGCTTGATTTGCATTTCGCTGAGCGCAAGCTGGTTGCCTTCGCCGCGCTGGAACAGGAGAACCGCGTCCTTCATGACACTGTGTCGGCACGCGTGGCCGCGGGCACGGCACTGCCAGCCGACGCGCTGATGGCAAGACAGGAAGCGTTGGAATTGGCCGACCGCCGCGACGAACTGCAGGCCGCGATCGAACAAGCGCGCGCCCACATGCGCCGC
>JAYSYW010000232.1:0-8870 GCA_043727255.1 Rhizobacter sp. | reverse complement strand
TCATCGCCAGCCATCCCAAGACGCCCAAGGAGCTGGTGCTCGATGTGGACGCCACCCACGTGCCACTGCACGGTGAGCAAGAGCACGGCCACTTCAACAGCTCTCCGATTGAGCTGTTGAGTCATCTTCAGCTCGGCCTCCTTGAGTTGGTTGGTTCGCAGAAGCGTGGTCGAGCAGATGGGCGGCACGATCACCGTACAGAGCGAAGCGCGCAGCGGCACGAAGGTGTCGGTAAGCTTCCGCGGCGAGAGATAGCCCCGTTTCGCACCGAGGTCGAGCATCCGTTGCGCATGCTCAAAACGTCAGTTCGGCCCACGAACGTGAGGTACAGAGGGCTGGCAAAGAACACGGCTCAGATCGTCATGCTGTTCGCGTTGTCGAACCTGTGGATGGTGTGCATTGAGTTTGCTACTCCAACACCACCACCTTGCCGACCGAAGGCACCCCCGACGCATTGACCACCGACAGCAAATACTGCCCGGGCGGTGCTGCGTAGCGGTTGGCGGGCCCACGCACCGTCCACACGCCGTTGACGTTTTGCACCACCGTGAGCTTCAGGAACCGAGCATCGAAATCGAACGAATGCGTGACCGAGCCCAGCCGCGTGAGCGTCACCGCTTGCACCGTGTCGGCCGGCGGCACGTTGAATGTGAAGGTGGCGTTGTAAGGCACAAACCCAGGCGCGCCGGTGAATGTGGGCCGCGTGGCTGCGGTGCCGTTGGTGGCTGGCCTGTACAGGTAAGGCGGGCTGTAAAACTGGGCGTTCAAGTTGAGCACCGGCCCGGGCGCGCCGCCACCTGCCGAAAGCACGCGGCCGTCGTGCAGCAGCACGGCGGTGGAGTGATAGAGCCGAGGGCGCAGCTCGGCGGCACCGGTGCGCCACTGCCCGGTGGCCGGGTTCCAGATCTCCACATGCCGCGCCTCGCCGTCGAGCACAAGCTGCCCATCACCTTTTGAGCCGCCGATGGCCAACACTTCACCGGTGGGCAGCAGCACAAAGTTCGCCCAGTTGCGGGCTTGCGTGAGCGGGTTGGTAAGAAAGGTCGTGGGCTGCGCGCCGACAGCCGTCGGCAAATTGACAACCGCCACGGCTTTGCTGTCGACGTCTCTCATACCCGTGTTGGGGTTTATTGCGCCCTGTACGAACACGTGCAACAACAGCTTGCCGGCATCGAATTGAATCGCCGGATGTTGCCAATTGTGCGTGGCCGGAATGCCCGGTTGGGTACCCGGCAGAACCACGTTCGTGTCCGTCAGTCGGCCGGCCACGTTGGCGTCGATGCTCATGCGGTAGATCTTGGAGCCGCCCGTGGGGATGACGAACACCTCGTCGACCCCGGCCGCCGCTGCGCGCGGGCCCACGAACACACGCGGGTAAAAGGTGTTCAAGGCGGTGTCGGTGATGCCTGTCACGGCCGTCCAGGTTTTGCTGGCGGGGTTGTAGATCTCGGGCGTGCTGACGGGCGCGCCGTTCTGGTCGATGCCTCCGGTGACCAGCACGCGGCCGCTGGGCAGCATGGTCTGTGTGGCATACCAGCGTGCAATGCGCAATGACTGTGGTTGTTTCGCCAGTGTGTAGACGTTGTTCACCTTCTTGAAGATGTTCACGTCAGCTACGCCGTTGTTGTAGCCGTTGGCCGCGTTGTAGCGGTTGTCGCCGCCGGCCAGCAACAGCTCGCCGTTGGGGAACAAAGTCTGCGCGCTGCAAAAAAGGTCAGTACCCGTGGTGTTGGGCAACACCATGTGCTCACCCACGCCGACACCATCAGTCGGCGGCGACCACACGTCATAGACGAACAAAGCGCCTTGCGCGCCGGAGGGCCCGGTGCCGTAGTTCATCACACGGCCATCGTTCAGCACACTGGCGTGGATCGCGTTGATAGGCCATTCGGCCAGGTTGCTCCACCACCCTAGCGTGGCGGCTTGGCTATTTGCCGGCAGCACCGGCGCAAATTGCGTCGGCGCGCTGAAATCGATCGCCACCAGTCCGCCATTGAAAAGGTAGCGCCCGGCAAAGCCAAGGAACTTGGTCGACGACGGGTTGCGGATCAAAAAGGGGTTGCCGCCACCGCCGCCAAAGGGGCCGTATTCGTTGCCTGAGTTGGTGCGAAAGGCGATGCGATCGATGCCGCCGCCGCCCAAGCCGAACATCTCGGTGATGAATTCGCCAACGGCGAAGTTAACCGTGGAGCACGTGCCACCCGGCCCACCGTGCAAAGACATGGCCTTTTCAGGGCCGACAACAGAGGGCAAAAACGCCTGCACCGACTTCACGACCTCGGTGTTGTATGTCGGGTGCGTGTAGGTACACACCACGATCTTGTTCACCACGTCGGTGGCCGACGGCAGCTGGTCTGAGAACACGCGGATCGGCTTGGCCGGCACGACACTGGAGGTGTCGCCGGCGGGGTGGTCCATCAGCGCCACGCTGTCGAGCCACCCACCGGCACTGCCGTGCCAGCCGGCAAAGCGGTTCTTGGCCTTGACGGTGTGGCTGAAGCCATTGCTGAGGGCTGAGGGGGTGCCTACAGCAGCGACCCGCTTGCCTTGGTTGGTGGCAAAGCCGAGCGAATCCACATACTGGCCCGCCGTGCCGAACAGCTCGACGATGTATTCGCCGTTCAGGTGGTCAAGCGTGGTCTCGCTGCATGTGGGGGTGTACCAATCTGTGCCACGCCGAGGCCGCAGGCCCGCAGTCGTTTCGAACTGAATCGAATGCACATAGGGTTTATCGGAGTTGGCCGCGCCATAGCAGATGATGATTTTTTTGACTTTCTCGTCGATCTCCAGGCGATCCATGAAAGCCGTGCCGCCGGGGCCGCCGCTTGCCGCGCCGACGAGGTTGAGCTGAGCCAGCACGAGGATGTCGGTGCCTTGGAAATTGACGGTGCCGCTGGCGCCCGACAAGCCGCGGAAGACAGCAGGGTCCGATGACTTCATTGAGAACTCATCGCCACTCACAGACCCATAGGGACCGATGGTGCGCCTGTTGGTGACGTAGCTCAGTTGGTTCACCACGCCACGCGCGTAGCCCGTCACGCGTTGGATCACCTCATCCGCGTCCAGCGCAACGGTAGAGCAAAAGCCGCCCGGGCCGCCGCGACGGGGTTGAGCGGCCCCGTCGATGTAAAGCTGCACCGAGTCGACGTACTGGCCGCCGCAGGTTCTGATGGCCGTCAGCTTCTTCCCCTTGGGCAGGCGGTCGATGAATGCGGCGCCGGTGGTAACAGGGCCGCCCACGCCGCCGGCCATTGCCGCTTCGCGTGGTGACGCTTGGCTATCGGCAGAAGATGAAGCTACCGGCGCGGTCTCGGGCGAATGCAGCGCGGAGTCACCGCCGCCGCAAGCCACCAGCAGTGCTGCTTGAAACAGATACAGGCCTGTGCCACGCAGTGCCCGGCTCCAAGGAGCACGGTGCAGATCATGGGCAACATCGATAGATCTCAGTGGCATGCGCGTGTCCTGTTGCTTGATAGGTCAAAAATGACCGGAGATGCCAGGGTTGGCCGCTTCACGGCGGGAGTTGCGCCAGTAGATCGCCTGTCCGGCCAGCGCCGAGAGCAGCAGGGCCACGTTGACGGCCGTGAAACCATATTCACCGTCAGCATGCCGTAGACCGAGAAGCCGAGGGGGACAAAGGTCTACCCCATGAACGGCCCGCGAGGCACGCCCTGGAAAGTGACGGACACACGGCGCTGCGATCTCCCAGAAGGAGAGGGATTCGGGACTGCAGCCTCAGACCGCTCTCTCCGAGGCCTGCTCGATCTCCCGCATCAGCTGCGCCATGTCCACCGGCTTGAAGAGGTAGGCCACGCATCCGGCCTCCAGCAGTTCCTTGCGCCGGAAGTCGTCGGGGTAGGCGGTCAGTGCGGGCACGGTCAGGCAGCTGGATATCGGTAGCCGCTGTAACCCGCCAAAAGCGCAAAGACCACGCGACCTCCCCCGGCCACCCTGCCAGTGAAACCGCACACAGGTCGAAGGGAGGGGATATGCTTTTTGAACGTCACGTTGCATGGGGGAGACGATGTCCGCAGATCAGGTACTTGATGGGCTGAAGGTAGTCGCCGAGGTCGCGGCGCCCGCCGGGCTGGCGATCGGCGCCCTTCTCTTCGCCCTTAGTTAGGACGGCCCCCCAGTCGCTCCGCTGCCGCCTTGCAGGCCGCGCTGGGCCAGTGGCCCAGCCCTTCGCCAGGCACAAACAGTCCACTGGACTGTTTGCGTCCGGGCTCAGCCCCCAAGGGGCGCCACCCGACGGACCGGCAAAGCCGGATCCGTGGGCGTTGCTTGATGAGGCGCGTCGATTCTCTCGCGCGTCCCGATCTCAACTCGGCATGTCGTTCGTGTAGCGGCAGAACAATTCGAGGTACTCGGCCACGGCTTCGCCGTTCGGTCCGACCATCGCCACCGCATGGCGGATCTGGGCTTCGCTCACGTCGAGCAGCCACGCCCAGCGTGCCACTTCCAGCAGGTCGTGCAGGTTGACTTCGAAGTGAGACCTTCGCTCTAGAGCGCTGGCAGTGGTGGTTTGCATGGCAGGGCGGCGCGGGGTGCGCGCAGGTCGAGCGGATGCGCTGTTTATCGGCGCTCCACATGCCCAACTTGAGGCAACCGGCCGGGGCCGGCGGCTGCCAACTGTGTCGCACTTCCTGGTCGATTTCTCCGCGGTGGCCCGCGTGGCATGGCCGAACCCCGACAGCGACCGCCCATTCCGCCGTCGGCTCGCCGATTGTGGAATCGGCGAGCCAGCCGTGCGCCGGCTGGGCATCGTGGCGGCTTCGCTGTCATCCGCCCCCACACCATGCGATTTTTCAACCTGTGCCTGACCGGCGCTGCGCTGATCGGCGCCGTCTTCCTGAGCTTCAACCTGCCTTTGGCCGAGGCAGCGCCGCGCGACCGGCCGGTGGGTCTGGCGTTCGCCCGCTACCAGGACGCCACCCGCGCCGACTGGAACGGCCGTGGCCCTCGCCCGGTGGTGGCGGCGGTCTGGTACCCCGCGCCCGCGGGCACCGCCGAAACCGCCTGGCGCGTTGGCATCTTCAACGCCGGCCGCAACGCCATCGACGCACCGATGGCGCCGGCCCCCGGCAAGCTGCCGCTGGTGGTGATTTCGCACGGCACCGGCGGCGGCTCGGCCAGCATCGCCTGGTTGAACAAACCGCGCGCCACCTCGTGGGCGCGAACGTGGGCGTCGGCATGGGTGACATCAAGGCCGGCTTCGCGGGGTCGAAGGTCGGCGGTGTTTCTCGCAACGACCGCCTGGGTTTTGGCTACCACCACAACATGTCAAAACGCACCAAGCCGTATGCCCACATGGCACATAAATCCAAGGATTTAGGGCTAATCGAAATGGCTACGATCTTGGCGTTCAGCACCTGTTCTGACCTGCTGAACCGGCCGGCTGGCCGAGGCTGAGTGCCGCCGACCGGCCCTCTTTTTCCACACCTTGAGTCCTCTTCACCTGTGCCTGGTCGGCTTGCGGGTGGGCGCGGTGCGCTCACCTCCGCGCGAGACCGACCGACCCATCGCCCCCAAGGAGTCCCCTCATGCCAACCCCTTCGCTGCGCCTTCTTCGGCGCCCCCCCCTGTTCGCGTTCTTCGTGCTGATGTGCGCCTTCTTGCTGGCCGGCGCGGCAGCCCCCGGCACGCCGCCTCCAGCCACCCGGAACTTCGTCGCCTTCGAGAGCGGGCCGGTGCGCCCGATGGCCATGTCACCCGACGGCAACAAGCTCTTCGTGGTCAACACGCCGAGCAGCACGCTGGAAGTCTTCGACATCACGGCGACGGGCCTGGTGCTCACGGCCCGCGTGCCGGTGGGGCTGGAGCCCGTGGCCGTTGCCGCGCGCAGCAACACCGAGGTGTGGACAGTGAACATGCTGTCCGACAGCGTCAGCGTGGTCAGCCTCGCCGACACGCCGCGCGTCACCGCGACGCTGCTGGTGGGCGACGAGCCGCGTGACCTTGTGTTCGCTGGCAAACCGGCCCGCGCTTTCATCACCACGGCCCACCGGGGCCAGCACCGCAGCGACCCTTCGCTTGCCGACGTGCCGGGCGCGGGTGACCCGCAATTCACCACGCCCAGCGTGGGCCGTGCCGACGTGTGGGTGTTCGACCCCGCGAACCTCGGCTCGGCGGTTGGTGGCAAACCAATGCGCATCTTGAATTTCTTTGCCGACACGCCGCGTGCGCTGGCCGTCAGCCCTGATGGCAACACCGTCTACGTGGCGGCGTTCAAATCGGGCAACCAAACCACAGCCGTCAGGGAGGCACTGGTCTGCAACGGCTTCAAGCCCAACGAGCCCTGTGTCGTGGGTGGCGTCACCATGCCCGGTGGCAACCCCGGGCCACGCACCAACGTCGAGGGCAAGCCCGCACCCGAGACCAGCCTGATCGTCAAGTACAACAACCCGGCCCAGCGCTGGGAAGACGAACTGGGCCGCAACTGGAACAACGCGGTGCCCTTCCGCCTGCCCGACCTGGACGTGTTCGCAGTCAATGCCGGCTCGCTGGCGCAAACGGCCGCCTACCCGCACGTGGGCACCGTGCTCTTCAACATGGTGGCCAACCCGGTCAGCGGCGCGCTGTACGTGTCGAACACCGAAGCCATGAACCACCTGCGCTTTGAAGGGCCAGGCAAGTACGCCGGACGCACGACACAAGGGCACCTGGCGGAAACGCGTGTCACGGTCATCAAGGCATCGAAGGTCACGCCACGCCACCTGAACAAGCACCTCGACTACAAAAAGCTCGCCAGCGACCCCGGCTTCGATGCCACGGCGAAGAACCACAGCCTGTCGATGCCGCTCGACATGGCCGTCACCCGCAATGGCAAGACCTTGTACGTGGCCGCCTACGGCTCCGCCCGCATCGGCGTGTTCGACACGGCCGAGCTGGAAGCCGACAGCTTCGACCCGCGCGCCACCAGCGCCCGCTACCTCACCGTGAGTGGCGGTGGCCCCAGCGGCCTGGTGATTGATGAGGCACGCGGCCGCCTGTACGTCACCACCCGCTTCGACAACTCGGTGAAGGTGATCGACCTGGCTTCGAAGAAGGAAGTGGCGGCGCTGGCCATGCCCACGCCCGAACCCGCCAGCGTGGTGGCTGGCCGGCACATGCTGTACGACGCCACACGGCTGTCGGCCAACGGCGAGTCGTCGTGCGGCAGTTGCCACGTCTTCGGCGACATGGACGACCTGGCCTGGGACCTGGGCAACCCCGACGACCCCGTCACGCAAAGCCCGATCGAGACACATCTTTCGCAGCCCCGGTTCATCGAACTGGCAGGCGAACTCTTCGGCCTCAACTCGCCCCTCAACGGGAGCGGCCTCGCGACCGAGCTCCACCCGATGAAAGGCCCGATGACCACGCAGACCCTGCGCGGCATGCGGCTTGCGGGCGCGATGCACTGGCGCGGTGACCGGGCCACCGGCCACTACGGAAACAGTGCCACCGACAGCACCTTGTCATTCAAGAATTTCGTGGTGGCCTTTGAAGGCCTGATGGGCAGCGAACACCTGCCCGACGAGGCCGAGATGCAGGCCTTCGCGGACTACCAGTTGCAGGTGATGCTGCCGCCCAACCCCGTGCGTCGGCTCGACAACACACTCACCGATGCCCAACAGCGCGGCCGCGACTTCTTCACCGGATCGCGCCCCGCCGCCGGCATCTACCAGCCGGAAAAGGGTTTCGCGCTGAACAAGACGGCCTTCACCTGCGAGGGCTGCCACCGGCTCGACGCGGCCCAGGGCTTCTATGGCACCGGCGGCCTGGCCAGCTTCGTCGGCTCGCCGCAGACCTTCAAGGTGCCGCACCTGCGCAACCTGTACCAGAAGGTCGGCATGTTTGGCAGCCAGAACCCCCAGCGCGTCATCGGCCCCGACATCGGCTTCGCGGGCGATCAGGTGCGCGGCTTTGGCGTGCTGCACGACGGCGCCTTCGACACCATGTTCCGCTTCTTCAGAACGCCAGCATTCATCCCGCAGGTGAACGCCGGCTTCCCCCAAGAAAACCCCGACCCCACCCGCCGTGACGTCGAGCAGTTCGTGCTGGCGTTCGACAACGACCTGGCTCCCGTGGTCGGCCAACAGGTAACGCTGACACCCCGCAACGCCGAAGCCGCCAAGCCACGCATCGACCTGTTGATGCAACGGGCCGGCGCAAGCTTCACGTCGAAGGAGTTGGGCGGCTCCGTCAAGGAATGCGAACTGGTGGCCCGCGTGGCCGAGGCCGGCGTGTTGCGCGGCCTGCTGTACGACCCGGCTGGCGGCGTGTTCGTGGCCGCCGACGACTCGCGCCGAACCGATGCGGCCTTGCGTGCGCTCGCCGCCACCAAGGGCCATGAAGTCACCTACACCTGCGTGCCGCCAGGGTCGGGCGCCCGCGTCGCGTTCAAGTGATGCAGCCGAGCCGGCGCGCTTGCGCCAAGTCACTGGTGTCTGGTTACGGGTTCCTGGTCACTGGCGCCGGGTCACTGGCGCCGGGTCACTGGCGCCTGATCAGTTGCGCCAAAAGTGCCCGGTGAACAGCACCGGGAACGACGGCATCTCCAGCCTGCCCAACTTCTCGGGCGCGATGCTGGGGCGACCGCCCTTGGCGTCGTCTTCGTACATCTGGGCAAACAACCCGCCCATCTCGGCCCGAGCCTTGTTGACCATCGTACGGATGACCCGCAGCGGGTGACTGGTCGGCACAAAATCGTCCAGCTTCTTGAGCGTGAACAGGCCTTCGGTGAATGTGTCAGCTCCGCGCATGGGTCAGATTGTTCGTCGTTGGGGTCGGTACGCTACAACGCATCACGCCTCCCGGGCGTGTACGGGCTTGGGCGGTATTTCAGCTGCCTGTTAGGTCTTGACAAGATAATGCCGGCCGTTCGG
>JAYSYW010000231.1:0-8886 GCA_043727255.1 Rhizobacter sp. | reverse complement strand
AACCCGATGGCAGCGACATCCGCTTTGTGGCGTCTGACGACAAGACGCCGCTGAAGCACCACGTCGAGATGTTCGACGCGGCCAACCAGTTGGCGATCGTCTGGGTGCAGGTGCCGCGTGTGGTGTCGAAGGCACCGAACGAAGCGCTGTGGATGTATTCGGGCAACGAGAAGGTGGCCGCCGCCGACGACGCCAAGGGCGTGTACAGCCCGGCGCAGCGGCTGCGCCTGAACTTCAGCGAGGCCGATGGCGCCTTCAAAGACGCCAGCCCCTTTGCCAATGCGGTGGTGGCCGAAGGCGTGGCGCGCAGCGAAGCCGGCCTGGCCGGTGGCGCGGCGCAGTTCAGCGGCAAGCCGCTGAAGGTGGCGATGGGCGAGGGCGCCAAGGTGCTGCCCGACCCGTCGAACGCAAGCGCAGGGCTGTCGGTATCGGCCTGGGTCAAGCCTTCGGCTGCAGGCGCGGCGCAGCTCTTGGTCTGGGGTCCGCTGACGGTGGAGATGAAAGACACCCAGGTGATTGCGCGCCTGGGCAACACGACGGCTGAAGCCAGTGGCCTGAAGCCGGGCGAGTGGCACCACGTGGGTGTGACGTTGTCGGATCGGCTGGTGCTCTTCATCGACGGCCGCGAAGTGGCGGCGCAGCCGGCAGCCATGCAAGCTTTTGCGGGCGAGTTGAGCCTCGGCCAGGGCTTCAACGGCGAGCTTGATGCGGTGGAAGTGGCGGCCACAACCCGCAACGCGCTGTGGTTCGAACTGCAAGCGGCACAAGGCGACCAGGGCCGGCTGCTGGTGTACGGCGAACCCGAACAAGCCGAGTCTGGCGAGGACCACTCGGGCTACCTGGGCGTGCTGGTCAACAGCCTCACGCTCGACGCCAAGATCGTGATCGTGATCCTGGCGATCATGTTTTTGATCGCGGTGTATGTGATGGTCAACAAGGCCTTGCTGGTGGTGAGGGTGGACCGCAACAACGCCCGTTTCATTGACACCTTCGAGGAAGACCCACAGGTCTACCTTGACCCGCACAGCGACGCGTCGAAGCAGCTGCGTGAAGGCGACCCCTCGCGTGACGGCACCCTGGCCCGCATGTACGCAACCGGCATGCGCGAACTCGACCGGCGGGTGAACAACGGCCGCCAGATCACGTCGCTGTCGGCCGAGTCGGTGGCGGCCATCAAGGCCAGCATCGACTCGACCTTGATCCGCGAGAACCAGAAGCTCAACAAGCTGATGGTGTTGCTGACCATCGCCATCTCGGGCGGGCCGTTCCTGGGCCTGCTGGGCACGGTGGTCGGCGTGATGATCACCTTCGCCGCCATTGCGGCCTCGGGCGACGTGAACATCAACTCGATCGCCCCTGGCATTGCCGCGGCATTGCTGGCCACCGTGGCCGGGCTGGGCGTCGCGATCCCCTCGCTGTTTGGCTACAACTACCTGCTGACCCGCATCAAGGGCATCACGGCCGACATGCAGGCGTTTTCGGACGAGTTCATCACCCGCATGGCCGAAGCCCACAACCAGTGAAGGTGCGAATGAACCTGCTGCGCGCCCCGATCTCGCACCTGCGCTGCTCGCCGTACGCCCGTACGGCTCCGCTGCTCGGCGCGACATCGGAACGCTCGCGACGGTTCCTTCACGCCTTCTGAGCCTCAAGGCCAGGAGCCCCAGATGCAAGTCCAAGAAGACAAGGCCTACGACGACATCAACATCACCCCGTTGCTGGACCTGTCGTATGTGCTGCTGATCATCTTCATCATCATGACCACGGCCTCTGTGCAGGGCGTGAAGGTGAACCTGCCCAAGGCCAGCAACACGCCGAGCCTGGCCAAACCGCAGACGAAGGCCATCACCGTCACCGAGACGGGGCAGCTTTTTCTCGACACCTACCCGGTGACCATGTCCGAGTTGGAGCAGCGCCTGCGCGACCTGAAGGCGGTGACGCCTGAGTTCCCGGTCGTCATCAAGGGCGACTCGCGCGTGCACTACGAAAAGGTGATCGACGTGCTCGACCTGATGGGCAAGCTCGAGATCACCCAGCTCGGGCTGGTGACGCAGCGGCTGGCCAAGTGAGCGGTGGCCGCCATGCAAGCTAAACCCGTGAAGGCGGTGGCACGCAAGCGCAGGCACCCGGCCGTGGGCTGGGCCATTGGCCTGGTGCTGGGGGCGTTGGCGCTGTGGCTCATGGGCAAGTTCTTCTCGCTCAAGAGTGAACCCGAACCGCAACGCAAGGTGCAGCAGATTGCCGTGCTGCGCCCGCCCCCCCCACCCAAGCCGCCTGAAAAACCACCCGAGCCCCAGAAGGTGAAAGAAGAGGTGAAGCTCGACGAGCCCAAGCCGGTGGACGAACCCAAGCCCGCCGACTCGCCCAAGAGCGACCCGCCGCCCGACACCCTGGCCGGCGCCCGCGAAGGCAGTGGCCCGGGCGACGGCTTCGGCATGAGCGGCGGCGCCAACCGTGCGCCAGTGATCGGTGGTGGCGGTGGTGGCGGCATGAGCCAGACCTTGTTCGCCAACAACGTGGCCCGCCACATTGCGCAAGAACTGGCGCGGCTGGGCGCGCTGCGCAACATCGAATACCGGGTGGACCTGCGGGTATGGCTGGGCCGTGATGGCCGCATCGAGCGCAGCGAAATCACCCGTGGCAGCGGCGACCCCGAGGTGGACCGCCTGGTGGCCGAAGGCCTGACGCGCATTGGCGCGCTGCGCCAGCCCCCACCCGATGGCATGGCTCAGCCACTGCGCATACGCCTGACTTCAGCCGACGCTTGATTTCCCGATGAACCCTGCGGGCTCGCCCCGTGTTTGCAGACCGACCATGAACAAGACACTGCTTGCCACCTGCCTTGCCGCGTCCACGCTGGCAATGGCCTTTCCCGCATCGGCGCAAGACGCCACGGCCGATGCGCAACAACTGCGCGCCTCGCTGCTCACGCTCGTCAAGGCGCTGGTGGACCAGAACACGCTGACGGTCGCCAAGGCGAGCGAGATGCTGCGCCAGGCCGGCATCGACCCGGCCTTGCTGAATGCGCCAAGCACCCCGGCGGTTGCGGCCGTGGCCGCGCCGCCGGCGCCCCCCGTGGTGCGTGTGCCCTACGTGCCCGAGGCGGTGAAGCGCGAGCTGCGTGAAGAGATCCGCCAAGAGGTGATGGCCACCGCGCGCGCTGAGCGCTGGGGCGTGCCCGAGGCGCTGCCTGCGTGGTTGGCGCGGTTCAACTTCAGTGGCGACATTCGCCTGCGCTACCAGCTGGATGACTTCGCCGACGAGAACGGCAACCAGCTGCTCAGCACCTTCGACACCTTCTACCAACAGCCCTTGAACGGCACCAGCAACGTCACCGACGACCGGGGGCGCTTTCGCTGGCGCGCACGCCTGGCCATCGGTGCGCGTGTGGCCGACGAGGTGCAGGCCGGCCTTCGGCTGGTGACGAACCGGGGTGGCGACGCCAACGACCCGGCCTCAACCAATGTGGACGCGGGCCAGTTCAACCGCCGCTACGGCACTGGCTTCGACCTGGCCCACCTGAGCTGGGGCCTGGGGCCTTACAGCGTGGTGGGCGGCCGCATGGCCAACCCCTACCGCACGACCGACCTGCTGTGGTCCAACGACCTCACGCTGGACGGTGTGGCCGCGAGCTGGCAACCGACCTTCGGCTACGAATGGACGGGCTTTGCCACGGCCGGGCTGCACCCGCTGCGCGAAGTCAATAACTCACCCAGGAACCGGGCCAAAGACAGTTGGCTTCTGGGCCTGCAAACCGGTGCGCAGTGGCGCCCGGGAACGGGTTGGAACGTGCGTGGTGGGCTGGGCCTGTTCGACTTCCGCAACATCGAAGGTCGGCTGAACCCGGCCGTGATGGGCAGCACCGATTTCGACGAGACCGCCCCGTTGGTGCGCACCCGTGGCAACACGATGTTCATCATCAACGCCGAAGTTCCACCAACACCTGGCGTCACTGCCACGCCCCTGTACGGCATTGCCTCGAAATTCCGCGTGCTTGACCTGAACCTGGCGGCCGAATACACCACGCCCGAACTGTGGCGCTTCGGCGTGGCGGGCAATGTGCTGAATAACGTGGGCTGGGACCGCGACGAGATCCTGGCGCGCATGGGCGGTGCCGCCGGCAACGCCGCCACCGGCCTGCCAGGCACCACCGGCTGCGCGCCGGGCCCGAGCCGGCTCGACTGCCGCCGCACTCAGGGTTACCGCGTCGAGTTCACCTTGGGCCGGGGCGCGACCGAAGAGCAGGGCAGCTGGCTGATGAGCGTCGGCACGCGTTACCTGGAACGCGACGCGGTGCCGGACGGCTTCACCCCGGGCGACTACCGGCTTGGCGGCACCGATGTGAAAGCCACTTCCATCGGCGGCTCGTACAGCGTCGCCCGCAACACGCAGTTCGGCTTGCGCTATGTGCAGGCGCAGAGCATCGACCTGCCGTTCGCCTTTCGCGTCAACACCTGGACGTTCGACCTGAACGCCAAGTTCTGAGGAAGCCCGCGATGACCCGCACGACGATCCGCCCCCTGATCCGCCCCACGATCCGCCCTCCGCACGCGCTGTGGCCGCTGGCCGTGCTGATCGCGTCGCTGGCGATGCCGGTGGCCGCGCAGGGCGACCGCGAACGCCAGCAGCTCATGCAGTTGCAGCAGCAGCTTCAGAAGCTGCGCCAAGAGAACACGCAGCTTCAACAAGGCAAGACGCAAGAGATCGAGAAGCTGCGCAGCGAAGCCGCCCAGGTGAAGCAAGAGGCGGTGCGCATCAAGGCGGCCAGCACCTCGGGCAACCAGCGTGAAGCCAAGCGCCTGGGTACGGAGCTGGCGCAAGCCAAGGAAGCGTTGACGCAAAGCCAGGCCGAGCTTGAGTCGCTGAAGACCGAACTGGCCAAGCGTGAAGCCGCGTTGCAGGCCGCAAGCCAGCAACTCGCCGACGACCGCCGCGCCGCGCAGACGGAGCGCGGCACGCTCACCGCACGTTTGAAAGACAACGCCCAACGGGCCGAAGTGTGCGAAGCCAAACATGCTGGCGCTCTGGCCGTGGGTCAAGACGTGCTCAAGCGCTACGAAGACCGCCAACTGCGCGCATGCGAGCCCTTCACCGGCTTGTGGCGCGTGGGCGAGGAAGCGCGCATTCAGGCCCTGCGAGACCGCCTGTTTGAAGCGCGGCTCGACGTGCTGCCGGCCGAGCCCACGGCTGCGGGGCCGAAGTAGGGCGGGCGGGGGCGGCACGCGGGGCGTTTCAAACGGGCCGCTTCAGACGGACGATTCAACCGCCCGTGAAGGACGGTTGATTCAACGCGTCAGCTCAGCGGCTCCGCTCAACGCGCCAGCCGCTGATCAATCAACAGCGCAAGTGGCGCGTAGCCCATTTGCTGCGCCCAGAAGCGCGGCGCATAGCCTTGCGACAGCAGCCGAATGTCGGTGCCCTTGTGGCGGATCAACACTTCGGCGGCAGCCGGCTGCTGCTCGAACAATGCGACGAACAGCGGGCTGCGGCGTTCGTGGTCAACGACGTTCGGGTTGGCTTGCGCATTCAACAACGCCTGCACCAGCTCAGCATGGCCGCGCGCCGCAGCCGAGTGCAGTGGGGTCACGCCCTGGCTGTCGGCCCGGTTGGTGTCGGCCCCGGCCTGCAGCAGCCGCTGGGCCAGATCGACACGGCCCAGCCGTGCGGCGGAGGCCAGGGGCGTGAGCCCATTGGCGTCGGCGATGTCGGGTTTGGCGCCGGCTCGCAGCAGGCGATCGACCCAGGCCGCGTTCCCGCGCACCACGGCGATCGACAAGGCCGTCATGCCGACGTTGCCTGATGCGTTCGGGTCCACGCCTTGCGCCAGCACTTCGCGCAGCATGGCCTCGTTCTCGCTCAACGCGGCCATCACCATGGCGTTGTTGCCGCTGGCGTCACGCGCATGTGGCTTGGCGCCAAGCTTGAGCATCTCGCGCCACAACATCAGGTTGCCCTGGCGGGCGGCGGCCAGGGCCATTTCGTCTTCAGGTGAAGGTGCGGGCGCCTGCTGCTGGGCGTCGGCCGAGGCCACGCCTGCGCACGCCATGAACACCCAGGGAAGAAGCCGTGTCGGTGAGAAGGCGGTGGCCATGTGCGTTGCGGAAATTGAAAGAGGCTGGAGTGAACCAGACCGCCATGTCATGGGCATGACATGACATGCGATGCGATGCGTGCGTGCGTGCGTGCTTTGCCTTGCTTGCTTGCTTGCTTGCTTGCTTGCAAGCGATTTCAGGGCGGCGGTTTGATCCACACGGCCAGCCGCTTGCGCTGGGCTTGCGCCTGACGAAGCTGGCGCATCTCGCCGAACCACGCAGCAGCATGCGCCGAGGCCAGTGCCACCAGGGCGCCCACGGCGCTGGCCAGCACGTCGGCCGCGCTGACCGATCGGCCGGGGCTGAATTGCTGGGCAAATTCGTCGAGCCCGGCAAAGGCAACGCACAGCACAACGGCCCATGGGCCACGCCGCAAACCCATCGCCAACAGGCACAGCCAGCACAGCGTGAAGTGGAGCGATGCGTGGGCGACCTTGTCCCAGCCTTCGCGCAACAGGCTGGCCGCATGCGGCTGCGCGCCTTGCCACAGCACACCGAAGGTCAAGGCCAGTGCACCGAGCGCCGCCGCGCGCCGCAGCCACACGGGCGGGTGGCGCAGCGCGCGCGCCAAGGTGGCGAACGGAGTGTTGACGGCGCCGGAGGGGAGGGTGGGTTGGATGGACATCGCGGCAGCGTAGCGCGTGGGCATGACATCTTCACCATGGGGTGATGTTTGCGCGACGTTTGGGCCTGTTGATGGGAGCGATGGGCTGCGCGCCATGAGCCGTCCGGCTCATACCGGGCTTGTGGCGGCCTTGATTCATGGCGACGTCATACGCCACTTCTACAACCCATGGCTGCAACTGGTGGAGAGCAGACGTGTTGAAGATCAGGTTGAACGACGGGCGGCATGGCGCGCTGGCAATTTTGTTTGCGGCGGTGTTGACCGCATGCGGGGGTGGGGGTTCGGGAGATGGGGTGGGAAGCGTGGCGCCGCCAGTGACCAACCCGCCAGTTCCTGTGGAGCCGGTGGAACCAGCGGAGCCGTTGGTGGCCTTGCGCTGGGTCAGCAGCGCGGCGCATGAAGACATCAACGGCGATTCAGATGCCGGCATTGCCGGCCTGGGCGTGCTTCGTGTGGCCGACCCCGAGCGCCCGGCCGTGGCGGCCACGCTGTTGCCGAACGAGGTGCACAGCCGCTCGGTGCGCATCATGGGTGGCGACCTGTCGGGCGCTGTCTTGTCCAACGCGTCGCCCCGGCATGTGCTGTTCGATGCGCGCACTGCGGCGACCGGCGAATTCGCTTTCGGCCTGCACCGGCTGACCCTCGGCGCAGCCGGGTCCGCCGCACCCAGCGTGCAGAAGGTGTCGAGCGAAACGGCCATGTGCCCGCCGCCCAACATCACCGCCTCGCGCTTCCTGGTGGTGGGGCAAAGCCTCTCGGGCAGTGAAGCCGTGATCACCTATTCGGCGCCCGACGTATTGGGCAGCTGCGCCAACGGTGGTGTGCCCAAGGTGGTGGCCTTGACGATGAGCGGCAGCGCCGCGCCGCTTGCCTTGCCGGTGCTGGCTGAGGAACGTGTGCTGCCGATCGCGCCGCTGCATGCGGCCACCGGCGCCATCAACCAGTTCCTGGTGTGGCAGAACGGCCGCTTCAGGCTGGCTTCCAATGCGTTGGTCGGCTTGACCGATGTGACGCTGGCGGCAGGCGACGTGATGACGAACGCGGCGCCGCTGGTGGCCGGCGACGGGCTGGTCACGCGCACCGGCATCTTCGTGCGCTCGACCGACGGGCTGCGCCGCTACGACAAGGCCAGCAGGGGCATGTCGGGTGTGCTGGTGGCTGGCGAAGTGGGCAAGGGCCTTCGGGTCAACGCGGTCCACGACGACCGCGACCTCTACATCACCCAACGCAGCGCCAATGGCGCGATCGACCTCTACCGCGTCAGCGACCAGCCGTTGGCGAGCGCCGTGAAGCTGAACACCGAAGGCCCGATCACCGGCTTCTCGGTGCTCAAGGGCCACGTGCTCTATGCGGTGGCTGGCCGTGACAGCCATGTGGCTTGGCGCAAGTCAGACGGGCAACGCACGTCGGTGCTGGCCGGCAAGAGGATTCAACTCGCCAGCACTTTGCACGACCGTGTGTTCCACAGCACCCCGGCGGCCGGTGGGACGGTGCTCGCCAGCAGCGCGATCGACGGTACGGCCGAACGCGTGCTGGGTGTATCGCAACTCGTGGCCGGGTCGATCGCTTCGGAGGTGGACGCTTATGCCCGCACAGTGCGTGGCAACGGGGCTTTCAGCCACGCGCTCGTTGCCAGCCGCGCCGCTGGCAGCAGCGGCCTGGCGGGCGGCACGCTGCGCTGGGTCAGCTTCGACAGTGCGGCACAAGACATCGAAGGTGGAACCTTCCCTGCGACGCCAAGCCTGGCCGCCACCGTGGACGGCCCGGCCGTCATCGGCAACGCGGTGCTGTTCGGTGTGGCGCCAGCAGCACCGGCCGCAGCTGCGGCGCCCCTGCTGTTCGTGGCGCGTCGCGCGGCGAACACCCTTTCACCCGTGACGCCCTGAGCAGCGCCATGGGCCACATGACGCTTCAGATCGACCCTCAGCGGGTCGAGGCCACGGCGCAGCCGCTCGGGCCGATCATCGGTGTGGTCGGCGCGCGACCCAACTACATGAAGATGGCGCCGTTGCTGCATGCCTTGCAAGCCACGCCCGGGGCGCCGCCCACGGTGCTGGTGCACACCGGCCAGCACTACGACCCTGCGCTGAAAGACCGTTTGTTCGACGACCTGCAGCTCCGGTCGCCCGACGAAAACCTGGACGTTCGCTCCGGCTCGCACGCGGTGCA
>JAYSYW010000230.1:0-8907 GCA_043727255.1 Rhizobacter sp. | reverse complement strand
AACGGGAAGTACGGGCTGAAGCTGAGCCCGACGGCGTTCTTCGAGCACCCGACGGTCAAGCAGCTGGCGCAGCACCTGGCGAGCGAGCACGCCGACACACTGGCACCGCACTTCAAGATCAGTCCGTCGACACCGACAGAAATGGCAGCCACAGCACCAGCAATGCCGGCCCCTGCGGGACACGCGGACACGGCCACGTCGCGCCCCGGAAGAAGAGGTCGCCTGTCAAGCGCACTGGCAAACGGCTCGGCACTGCGCAGCACAACGGCGAAGCCCCATGCCTCCGAACCGCCGCAACACACGCGAGACATCGCCATCGTCGGCATCAGTGGCCGCTATCCCCAGGCGGACTCGCCTGGGGAGCTCTGGGAAAAACTGCGCTCGGGCGACGATTGCATCGGCCTCGTGCCCGGCGATCGTTGGCCGCTGGAGGGCTTCTACAACCACGACCGCGCCGAGGCCCGGCGCAACCGGCAGAGCTACTCGAACGTGGGTGGGTTCCTCGATGGCATCGACGACTTCGACGAACGGTTCTTTGCCGAATCGGCCCCCGGCATCCCGTCGATTGCCAGCGAGATGCTGCTCCTCGAGTCCGCATGGCATCTGATGGAATCCGCTGGCTACACCCGCAGCCGGCTGCAGGCCGTGGCGGGCTCGCAGGTGGGCGTGTTCGTGGGAGCCATGCCCAGCCCCGTCGGCGCGGCAATGCTCGACGGACGCCCACTGCAGGACGTGCCCCAGCTGTCGATGGCCGGCCTGCCACACAGGATCTCTCGCTTCCTTCGCCTGGCCGGCCCCAGCTTGGCCATCGACACACAAAGCTCGTCGTCGATGACTGCGCTGCACTACGCCTGCGAAAGCCTCCACCGCGGCGAGTGCCGCATGGCCATCGCGGGCGGGGTGGCGGTCCTGTCGTCGGAATTGTTCCGGGGGATGTCGCAGCTCGATGCCATGGGCAGCCGGCATGGCAGCCGCAGCTTCCTGGACGGCGATGGGCTGATCCCTTCCGAGGGCGTGGGGTTGGTTCTGCTGAAGCCGCTGCAACAGGCGGTGCAGGACGGCGACGACGTGCTGGCGGTGATCAAGTCCACGAGCGTCAACTACGCGGGGGCCGATGGGTCGTCCATGCTGCCCAACGTCAATGCGCAGGCCGAACTGTTCCTCGACGCCTTGCGCCGGGCCAAGGTCGATCCGCGCACGATCAGTTATGTGGAAGCTGCCGCCTATGGCTCACCCATGGGCGATGCCATCGAGGTGTCGGCGCTGACCCGTGCATTCCGCGAGTACACAGAGGACGTCGGCTTCTGTGCCATCGGCTCGGTCAAGTCGAACATCGGCCATGCGGTGGCGGCGTCAGGCATCTCCCAACTGACCAAGGTTGTGCTCCAGCTGCGCCATGGCGAACTGCCACCGTTGGCGGTCAGTTCGCCGCTGAACCCGAACCTCCACTTCGACAAATCGCCATTCCGCCTGCAAACGCAACTGGAACCATGGAAGCGTCCGGTTCTGCCCATCGGCGGACGCACGCAGGAGGCACCGCGTCGTGCCATGGTGAATTCGTTCGGTGCGGGCGGAGCCTATGCGTGTGCCGTGATTGAGGAGTTCGTTGCGGCAGCGTCTGCTGCCTCCTCCGCGGGACCGCGACGCGACGCTGACGAGGAGGCGATGCCACACGTGGTCGTTCTTTCCGCGCAGAACAAGGCTGCGCTTCGGGCTCGGGCACTGCAAATGCGGCACTACTTTCAGTCCAACACGCAGCACCCGTTGCGCGACATTGCCTACCACCTGCAATGTGCCCGGGAGGCGATGGAGTCACGCGTGGCCATCGTGGCCACAACGCTCCATGAAGTCGTGCAGGCGCTGAATCACTTTCTGGAGAACGACGACACCGAGCATCCATCGTTGTCGGTGTTCGAGGGAAATCAGGCTGAACATCGGGCCAAGATCCGAGCCTTGATGGACAAGAAAACCGAAGATTCCCTTCTGGCGCAATACATCGAGCAGCGCAACGTCACGAAGCTTTCGTTCTATTGGGTCAACGGCTCGAATGTTCCATGGGAAACGCTATACCCGGATCGGCCCGCGCGTGTCGTGGATATTCCCCTGTACCCGTTTGCACGCCGAACCCGGAACCCCGACGAGGCGCGCAAGCGCCTGGCGCCAAGCAGCGGGGTCGACACCTCGCGACCGCAAGGCGAAGCAGCGGAGGTTCCTGCCTGATGGATCTGATCAAGTGCTATGAAAGACCGACGTGCAACAACCCCGGTCCTCGACGAAGGCGACAACGCTGTGGTCCTGGGCGTAAGCCCGGGAGCCCTGGATCTCTGAGCGCTGTCTCGCCGGATGCGGACCTTAAAATCCACTCTCGACGACCGCTTCGGCAGTTCAATCCAACCCGGTTCATCTGACGCGAGCCACGCCCATCCGCCGTGGGCGAACGGTGACGCATGAGATGAACGCTATGTGTGTGTCCATCCCCATGTTCGTTCTTCCGGCCATGATTTTTCCGTTCGTGTTCGCGCTTGCCATCTTTCGGCTGTACCAGATCCCACGGAGGCTCTTGGCGGGCGAACTGCAAGTTCCTGCACAACACCGTGTCCTGCTTTCAGTCGGCAGCGGTATGGCCTATATGGTGCTGCTGGGCTACACGCTCGCGCTGAGCGCCATGCTGATTCACGCCATCTTCCTTGCGGAAGATCGGTTGTCCACTTACCTGTCCGTGCTGGCCTATACGCTGGCCTACCCGGTGGTGTACGTCGCGGCCGCATGGGTTTTTTACTATGGCCTCAAGTCAGTGCCGCAGGCAAAGGGCGCCACCACAGCGCCAAGCTGAAGGCCAAAATTTTGGCCGAATGTGAACTGCCCGGGATTCGTGGAGTATTGGTTTCGGCCAGCCCACCATCGTGGCGCAGCGCGGCACGTAGTCAAAATCCTCGGCACGCGACTCGACGCCGTACACAGCGACGGGTCTGTGCTTGCCTTCCTGGCGAGCCCGCGCACGACGCGTTCGCGGTAGCGCTGGCGAAGCTGCGTTGGGACATTCTTCAACCCTTCAGGACACAAAAAACAGGAGCGATCACAAGCTGCCGCTTTCCCGGCAGGCACTGGAAATCGCAGTGCAGCACTGCGAGGAAAGAAGCCGGAAGAGCCTCTGCTTCCCATTGTTGACGCTCGCAAAACCCTGGCGTGGATTGTCGGTTCCGACTCGAAGCGGCGCGTGGTCCCACCGCGCACTGCATGCGCACGAGCGTTGCCAATTTCCCGTGGCAAGTTGGGCAAGCCAGGGGTATGCGCAGGGATTCGAGCATTTTTCCTCGATATCATCTCTTTTTGATCGGTCGTTGAATTCGCGAAGCTTTCGGAAGGGTTGCAATGCAAGTGTTCATGTTTCCCGGACAGGGCTCACAAAAGCGGGGGATGGGTGAGGGCTTGTTCGACGAAGTGGAAGAGTTCAAGTCTGTTGAGTCTGAAGTCGATGCATTGCTCGGTTATTCGCTGCGGGAACTGTGCTTGGAAGATCCGCAGGGGCGACTCAAGGAAACCCAGTACACGCAGCCTTCCCTGTATGCCGTAAACGCCTTGCACTACTACAGGGCCAAGGCCGAAGGTGCAAATCCGGACGTTCTGATTGGTCACAGCCTGGGCGAGTACAACGCGCTCCTCGCGGCTGGAGCGTTCGACTTCCTGACAGGGCTGAAGCTGGTCAAGAAGCGAGGCGAGCTGATGGCACAGGCGCGCAACGGCGCGATGTTGGCTGTCATCGGCCTGACCCCGGCGCGTATATCGGCGGTGTTGCAAGAACAACGCCTGACGACGATTGACGTGGCCAACTTCAACTCGCCCACGCAGACTGTGATCGCGGGTCCGCCCGAAGACCTTGCCCGCGCGCCACAGCCACTTCAGGCGGCCGGTGCGCAGATGGTGGTGCCGCTGTCCGTAAGTGCGGCATTTCACTCGCGTTACATGTTTGATGTGGCCAAGTCGTTCGACAGCTATTTGAGCGAATTCACTTTTGCTTCCCTCACACGTCCTGTCATTGCCAACGCCACGGCTCGCCCTTACTCGTCGGGCGAGCCGCTTGCCTTTGTTCGTCAGAACTTGGTCAAACAGATTGCATACCCCGTGCAGTGGACGCGCAGCATTCGATACCTGCTCGACGATGGGGCCGACGACCACGAGTTTCTTGAGATCGGCCCGGGCAATGTCCTGACACGCTTGGTCGAACAGATTCGACACGTCAGCTGACGGGATGTCGGCTGAGAAGAACCACCCGCTTGATCCGGCGGATCAAGCAGGCTCGCCGATGGGCGAGCCAATCATCCGATCCTGTGCGCTAAGAAGTGCCGCCTATGGGCTGAAGTGCGCCTACCGCGCGGGTTCCATGCACAAAGGAAATGCCTCCAAGAGGTTGGTGATCGCCTGGGGGCGCACCAGCTTGACGGGACGATTGGGATCGGGTGGGCTCAAGCCTGTTGGGATCAACGCTGCCCTTCGACACGTTCAGTCTTCGCTTGAGTCGAGTCAGGCCATGGAACTTGCTTGCCAAGTTAGGTCCTGTCATGCAGGACGCAGCACAGGTACTTGAGAATCGTTTCCGCGCTATTTCGACAAAAGGCTTGAGCTCCGTGCAGAACCAAAATCTTCTCTCGATCGACGCGATCGAATGGCTTTCTCATGCTTCCCACGCGCCTGCCCTGCACGCTCTGGAAGAGCTGATCACAGCGGTGTTCGACCAAGTGCCGATCGACGGCCAACCCCGGTACCTGGCCAGTCGGGGAGGTATGGCCTGGTTGCTGAAATTGGCGGCGATGATTCAGCAGCGAACCTTGCGCGGGCGATCGTTGGAAAACCATCCGCTGACCCTCGTAGCGATTGGCGAATCCGCCGAATCAATCGATTCCCTTGCGCTGCCGCGCGGCTTCATGCTTCAGTCTGTTGTGTGCAGCGGCACGAGCCCTGACCACATGACAGAGACTTTGCATCGGCAGGGCATCAATTTCGAAGACGTCCTTCACGTAAACCTGCAAGATGAAGGCAAGGGGTTGGCGGATTGGAAGACACGGCCGCATCGACATGGACTCATCGCCATCGCGCTGTACGGTTCCAATGAGAGGGCAGAAGCCGAGATGCTGTCCGCTGCGCAAGTGGGAATGCTGCCCAAGGACGATGGTTTCTTTTGTTGCAAGGTGGATGCCGGGCGGTTGACGGTGGCGCACTTCGTGTGGCGCGACTACCAGATCCGCTTTGCACGGGCGGAGGACCTTCCCGCGTTGCAAGGTTTGGAAGCGCAGTGCTGGCCCGAGGGCCTTCGCATGAGTGCCGAGACATTGCGAACACGCATCGAACGCTTCGCACCTGGGCAACTGGTGTTGCAAGACGGGGAGCGGGTGCTCGGGGCGGTCTATTCGCAACGCATCGCGTCCGAGAGCGCGTTGCATGGGGTGATGGCGACAACCGTTGACAACCTGCACGAGCCGCAAGGTCCGGTGCTGCAACTGCTTGCGCTGAACATCCTTCCGGAAATGCAGCATCGCCAACTTGGGGATCAACTGCTCGAATTTGCTCTGCAACGCTGCGCCGTGATGCAAGGGGTTGAGCATGTCGTCGGTGTGACCCGCTGCAAGGACTACCCCAAGCATCCGGGTGTGACACCCGAGGACTACATCGGCCTGCGCAACGAGCACGGCCGACTGGTCGATACCGTGCTGCGGTTTCACGAATTGCACGGCGCCCAGGTGCGTCAACTGATGCCGGCCTATCGCCCGCTTGACGAAATCAACGCCGGGCACGGCGTCTTGGTGGCCTACGAACTGGAGGCCCGCCGGCGCAAGGAAGTTCAGCCGCAAGCGGGTGTACTCAAGGTGAGCGAGCAAGTGGTCGATGACGCCGTCGCCCAAGCGGTGGGCGATCTTCTGGGGCCGCGTGCGAACGCCTATTCGAGGGACTGTCCGTTGATGGAGCTTGGGCTCGACTCAGGGGACATCCTGGCGCTGAGTGAAGTCTTGGCACATCGGTTCGGCCTGCGCCTGAAGCCGACGTTCTTCTTTGAGCACAGCACCGGGGCGCAAGTCGTCCGGGCGATATCCGCCCAGCTGGTGCCTGTCGTGGTGGAGGCCCGGCCAGGGGCGGCGCCAGCACCGGCGATTGCCTCAACCAACACTGTCGCGGAGGTGGAGTCTGTGCCGCGCGACGCGCGTAACGCCTCCGAGCGCGACATCGCCATCGTCGGCATGTCGTGTCGGTTGCCTGGAGGGGCAGGTGATCCCGAAAGCTTTTGGCGGCTCCTGAACGATGAGGGTATCGACCCCATCGTCACTTTGCCCGTGGGCCGGTGGGTCTGGCCCGCGGGGATTCAACCCCAAGGCGCCCACCTCGGCATCGACCGCGGCGGCTTCATCGACGACGTGGCGAGTTTCGATGCGGAGTTCTTCCGAATCTCGCCGCGTGAAGCCAGCCTGATGGACCCCCAGCAGCGCCTGCTGCTGGAACTGAGTTGGTCTTGCCTGGAACACAGTGGCAGCGTTCCCTCCGAATTGAAAGGCAGCCGCACAGGCGTCTACGTCGGTGCCAGCGGTTCGGACTATCAGTTGCGCCTCAACGAGCGGGCGGTTGATATCGAGGCCCACTACGGGTTGGCCACCTCGATGGCCGTGTTGGCCAATCGACTGTCGTACTTCTACGATTTCACGGGGCCGAGTGTTCAGGTCGATACGGCCTGTTCCAGTTCCCTGGTGGCATTGCATGAGGCCGTGCAAGCCTTGCGTGCCGGGGTGTGCGAGCGTGCGCTTGTGGGGGGTGTCCACCTCATGTGCCACCCTGCCAACAGCATTGCCTATTACAAGGCCGGAATGCTCTCGCCCGATGCGCGCTGCAAGACCTTCGATGCCGCAGCCAATGGCTATGTGCGCGCCGAAGGCGCAGTGGTGATGCTGCTCAAACCCCTGGAGCGTGCCGAGCGCGACGGCGACACGATCCACGCGATCATCAAGGGCGTGGCGGTCAATCACGGCGGCCAATCCGGTGGGCTCACCGTTCCGCATCCGGGTCGTCAGGCTGAATTGCTCGTGGCGGCCTACGCCGACGCCCAAGTGAGTGCCGAAACCGTGAGCTACGTCGAAGCCCATGGGACTGGCACCTCGCTGGGTGACCCCATTGAAGTCGAAGGACTCAAGCGTGCGTTCGTTCAACTGGGGCGCAGCGAAAAATCCCCTTGCGCTCTGGGATCGATCAAGGCCCAGGTCGGGCACTTGGAAGCGACTGCTGGCTTGGCGGGCTTGCTCAAGGTGGTCCTGAGCATGCGGCATCGCCACCTGCCCGCGAACCGCCACTTTCAGCGACTCAACCCGAAGATCGATCTGGGCGGAACGGGCCTCCAGGTGGTGGATGCGGCGCGGGACTGGCTGACGCCGGGGGGGCTGCGTGCGGGTGTCAGCAGCTTTGGCTCAGGGGGCAGCAACGCGCACGTCATCGTGCAGGCGCCTGAAGCAAAACCGGCTTTCGCACATGCCCACGGGCGAGTTCTGGTGGTGCTGTCGGCGAAGAACGAAGAGCGGCTCAAAGAGCAGGTGCAACGGCTGGTGCAGGCGCTGAAGACCGAAGAACACGAACTGCAAGACGTCGCCTACACGCTGCAGGTGGGGCGCGAGGCGATGGAGGTTCGCCTGGCATGCACGGCAGCCAGCGTGCAAGAGCTGAGCGACAAGCTGAGCGCGTACCTGGACAACAAGCCCGCCAACGAGTTGTACCGGGGCGAGGTCAAGCGCAACAAGGAGGCGCTGGCGGTCTTCTCGGCTGATGAGGATGCGGACGAACTGACCCGGCAGTGGCTGGCCAAAGGCAAGTTGGCCAAGATCGCTGAGGCCTGGAGCAACGGCCTGGCACTCGACTGGCACTCGCTGTACGGAGAGAACAAACCCCGACGGGTGAGCCTGCCGACCTATCCGTTTGCGAAAGAGCGGTACTGGATCGAGCCGGTGAAAGCTGAGCATGCAGAGGGAACGGGAACGGCGGTGCTGCACCCCTTGCTGCAAGCCAACACCTCCGACCTGAACGAGCAGAAGTACAGCAGCACGTTCACGGGAGAAGAGTTCTTCCTGAGGGATCACCAAGTGCAGGGCCGCAAGGTGCTGCCCGGCGTGGCACAGCTGGAGATGGCTCGCCAGGCCATCAAACGAGCAACAGGCCAAGAGAGTGGCATCCAACTGCAAGGCGTGGTCTTCGCACGCCCGGTTGTGGTGGAAGACCGGCCGGTGCAAGTGCACATCGCACTGCAAACCGAAGCCGACGGCGCCATCAGCTACGAGATTTACAGCCAAGAAGAGGACGGCGAAGAGCTGGTGCATGGGCAAGGCCGCGCGGTGCTGGCGCAGGCCAGTCCTCCTGCGTCGTTGGACCTTGCGGCGCTCAAGGCCCAGTGCCAGCAAAGCCTGAGGGCTGAAGAGTTCTACCCGGCATTTGCGCAAAGCGGGTTGCATTACGGCTCGGCCTTTCAGGGCTTGCGGCGCATGCAGTTTGGCGAGGATGGCGTGGGTGTGCTGGTGGTGGGCGAACTGAGCCTGCCCGACAGCGTGCAAGCCAGCCAAGGCGACTACGAACTGCACCCCAGCCTGCTCGATGCGGCGCTGCAAGCGAGCATCGGGTTGGTGCTGGGACAAGAGCTGGGCAAGGAAGGAAGCAACCAGACCCAGCTGCCCTTCGCCCTGGAGCGCCTGGAAGTGCACGCGCCGATCCCGGCGCAAGCCCACGTGGTGGTGCGCCCCTCGCCGAAGCACCGGGCCGACAGCGCCGTGAGCCGACTCGACCTGAGCATCGTGGACGCCAGCGGCCAGGTGTGCGTGAGCCTGAGCGGCTTCACCAGCCGCGTGCTGCAAAGCCAGCCCATGGCCCAAGAAGCGCCCAACCCGCAAA
>JAYSYW010000229.1:0-21711 GCA_043727255.1 Rhizobacter sp. | reverse complement strand
GGGTGGCTGGCCGAAGGTTCTTTCAAACCTCAAGACGCTGCTCGAAACCGGCCACGCGCTCCCGCGCGGGCCTGCGGCAAAGTAAGGCCGGGCAGGGCGAACGGGAAAGGGGCGGGGGCCAGGGCGGCAGACAGCCTTTTGCCCCAACCGTCGATTCGTCCGCAGTTCGTTGGCCGTTCGTCTGCATTTCGCACGCACATGGCAAGCGGTGTTTGGCGCGCCAGCTCGCGGGGCCGGCGCGAGTTGAGACAATGCGGGCCCGAGCCTGCGCCGCCTTCGCGGGTGGCCGCATGAAGGCCCTTGACCCGATGCCAGCCTGTGTGCACGCCGTGTGCACAGGCCCCGCCCCAGCGAGATCTTGTGTCTGCCCAAACCCTTTTGACCCCGTCTTTCAGCCCCTGGCGCCTCAGCGTCGCCCCGATGATGGATTGGACGGATCGGCATTGCCGCTTTTTCCACCGCGTGCTCACGCGTCACACGCTGCTGTACACCGAGATGGTGACCACCGGCGCTTTGCTGCATGGCGATGTGCCGCGCCACTTGGACTTCAACACCGAAGAACACCCGATCGCCTTGCAACTGGGTGGCAGCGAACCCGACGACCTGGCGAAGTGCGCCAAGCTTGCGGCGCAATGGGGCTACGACGAAGTCAACCTGAACTGCGGTTGCCCCAGTGAGCGGGTGCAGCGCGGTGCCTTCGGGGCCTGCCTGATGGCCGAGCCCAAGCTGGTGGCCGATTGCGTGAAGGCGATGCGCGACGCGGTGAGCCTGCCGGTGACGGTGAAGCACCGCATTGGCATTGACCGCAACGAGAGCTACGAGTTCGTGCGCGACTTCGTGGGCACTCTGGCCGACGCGGGTTGCGAGGTGTTCATCGTGCATGCGCGCAATGCGTGGCTTCAAGGCCTGAGCCCGAAAGAAAACCGCGAGGTGCCACCGCTGCGCTACGACACGGTGTACCGGCTGAAGCGCGAATTTCCGCAGTTCACGTTCGTGTTGAACGGTGGGGTGAACACGAACGACCAGATCGCCGAGCACCTGGCCCATGTCGATGGCGTGATGCTGGGCCGCGAGGCGTATCACAACCCCTGGTTGATGGCCGATTGGGATGCGCGGTTTTTCGGTGCGCCTGTTGTTGGTGATGTCGCTGGTGGGGTGGTTGGTGGAGTGGTTGGTGAGGCCCCCACCGAGCGAACGCGCGAAGCGGTGCAGGCCGAGCTGGTGGCCTACATGGAGCGGGTGGTGGGTGCGGGCGAGCCGTGGCCGCGTGTGGCGCGCCACATGCTGGGTCTGTGGAACGGCTTGCCAGGTGCGCGCAAGTGGCGCCAAACGTGGTCAGACCACCGGCTGAAGGCCGAGCCTCCGCAGGCTGTGTTGCATGCCGCGATGCAGGCGTTTGCCAACCCCCACAACCTCATCTCGAGCCCCCATGTCACGGCACCCTGAATGGCATCGCGGCGACCGCATCGGCTGGCTGCGGGCTGCGGTGCTGGGCGCCAACGATGGCATCGTCTCGACCGCCAGCCTGGTGCTGGGCGTGGCGGCGGCCCATGGTTCACCGGCCAGTGTGCTGCTGGCGGGCACGGCGGGCTTGGTGGCGGGGGCCATGTCGATGGCGGCGGGCGAGTACGTGTCGGTGTATTCGCAAGCCGACACCGAACAGGCCGACCTTGCACGCGAGCGTGCCGAGTTGGCGGCCGACCATGCCGGCGAGCACCGCGAATTGGCGGGCATCTACGTGTCGCGTGGCCTCACGCCCGAACTGGCCCAGCAGGTGGCCACGCAGTTGATGGCGCACGACGCCATCGGCGCACATGCGCGTGACGAACTGGGCTTGAGCGCGCAGACAAGTGCCCGGCCCGTGCAAGCCGCACTGGCATCGGCTGGCAGTTTTGCGGCGGGTGCGGCTCTGCCGCTGGCTGTGGTGTTGCTGGTGCCGGCCGCGCATGCGGCGCCGGCCGTGGCTGTGGCGTCGCTTGTGTTTCTGGCCGCGTTGGGCGGCTTGGCGGCGCGTGCGGGCGGGGCCAGCGCCTGGCTGGGCGCCCGGCGCGTGGCCTTCTGGGGCGCCATGGCGATGGCCATCACCTCGGCGGCCGGTGCAGTGTTTGGCGCTGTGGCCTGAAGGTATGAGAGCCGCCCCGAACGTGGCTTGAACCCGCTTGGCGAAGTGCCTCGCCATCGCAGGGCTACGCCGAGCTGATGGACATTCCGCGAAGTACTGCAAACAACTCATCGACCTCAACCGGCTTCACGAGGTGGTGTTCAAACCCCGCAGCTTCCGATCGCTTCCGGTCAGTGGCCTGCCCATAGCCAGTCAGCGCGAGCAAGCGCAACGGTTCCCCTGACATGCGCTGGCGCAGCTCTATGGCAAGTTCGTAGCCGTCCATCCCAGGCAAGCCAATGTCAACGATGGCGATCTCTGGGTGAAAGTCCGCAGCAAGACCCAGGGCCTCGATGGGATCGCGCGCGCCGATCACCTTGAAGCCTTTTCCCTCCAGAAGAACCAGCATTGATTCCAGCGCATCGAGGTTGTCTTCGACCACCATGACTCGAACGCCGCCGGTCAAGCCTTGCGGCTCTTTGTGATCGAGCGTCGGCGCCACCAGCACATCGGCCGTTGGGGCATGTGTTCGGGGCAGGGTGACGGTGAATTCAGACCCGGTTCCCGGCCCTTCACTGTGGGCCTGGACTGTGCCGCCATGCAGTTCCACCAAGTTCTTCACCAGCGCCAGGCCAATGCCCAGCCCTCCGCGCGACCGTTCGATGGTCGAGTTGCCTTGTTGAAAGATGTCGAACAGCCGTGGCATCAAAGAGGCGCTGATGCCTGAGCCGTTGTCCCGTATCGACACCTGCACCTTCGCTTCATCACAGATCGACGTGACCCAGATATGTCCCCCAGGGTCGGTGTACTTCGCCGCGTTGGTCAGCAGATTGGCAAACACCTGAGTCAAACGGGTCGAGTCGCCTGCAACCCAGATGTTCGAGTCGGTGATTTGCATCGACACCTTGTGACGGTTCTGTTCGAGCAAGGGGCTCACCGCCTCCAGGGCGTTCGTCAAGATGGACTTGATGGTCAGTGGCGCCATCTGAAGGTCCACCTTTCCGCGCGTGATCCGCGTGACGTCCAGAAGGTCGTCCACCAGTCGGCGAAGGTGACTCACTTGCCGCTCGATCACTTGGTATTCGCTCGTGGCAGGCTCATTCGCGCGGCGCTTGATCAACGCCAGGGAGGTGACGATTGGAGCGAGTGGATTGCGAAGTTCGTGGCCAAGCATCGCCAGGAATTCGTCCTTCGCCCGGTTCGCCTCTTCCCGTTCGAAATGCAGTCTGGCCGACTGCACGCCAGTGGCGGCCAGGGAAGCAGCCGCACGCAAGAACGCCATCTGCGTCACTGTTGGGAAATCGGGTTGACTGGAGCCAAACCAGATGCTGCCACTTTGCGAGTGGTAGCCCATGGCCAACCGCACCACCTGGCAGCGGCCCAGGGGACAGTCCACATGCCCGCGTGTCATGCCGAGAGGGATGTCCTCCCACGCGCGCAACGTCGGCTCCCACTCGACGCGTTCTGCGCTGCCGGCGAGTTGCCGCCCTATGCGCAGGCCGGTGAGGGGCGGTTGCGCTGGAAGCCACGGCATGTTGACGTAAGACACATCAAGTGGCACCACGCATTCGATGGCTTCCATCATCATTTGGACGACGGTCGCCCCTTCCCGCCCGATCCACAGCGCTGGCAGGGCAAGCAGGCCCATGAAGTCACGGAGTACCCGCTCTGATTGCGTGTCGCTCAGACGACCGGAGGGATCTTGCGAAGGCAGTTCGTCTGTCACCAGAGGTCTACGCGCAGGTGACGTTCAGGCAGCTGCTGTGGTGGTTTTCACCGCGCGGCTCTTGCGGGCTTTCAGCTCCTTCAGCATCTCGGCCGGAGGCGTGAAGAACGGGTTCTCCTGGACGACCCCACCGATCAGCGTCATCGGGTGTGTGCGCAACAGGTCCATCACCATCGCGCCTGACAGCTTGGCCATGTCATAAACGCACACGGCGGGCTGGCGGTTGCGGGCCAGCACCTCGTTGACTTCGGCCTCGTACTCGATGACGTCGGCCGAACCCGGAACGCCACCCTCGAACACCCAGTTCATGTTGCCCATGATGCGCAGGCGCTTGTAGCCCGCCTCGCGCCCGGTCCCCGTGAGGCTGTCAACGGTGGCGAGCATGCGGTCCTTGTCGAACCGGCCTTCTTCATCGAGGTAGGCCTCGTGCCAAGGAACAACTTCCAGTTGCCCGCAGGCTTCGCACGCGGCAGTGTCGATCCCGGAATTCGTGAGTCGGGTGCGATGGTCGCCAATCAATGCCGGGTTCACGATGTGCAAGTTCTTTTCGCCCTGGTCGACCGCTTCCTTGAAGAAGGGACCGAGCGCGCTGTACTCCTCATCCCGGCTGTTGAAAAACGCGCAGATATGGAAATGATTGAGCGGCGTACCGGCAATTGACAGGTGATTCATGGGGTCGTCTCCGCTGGGGGCTAAGCCGCAGCGCGGCGCATGCCCGAATTATGAGCAGCGCAGATTTTCAGCCAAAGCGCGCTACCCCTGGCGGCGCAAGGGGGGTGTGACCATGAAACCGGTGTTGTCATGGCCGTGTCGCCGATGCACAGGGGCGCAAATGCATGGGGTCAATGGGGGAGTCCCCGTCACGGGGCAAGTAGCATGTTCGCTTGGCTCGGAATGGCCCGGGTCAGCGCATGAAGCGAAACAGGCAATGAAGAAACTTGATGAATATGAGCGGGTCTTGACCGACCTGAGGCAAGCGGTTGCCGCTTCCCGCCGAGAGCCAGAACCCGACCCACACGTGCCCCTTGCCGCAGTTTCGGCGGCAGGGAAGATAGATCAGACCGCCGTTGCCTTCAACGTCTTTGCCAAGCTTTTGATGAGCGACGGCATTCGGTCGGCGCTCTACTCAGTGCTCCGCCTGTCGAACTACCGCTTCATCAGCATCTTTCGTTTCAACGACGGCATGGCGACATCAGTCGTCCATGTGGACCGTGAAGACTTGTCCCTGACGCAGGCCAGCGAAGTCTCCGACACGGCCACGTACTGCTGCTTTGTGCGCAACAGCGGGGGCGCGTTCGTGACGGCCGACGCCACCACCGATTGGCGCACGGCAGATCACCCAGCACGCGATGCGGTCCGGTCTTACTGCGGTATTCCGATATTCGAACCAGAAGGCGCGCTGATTGGCACGCTGTGTCACTACGACTTCGTGCCGCGTGACCCCGAGCAGCTCAATCTGGAGCTTTTGCTGCAGGTCAGCAGTGCCCTTGCCCAGTCGGGCCTGGTGCCTGCGTACCCGGGTCTCAAGGCCCCTTGATCAGCAGCGCGGCAGAAAGGCTTTCAGCCGCTGAGCGTGTTGCCCGTCCACCCCCTGTTTGATTCAATCGGTTCAATCGGGCACCACCAGCAAGTTGCCGCTCCAGGTGATGGCCTGGCCCGCCGCCGGCACGGCCACCAGCGGCGGCACATTCGCTGAAACCAGGGCCGGCGCGGCGCCTGGCGCACCACCGCGCGGCACCGTGCGCACCACTTGGCTGCCGGGCAGTGGGGTGCCGTCTTTCAGGTGCGCCCACATCGCATCCATCGCGCGGATCAGGTACAGGTGCAGCGGCACGAAGCGGGTGTCAAAGCCGGGCAGGGCGCCGTTGAAGGCGTCGAAGTGCTGTGCGTTTTCAACCTCGATGTACGACAGCTGGCTGCGCCGGCCTTCCACCTGCTTGTTCAACACGGTGTAGGGCCGCGAGGTGTGGTTGACCGGGATCAGCGCGTCTGCGCGGCCATGCACGATCAACGCCGGCCTGCCGCGCAGGTTGCCGCTGCGCCGGGTTTCATCAACGCCGAAGCGAAAGGCGATCGCGGTTGAATCGTCGCCCGTCAGCAGCCCGCGAAGGCAAAGCGCGCCGTCAAGGTTGTCGTCTTGCAACTGTGTGCTGGGTGACCGCGACAAGCGGCTGCGCAGCGGCCCGCCCACGCTCAGGTTGTTGATGAGCGTCACGCCCGCCGAGGGCGGCACGCCGTTGCCGGTGGCAAACATGGTTTGCCGCGCGGGCAGGGGCAGAGGCACCACCACGCCGGTGGGGTCGGTGGCCGCAAAGCTGAAGCCGCAAAGGTTGTTTTTGACGTGTGCCCGCGAATACGCATTGGCATAGGTGACTGCCACCGAACTGGCCACTTCAAATGCGGCATGCGACGCGTGCACCGCATCGGCTTCGGCCTCCCAGCCGTGGTCACGCAATTTCTGCAGGGCATCGTCACCCAGTTGCGCGAGCGTGTCGCCGGTGATCAAGCCCCGGGCCTTGAGCGCCGCGCAGCGGTTGGCGGCAATGGCGGCTGGCACCAGCGCCAAGGCCGGCGCACCCGCCGCCCGCGTGGCCTGGGTGGCGCACAACTGGAACAGGTTGGCCTGGGTGATGAAGTCGGCCAGCGGGCGTGCCACGGTCTTCACCAGGGTGCCGCCACGCTGCACGTGCACGACCGGCCGCTTGGGCATTTGCAATGCGGGTTCAGACACCGCGATGCCGTCGATCCAACCCCGCGTGTCTTGCTCGACGGCGGCCAGCGCCGCGCCACCGCCGTTCGACAGGCTGGAAGCGATCACCAGCGTGTTGTCGGGCCGGAAGGTCTGCTGTCGCTTGCCTGAAGGCATGGCGTCGGCATGGTGTTCGTTGATCACGTGGAAGGCGAACTCGATCGCCTGCAAGGTGAAGAGGCCCCAGTCCTTTTCAGGGTTGCGCTGCGAGTGGGCATGCTTGAAGGCCTGGCGGTTGGGGTTGGCGGCGTTGAAGGCGGCCAGCCCGTTGAGGGTGAAGTCGGCCGCGAACAAGGCGCTGCGGCGCGCTTCGCTGGCCAGGGTTCGGGTGCCGTCGATCAAGGCCACGGTGTCTGAGGCCAGGTCGTGCGGTGGTGTGCCGGTGCCTTTGTCGGTGTAGGCCACGGCGCAGCCGCGTTTGAGCCCCCATTCGCCCACGCTGATGGCGCCATACACGCCGCGCGAACCCGACGAGGTGGCGGTCACGATGCAGGGGTTGCGCACGTCGAAGCTGGCGGGCAGCTGAACCATCAGCGTGACGTTGCGTTCGCCGTCGCCCCTGTCGCTGAAGGCCAGCACTTCGATGCCGGCCACCTTGCCGTCGCCTGCGGTTGCATTGCCGGCGGCGTTGACGTTGGGGCCATAGAAGGTGCCGTAGCCGCCGTTGGCCGTGGTGTCCACCAAGGCGCGGTAGTTCACGTAGATGGCGTGGCGGCGCAGTTCGGCGGCGGTGGGCTGGGTCGCGTCCGCATAACCCGGGGGCACTGCGCTGGCCAGGCCGGCCGTGCCGAGGCCGGCGGTCAGCAGGTCATCGGCGACGCCGTCGTAGACGGTGCTGCGGATGTCGCCATGGATGAAGCTCGGGCGCTGGTTGGGCCTGTGGCGCTGCCCGCCATCACTCGCGCAGGCGGTGACGCCGAGGGTGAGCGATGCGGCCATGAGCGCCGCGCTGAAAGGGGTGGTCCATGGAACCATGGAACGAACCGGGGAACGTGTTGTGCGCATTGGCCCTCCTGCTGAGTCGTGGGCGGGTTCTACTGCGCCTTGCGCCCCTTGCCCAGCGAAGACCCTGCATCGGACCGGGCTGTGGCGCGCCCTATGTGGCCTCTGCGGCAGGCCGCGTGGCCAGCACCACGCCCAGCAACGCCAGTGCAAAAGCACCCGCCTGCGCCACACTGAAGCGTTCGCCAAGAAAGGCCACGCCGACCAGTGCCGCGTTGATCGGCAACAACACCGTGAACACCCCGGCCGATGCCGCCGGCACACGCCGCAAGCCCGTCATCCACAACCACACGGTGACCATGCTGGCCGCCAATGAATAGAAGAGCAGCAAGCCCCAAAGGCCGGGCGTGATGCCCGATGCGTCGAAGCCCTGCGCGTGCCAAAGGCCGAAGGGCGTCATGAGCAACAGGCTCCACAGGTTGACGATGGCGCTGATGCGTTTGGCCGACACCTGCCCGGTGAGCTTCTTGCCGATCACCACATAGCTGGCCTCACACAGCACCGCACCCACCAGCAACAGGCTGCCCAGCAGCGAGGCAGTGCCCGCGCCAGCCGAGGGCTTTGACCACGCCACCAGCGCAATGCCCGCCACCGCGCAGGCGATGCCCATGGCCACCGGCCGCGTGATGCGCTCGCCCAGCACAGCCCAAGACATCAAGGCCACGGCAGCCGGAATGCCGGCCAGGATGACGCCCGCCGCAAGCGCCGAACTCATCGCCACGCCATAGAGCATGAACACCGAGAACAAAAAATTGCCGAGCAGCGACTCAACGAAAAGAAGGCGTTTGTTGCGCACGCTCAATGGCGCTTCACCGGGTTGGCGCCGCACCCAAGCGGCCATCGCCACGGCGGCAATGCCAAAGCGCAACCACGCCAGCACGAAGATCGGAAACACGGTCACCAGCAGCTTGGACAAGCCCACATAGCTGCCCACCAGCGCCATGCTGCTGGCCAGGCAGGCATAGGCGAACCAGGGTGTGGCCATGTGGTGCGGCTGAGAAGGAGTCACTCCTTCTCAGCGGTCAATGCGCACCCAGGTCGTCTTCAGGTCGGTGTACTTGTCGAAGGCGTGCAGCGACTTGTCGCGCCCGTTGCCGCTTTGCTTGACGCCGCCAAAGGGCACGGTCAGGTCGTCTTCGTCGTACTGGTTCACATGCACCGTGCCGGCGTGCAGGGCACGCGCCACGCGGTGGGCGCGGTTGATGTTGGTGCTCCAGACGCTGGCTTGCAGGCCGTAGCTCGAATCATTCGCCATGGCCACCGCTTCGGCTTCGGTCTTGAAGCGAATGACCGAAAGCACCGGGCCGAAGATTTCTTCGCGGGCGATCTTCATGCTGTTGCTCACGCCGTCGAACACCGTGGGCTCGACGAAGTAACCGCCCGATTCGCTGCGGGCTTGCTTGCCGCCCGCAGCCACCCGTGCCCCTTCGGCCCGGCCGGCTTCGATGTAGCCGAGCACGGTGCGAAGCTGGGTTTCGTCCACCAGCGCGCCCATGGGTGTGGCGGCATCGAGTGGGTCACCGGGTTGGTACTTGGGCGCTTCGGCCGTGACGATCTCAACAAAGCGGTCGGCAATGCTTTCATGCACGAACACGCGCGAAGGCGCGTTGCACGATTCGCCCTGGTTGTAGAACATGCTGCCGGCCACGGTTTTCGCCGCACGCTCGATGTCATCGAAGTCGTCGAACACCACGAAGGCCGACTTGCCACCGAGTTCGTTGAACACGCGCTTCAGGTTGCTGCGGCCCGCGTATTCAAGCATCTTGCGGCCGACGCGGGTGGAGCCGGTGAAGCCCACCGCGTCCACGTCCATGTGCAGCGCGAGCGCTTCGCCGGCCTCATGGCCATAACCCGGCACCACGTTCAACACGCCTGCGGGCAGGCCGGCTTCGAGTGCGATCTCGGCCAGGCGCAAGGCCGTCAGCGGTGACTTTTCACTGGGCTTCAAGACCACGCTGTTGCCTGCGGCAAGCGCGGGGCCGAGCTTCCAGGCCGTCATCAGCAGCGGGTAGTTCCAGGGCACGATGGCGCCGACCACACCCACGGGTTCGCGCGTGATGAGCGCCAGCGCGTCGCGGCCGGTGGGCGCAATCTCGTCGTAGATCTTGTCCACCGCTTCGGCGTACCAGGTGATGCAGCGGGCCGATGAGGGCACGTCAACCGCCAGGCTGTCGCGAATGGGTTTGCCCATGTCGAGCGTTTCGAGCAAGGCCAGTTCTTCACGTGCGGCCAACATGCCTTCGGCAAAGCGTTGCAGCACTTTCTTGCGCTGTGCGGGTGGTTGGCCCGACCAGCGGGCATCGGTGAAGGCTTGTTTGGCGGCCTGCACGGCGGCGTCTACATCGGCCGGGCCGGAGCGCGCCACTTGCGTGAGCGTGCGGCCATCAAGCGGTGAGATGCAGTCGAAGGTCTGGCCATCGGATGCGTGCACACGCTGGCCGTTGATGAAGGCGCGGCCGTCGAAGGCGAGGGCGGCGGCGCGGGTTTTCCAGTTGATGTTCTCGGTCATGTCATTTCCTTGATGGAGACCAAACTTCGTCCGCCCTGAGCTTGTCGAAGGGCCGGTGCGATGGTGAGAGGCTTCGACAGGCTCAGCCCGAACGGGGGAAAGGCCAAACAGTGGCCATGGTCTCCATTCGCCCTGAGCTTGTCGAAGGGTCGGTGTGATGGCGAGAGGGCTTCGACAGGCTCAGCCCGAACGGGGGGAAGGGCCAAATCAGTGTCCATGGTCTCCGTTCGCCCTGAGCCTGTCGAAGAGCCGGTGCGATGGTGAGAGGCTTCGACAGGCTCAGCTCGAACGGGGGAAAGGACAAAACAGTGTCCATGGTCTCCGTTCGCCCTGAGCCTGTCGAAGGGCCGGTGTGATGGCGAGAGGGCTTCGATGGCGGGAGGGCTTCGACAAGCTCAGCCCGAACGAAGAAAGGTTGCATGCAGCCTCAAACCCACCCACGCTGCCGCAACTCCGCCAAGGTCAGATCCAGGCACTTGCGGATCAACCCACACATCTCGTCGATCTGATCGAGCGTCATCACCAGCGGCGGCGCAATGATCATCCGGTCGCCCACGGCCCGCATGATCAGCCCGTTGGCAAAACAATGCGTGCGGCACAGCATGCCCACTTCGAGCGATGAATCGAAGGTCTGGCCGGTGGCTTTGTCTTTCACCAGTTGCACGGCGCCCATCAGCCCGCAGGTTTGCACTTCGCCCACGAGCGGGTGGTCGGCCAGCGCCTCGAAGTGCTTTGCCAAATGCGGCCCGGTTTGTTCGCGCACCCGTTCAACCAAGCCCTCACGCTGGATCAGCCGAATGTTGGCCAGCGCCACCGCGCACGCCGTGGGGTGGCCCGAGTAGGTGTAGCCGTGGGTGAACTCGCCGCCCTGGTCGATCATCACGCGGGCAATGCGCTCGCCGACCATCACGCCACCCAGCGGTATGTAGCCTGAGGTCACGCCCTTGGCGAAGGTCATCAGGTCGGGCTTGAAGCCGAAGGTCTCGCAGCCGAACCACTGGCCGGTGCGGCCGAAACCGCAGATCACCTCGTCAGACACCAGCAAGATGCCGTACTTGTCGCAGATGCGTTGAATCTCGGGCCAATAAGTGGCGGGCGGCACGATGACGCCACCCGCGCCTTGCACGGGTTCGCCGATGAAGGCGGCCACCTTGTCGGCGCCGATTTCGAGAATCTTCTTTTCCAGCCAACCTGCGGCTTTCAGGCCGAACTCGTCACGGCTGAGGCCATGGCCATGTTCGAACCAGAACGGTTGTTCGATGTGCACGATGCCGGGGATCGGCAAGCCGCCTTGTTCATGCATGCCGCTCATGCCGCCGAGCGACGCGCCGGCCATGGTGGAGCCGTGGTACGCGTTGTTGCGGCTGATGATGACGTCGCGGCTCGACTTTCCCAGCACGTCCCAGTAGCGGCGCACCAGGCGCACCACGGTGTCGTTGCCTTCCGAGCCCGAGCCTGTGAAGAACACATGCTGGAACTGCGGCGGCGTCACCTGCGCCAGCAACTCGGCCAGTTCGATGGCGGGCGGCGTGGCGGTCTGGAAGAACGAGTTGTAGAAGGGCAGTTGCTTCAACTGCGCGGTGGCCGCGTCGATCAGCGCCTGCTGGCCGTAGCCCACATTCACGCACCACAGACCCGACATCGCATCGAGGATCTTGTGGCCCTCGCTGTCCCAGAGGTAGATGTTGTCGGCTCGCGTGATGATGCGCGAGCCCTTGGCGGCCAGGGCTTTGAAGTCGGTGAACGGGTGCAGGTAATGCGCGGCGTCGGCGGCTTGCCAGTCGCGGGTGGTGCGGGTTTCAGTGCTTGCAGCGATGGTGCTCATCGTGGTTCTCCATGTCTATCGTCCCAAACCCCGTTCGGGCTGAGCCTGTCGAGCCTGCCATCGTCCGGCACGGGCCCTTCGACAGGCTCAGGGCGAACGGGCGGGGAGGTGTGTCCACAAGGCCCTTCGACAAGCTCAGGGTGAACAGAGGTGGGTGCGTGATCAGCGGGCCCTTCGACAGGCTCAGGGCGAACGGGCGGGGAGGTGTGTCCGCACGCCATTCGATACGCCTTCAGGCGTACCCTGTCCTGAGCTTGTCGAAGGTTCAGGGCGAACAGGATCGGTGGGATCACACATGCAACAGCAAATGCTCTCGCTCCCACGGCGAGATCACTTTCATGAACTCGTCGTGCTCAATCTCTTTGATCTCGGAATACACCGTGATGAACTCCTTGCCCAGCATGTCGTGCAAGTCTTTCTCGTCGGCCAGCCAGCCCAGTGCCTCGCTCAATGAACGTGGCAACTGGTACTCGGACAGGTAGGCGTCGCCCTTGCACTCGGCCGCCGGTTCGATCTTGTTCTTGATGCCCAGATAGCCACAGGCCAGCGTGGCCGCAAAGGCCACATACGGGTTTGCGTCAGCCCCGATCACACGGTTTTCGATGCGTCGCGCAGCTGGCGTGGCAACCGGCGAGCGGATGCCCACGGTGCGGTTGTCGGTGCCCCACTGGATGTTAATCGGCGCCGCCGTCGAGCGCGCCAAGCGCCGGTACGAGTTGACGTAGGGCGCGAACAAGGCCATCGCGGCGGGCGTGTACTTTTGCAGGCCGCCGATGTACCAGAAGAACTCTTTCGACGGCGTGCCGTCGGGGTTGCTGAAGAGGTTCTTGCCGGTCACCTGGTTCAGCACGCTCTGGTGCACGTGCATCGCGCTGCCAGGTTCGTTGGCCATCGGCTTGGCCATGAAGGTGGCGTACATCTCGTGTCGCAGCGCCGTCTCGCGGATGGTGCGTTTGAAGAAGAACACTTCGTCGGCCAGCCCCAGCGGGTGGTTGTGGAAGAAGTTGATCTCCATCTGGCCCGCGCCCACCTCGTGGATCAGCGTGTCCACGTTCAGCTCCATCTGTTCGCAGTAGGCGTAGATGTCTTCAAACAAGGGGTCGAATTCGTTCACCGCGTCGATCGAATACGCCTGGCGCGAAGTCTCGGCCCGGCCGCTGCGGCCCTTGGGCGGGCGCAGTGGGGTGTTGGGGTCGGAGTTGCGCTCGATCAGATAGAACTCAAGCTCGGGCGCGACAACAGGGCTCCAGCCCTCGGCCGCGTACAGGTCGCAGATGCGCCGCAGCACCGAGCGCGGGGCATACGGAATGATGTTGCCGTAGCGGTCGAAGCAGTCGTGGATGACTTGCGCCGTGGGGTCGGTGGCCCAGGGCACGATGCGCACGGTGCTCGGGTCGGGCCGCAAATGCATGTCGCGGTCGGTCGCGTGGATGACGTCGTAGTACGGGCCCGCCGTCGGGAATTCACCCGTAACGCCGATGGCGACGATGGCTTCGGGCAAGCGCATGCCGCGGTCTTCGGTGAACTTTTCGCGCGGAAGGATCTTGCCGCGCGCCACGCCGGTGAGGTCAGGCACCAGGCACTCGATTTCAGTCACGCGTCGGTCGTTGAGCCACTGTTCAAGATCAGCAAAGCTGAAGTTCTTCTTTTCCACCATGGGGCACCTTGGGTCGGTTGACTTGCAGTTGTTCGGCGATGGCGGAATGCGCGCTATCGATCAGGTTCGTGCTGAGGTTCCCTGTGACGTTGACGGTAGGTGTGGCAGGCGGCGCCGAAGGCTTCGAGCAAGCGCACCGACACCGGGTTGGTGGCGGCCTGCCATTCGGGGTGCCATTGCACACACAGGTTGAAGGCGGGTGCATCGGGCTTGGAGAAGGCTTCGACCAAGCCGTCTTCGCTGGATCGAGCCTCGACGCGCAAGCCCGGCGCCAACTGCTTGACGCCCTGGCCGTGCAGCGAGTTGACCCGAAAGCGCGGTTCGCCGATGAGCGACGCAATCAGCCCACCGGGCGACACGTCCACATCATGCGAAAGGCCGTATTGCAGCTCAACGGCGTCATCGTCGTTGCTGCGATGGTCGCGGTGCGAGGGCACTTCCTGCACCGCCTGGTACAGGCTGCCGCCGAGCGCCACGTTGGCCTCTTGGCAGCCTCGGCAAATGGCGAACAGCGGAATGCCACGCGCCAACGCCCGGGGGATCAGCGGCAGCGTCCAGTCGTCACGGGCGGTGTCGAGCGGCAGGGTTTCGTCGTGCACCGCTTCGCCGAAATGGCGCGGGTGCACGTTGGATGGCGAGCCCGTCAGCAGCACACCATCGGCATGGTCGAGCAGTTCATCAATTTCTTCGGCGTGCGCGAAGGGCACCACCAAGGGCAGACAACCGGCCAAGCGCACCGCTTCGATGTACTTCTTGCCCGCCACATGGAACACGTGGTGTCCCAGCATGCGGTGGCAAGAGGGAACCAGCACGACAGGCCGTGTGGCTGAATGGGGCGAAGGGGCGTTCATCAGGGCAGGAAGCGCGGCAGTTGTTGGCCGCCGGAGGCATGGGATCTTTGTATACCAATGACGAGCAACGAGTGTGCCCGCGTGATGAATGAAGTCAATCGAAGCGTGACGAACCCTTCAGCTTGGCCGAGTCTCTGGCGTTGTGCCATTGATATGGCGTCACGCCGCGCGCCGAATGGCGGCGGCCACCGTGCTGACGATGCGCTCGATGTGCTGGTCTTCGATGATGAGCGGCGGTGACAAGGCCACGGTGTCGCCGGTGGTGCGAATCAACACGCCTTGCTCCCAGCAATCAAGAAAGACCGAGAACGCGCGCTTGCCCGGCTCGCCCGCGATGGGTGCGAGTTCAATGCCGGCCACGAGGCCGAGGTTGCGGATGTCGATCACGTTGGGCAGGTCGCGCAACGCGTGCACTGACGACTCGAAGCGCGGGCCCATGGTTGCGGCGCGGGTCAGCAGGCCGTCTTCGGCGTAGGTGTCGAGCGTGCCCAGCGCCGCCGCGCAGGCCAGCGGATGGCCTGAGTAGGTGTAGCCGTGAAAGAACTCGATCAGGTGCTCGGGCCCGTTCATGAAGGCGTCGTGGATGTGCTGCTTGACCATCACCGCACCCATGGGCACCGAGCCGTTTGTGATGCCCTTGGCGGCGGTGATCATGTCGGGCGTGACGCCGAACAGCGTGGCGGCGAACGGTGCGCCCACCCGGCCGAAGCCGCTGATGACTTCATCAAAGATCAGCAGGATGCCGTGCTTGTCGCAGATGGCGCGCAAGCGTTCCAGGTAACCCTTGGGCGGCAGCAGCACGCCAGTGGAGCCAGCCACCGGCTCGACGATCACGGCGGCGATGGTCGATGCGTCGTGCAAGGCAACCAAGCGCTCCAGGTCGTCGGCCAGTTCGGCGCCGTGCTCGGGTTGTCCGCGTGAAAACGCGTTGCGTGGGTCGTGCGTGTGGCGGATGTGGTCCACACCACTCAGCATGTTGCCGAACATCTTGCGGTTGGCCACCATGCCGCCAACCGAGATGCCACCGAAGTTGACGCCGTGGTAACCCCGCTCGCGGCCGATCAACCGGGTGCGCTGGCCTTCGCCACGGATGCGGTGGTAGGCCAGGGCCATCTTCAGCGCGGTTTCCACGGCCTCGGAACCCGAGTTGGTGAAGAACGCGCGGTTGATGCCTTCGGGCGCCAGATCGACCAGCCGCCGTGCCAGCTCAAAGGCTTTGGGGTGGCCCATGTTGAAGGGCGGCGCGAAGTCCATCTCGCTGGCTTGTTGGCGGATGGCTTCGACGATCTTCGGCCGCGCGTGGCCGGCGTTCACGCACCACAGGCCAGCAATGCTGTCGAGGATCTGGCGGTTGTCGTCAGTCCAGTAGTGCATGCCTTCGGCGCGGGTCAGCAGGCGGGGCGACTTCTTGAACTGACGGTTCGCGGTGAACGGCATCCAGTAGGCGTCGAGGTCGGGGCTGTGCATGGCGGTCTCCTTCGAGGCAAGTTGGGGCCAGTCTATGCCGAGCGCTTTTGGGGGATCGGGCATGCGGCGCAACGGGCATTTCCAGCGCGAGGGCACAGCTGAAAAGGGCGTGCCGCTTTCACATCCAGAAAAGCGGATTCCACAATGTGAAAATGCGTTTGCTGCAGCGCGCAAAAATTTCACTGTGGGGCGTGAAGTATTTCCGCATCGTGGGAGCCGCTTGCTAAGTCTTTGATTCTTATGATGATGAAATCGAGTCTTATATAAGACATAAGTGTTGGCAAGCGGCGCGCTGGAAGTTATCCTTCTGCCTCGAAGTTGCTGCCTCACTTCTCCTTCTTCTCACCGCTTGGAGTCCACATGACGAACCTCACCCGCGAACAACAGATCGCCGCACTGGAAAAAGACTGGGCTGAAAACCCCCGCTGGAAGGGCGTGAAGCGCGGTTACTCCGCTGCTGACGTCGTTCGCCTGCGTGGCAGCCTGCAGCCTGAGTACACGCTGGCCAAGCGCGGCGCTGAAACGCTGTGGGCCAAGGTCAACGGCGGCTCCAAGAAGGGCTACGTCAACGCCTTCGGCGCCATCACCGCCGGCCAAGCCATGCAACAAGCCAAGGCTGGCCTGGAAGCCGTGTACCTGTCGGGCTGGCAAGTCGCCGCCGACGGCAACACCTCTGAAACCATGTACCCCGACCAGTCGCTCTACGCGTACGACTCGGTGCCCACCATGGTTCGCCGCATCAACAACACCTTCAAGCGCGCTGACGAAATTCAGTGGTCGCGTGGCATTGGCCCTGGCGACAAGGACTTCATCGACTACTTCCTGCCGATCGTGGCCGACGCTGAAGCCGGTTTCGGCGGCGTGCTGAACGCCTTCGAGCTGATGAAGAACATGATCGCCTCTGGCGCTGCCGGCGTTCACTTTGAAGACCAACTGGCTGCCGTGAAGAAGTGCGGCCACATGGGCGGCAAGGTGCTGGTTCCCACGCACGAAGCTTGCGAAAAGCTGATCTCGGCCCGTTTCGCCGCTGACGTGATGGGTGTTTCGACCATCGTGCTGGCCCGCACCGATGCTGAAGCCGCCAACCTGATCACCTCGGACCACGACGCGAACGACAAGCCTTTCCTGACCGGCGAGCGCACCCCTGAAGGCTTCTACCGCGTCAAGAACGGCCTGGAACAAGCCATCAGCCGTGGCGTCGCTTACGCCCCTTACGCCGACTTGGTGTGGTGCGAAACCGGCACGCCCGACATCGGCTTCGCCCGTGAATTCGCGCAAGCCGTGCACGCCAAGTGCCCGGGCAAGCTGCTGTCGTACAACTGCTCGCCGTCGTTCAACTGGAAGAAGAACCTCGACGACAAGTCGATCGCCGAATTCCAAGAGAAGCTGTCGGAATTGGGCTACAAGTACCAGTTCATCACGCTGGCCGGCATCCACATCAACTGGTTCAACACGTTCCAGTTCGCTCACGCCTACGCCCGTGGCCAAGGCATGAAGCACTACACCGAAATGGTGCAAGAGCAGGAATTCGCCGCTCGTGAAAAGGGCTACACCTTCGTGTCGCACCAGCAAGAAGTTGGCGCCGGTTACTTCGACGACGTCACCACCGTGATCCAAGGTGGCTCGTCTTCCGTGAAGGCCCTGACCGGCTCGACCGAAGAAGAACAGTTCCACTGAAATCAACGGCCTGCGGCGACAACCTCGCCGCAGTACCGTCAAAACCCGAAGGCCAAAAGCCTTCGGGTTTTTTGTTTCTGAAGCTCAGATGTTTGGCGCGGGTCGCCGTTCTTACATCGACGCTTCCAGCATCGTTCGATAGTCTTCGCGCGTCGCAATTCGCGGATTGGTCTTGTGGCAGTGGTCGGCCATCGCGCCGTCGATCACACGGTCGAAGACATCGGGGGTAACGCCGAGCGCCGCCAAGCCTGTGGCCAAACCCAGGCGCGCATTCAACGCGCGTATTTCCTCGGCCACTTCCGTGCCCTTCGAGTCGCACGAAGGCAGCCCCATCGCATGCGCCATGCGCTGCAGGCGGCGGTCTTTCACCATCGACTCGGCGCTCGCGTTGAACATCACGACGGCCGGCAGGAACATCGCGTTCAGCGTGCCGTGGTGCAGCTTGGGGTTCACACCGCCCAGGCTGTGGCTGAGCGAATGCACGCAGCCCAAGCCCTTTTGAAACGCCATGGCGCCTTGCATGCTGGCGCTCATCATGTTCCAGCGGGCTTCGCGGTCTTGCCCGTCGCGGGTGGCGCGTTCGATGTGGGCCCAGCCTCGCTCCAGGCCGTCGAGCGCAATGCCATCGGCCGGTGGGTTGATGGCGGGGGCCATGAAGGTTTCCATGCAGTGGGCGATGGCGTCCATGCCGGTCGCGGCAGTCAGCCAGGCGGGCAGGCCCAGTGTGAGATCGGGGTCGCAGATGGCCGCCTTGGGCATCAGGTGCCAGCTGTGAAAACCGAGCTTGCGGCCGTCGTCCACGATGACGATGGCACCGCGCGCCACTTCGCTGCCAGTGCCCGCCGTGGTGGGCACCGCGATCACCGGCGCCACCGCCTCGCTGATCCTCGGGCTACCGCCTTCAATGGTGGCGTAGGTCTTCATGGGGCCGGGGTGCGTGGCGGCGATCGCCACGCCTTTGGCGAGGTCGATGCTGGAGCCACCGCCGACCGCGATCAACCCGTCGCAGCCTTCGGCCACATACACCTGCGCGGCGGCCCGCACCGCTGCTTCGGTGGGGTTGAAGGGTGTCTGGTCGAACACCGCGTGGGGCAGGGCGCCGAGTGCGGCCAAAGCTTTGTCAAGCACGCCGGCTGCGCGCACGCCGGGGTCGGTCACCACCAGCGGCTTCTTGATGCCGATGCGTTCGCATTCAGCAGGCAAAAGCTGGATGGTTCCGAAGTCGATCTGGATCTGGGTCAGGTAGTTGATGAAGGCCATGTGCACGTGCTCCGTGGGTCAGCCGCTCAGTATGCTCTGGCACACTGACCGCTTCATCCGCACATGCCATCAGGCCACGTGAATCACCCCCCTTTGTCACCGGCCATGCGCGGCGTGCTCGACCGCATCCAGCGCGTGCAAGGCACCCCCATGCACATGCTGCCCGCAGGACAGGCCCGCGCGTTGTATGCCGCAGGCGCCGAGTTGCTGGACCTGCCCCGCGCACCTTTGCCCCGTGTGCAAGACCTGGTGATTCCCGCCGCTGATGGCTCGCCTTTGCAGGCGCGGCTGTACGCGCCGTCGCACGAGCGCCTGCCGGTGCTGCTGTACCTGCACGGTGGTGGCTTCACCATCGGCGGCATCGAAACACACGACAGCCTGTGCCGCCAGCTTGCCCTGCGCAGCGGCGCCGCCGTGCTGTCGCTCGACTACCGCTTGGCGCCTGAGCACCCGTTCCCCACGGCGGTGGACGACGCCTGGGCAGGCATGCGTTGGCTGCACGCGCAGGCCGACGCACTGAAGCTCGACAGCATGCGCCTCGCGGTGGGTGGCGACAGTGCAGGCGGCACGCTGGCCGCTGTGTGCGCGCTGCATGCGCGAGACATCGGCTTGCGGCTGGCGCTGCAACTGCTCATCACCCCCGGCACCACGGCTCACCAAGACACCGGCTCACATGCGCGTTTCGCTGATGGCTACCTGCTCACCAAGGCCTTGATCGACTGGTTCTTCGACGGCTACATCGACACATCGCAACGCGCCGACTGGCGCTTTGCGCCGCTCAACGCGGCCGACTTTGAAGGCGTGGCGCCGGCCTGTTTGATCTTGGCCGAATGCGACCCGCTGGTCGATGAAGGTGTGGCGTATGGCGACAGCCTGCGGGCCGCTGGCGTTGCGGTTGAACTCGACCTGGTTCGTGGCGTCACCCACGATTTCATCAAGATGGGCCGCATGTTGCTCGAGGCCGATGCGGCCCAAGCCCTGGCCGCGAATGCATTGAAGAAAGCCTTTCACTTATGAAGCGAAGCGAATTCCGGTTCATGGAGCGCCTGCGCGTGCGCTGGGTCGAGGTCGATCTGCAGAAGATCGTTTTCAACGGCCACTACCTCATGTACTTCGACACCGCCGTTGGTGGTTTCTGGCGCGAGTTGGCCATGCCTTACACCGACACCATGCAGTACCTGGGCGGCGACTTGTTCGTGCGCAAGGCCACGGTCGAATACGAAGGCTCGGCCCGCTACGACGACGTGCTCGACATCGGCGTGCGCTGTGGCCGCGTCGGCAACACCTCGCTGGTGCTGAACTGCGCCGTGTTCCGGCAAGACCAGTTGCTGGTCAGCGGCGAAATGGTCTATGTGTTCGCCGACGCCGAGATGCAAAAACCCAAACCCATTCCGCAAGAGCTGCGCGAGTTGCTGAAAGACTTTGAAGCCGGCAAGCCGATGGTGCGCGTGCGTGTGGGCACGTGGGACGAATTGAGGGCCGATGCCCACCCGATCCGCAGCGCGGTGTTCGTGGCCGAGCAGGGCATTCCGGTCGATCGGGAATGGGACGACGCCGACGCCGGCTGCGTGCACGCCGTGGCCTACAACCACTTCGGCGTGCCGTTGGCCACGGGCCGCATGCTGGAGCACGTGCCGGGGGTGGCCAAGATCGGCCGCATGGCCGTCACGCAAACCATGCGTGGCAGTGGCGTCGGCCGCGCAGTGCTCGACGCGCTGATGAGCGCCGCGCGGGAACGTGGCTACCGCGAGGCCGTGCTGCATGCGCAGACTTCGGCCGCGCCGTTCTACATTCGCGCCGGTTTTGCGACGCGCGGGCCGATGTTCGAGGAAGTGGGCATTCCCCACATCGAGATGACGCGCAGCCTGTAAGGCCGCGCCATCGGGGCCGGTCGCGGCGCCCGGGTCAACAACGTGTGGCGTGGTGGTGTTTGCTTGGTCGTGGCTTGTCCATGCTTGTCAGGGCAAGCTCAAGGAGCCGTTCCCACCGGCTGCCGCTTGCGGCGCGGTGTCTCGGGCTTGAGCAGGCTGCGCACCCGTGTCTTGCGCACCACGGGCGAAGTGGCGGCGGCATGGGCGGGCAGTTCGCTTTCGAGCACCGCTTCTTGTTCGGTGGATTCGACTGGCGTGTCTTCGCTGTAGCGCGGTGGCCAGTTTTTCAGCAGCGAGCGGCGCAGCAAGGCCATGCCGCCGGTTGGGCTGAACGTGCGTTCGAGCACATGCGTGACCAGCCGCTTGTTGACGCGCTCGGCGATCACGAGCGTCGAACACCGCGTGCCATAGCTGTTGTCGGGCGAGCGGATGAACGCGGCCGAGAGCAGCCGCTCCCACTCTTGCGACACGCCGGTCGAGGGCAGTTGGTGGTCGGGTGCAGTGCTGCGGTCAGCCAGTGCGTCGAACAGGTGGTTGGCCAGCGCATCGACCGTGTCCACTTCCTCCATCGCATCACGCACGCGGTTTTTCAGGGCCGTCACCTTGGGCCATGCCGTGTCGAGCGATGCGTTCGACAGCCCATACAAGCCGCGCTCCAGGCGCTGCGGGTAGGCGTTGTGGTTTGACGCCCAGAAGCATTCGCCTCGCAGGAAGTCGATGGCCACCAGGTTGAAGCCGTTGTAGCCCGCCAGGGCGGTGCGCATCCAGAAGCGGTCGGTCGTGGTGTCGCCGGCCAGCCAACGGGTGACGATCTCGCCGCGCGACGGCGCCTGCGGGTCGATGCGCGATGGGTCGCGCACATTGGTCAGCAAGGCCAGTCGGCCCGGGGCGGTGAGGCCGAGCCAGGTGCCGCCGGCTTCGAGGTCTCGGCCGCTCAGGATGTCGGGCAGGCCGGCACCGGGCGACCACCAGCCCAGCCGCGTGGCGGGGCGCTTGAAGTATTCGTCGCGGTTGGT
>JAYSYW010000228.1:0-8909 GCA_043727255.1 Rhizobacter sp. | reverse complement strand
GGGCTTTCAGCGACGGCACGTGCGGCGCGTCGGTCAGCACCGCAGCGTAGAAGACGGCGTTCGACATCACCTTCTTCACGTAGTCACGGGTTTCGCTGAACGGGATGTTCTCGGCCCACGCGGCCGGCTCGAGCACCGGGCCTTCACGCCAGCGGCGCGGGCGGCTGGGGCCGGCGTTGTAGGCGGCGGCGGCCATGGCTTGCGAGCCGCTCAGGTCGTCGAGCACCAGCTTCAGGTAGTTGGCGCCGATGGTCAGGTTGGTGTCGCGGTCGGTGATCATGTCTTGCGTGAAGGGCAGGCCGATCTTCTTGGCCGTCCAGCGGGCGGTGGCCGGCATCACCTGCATCAGGCCCGATGCGCCCACGCCCGAACGCGCGTCGGCAACAAAGCGCGACTCCTGGCGGATCAGCCCGTACACATAGGCCATGTCGAGCCCCACGTTGCGCAGCGTGCCGCGCAGCTCGCGCTTGAAGGGCGTGGGGAAGCGCTGATACATGTCCACCTCGGCCTTGGTGCGGTCGCTGGTGTTGATGCAGCGGTCCCACAGCTCGCGGTCGCAGGCCAGTTGCGCGGCGGCCAGCAGTTGCCGGTCGCTCATGCCGCGCAGGCTGAAGTTCCATTCGCGCGCGCCTTCGCTGCGCATGCCCAGGCCCAGCAGCGCCAGGGCACGCACCAGGCCGGGCTCGCGCAGGGCGGCGGCGCGTTCGTCGGCGGTCAGCGCTTCGGGGCGTGGCGGCATGGGGATCTGCTGGCCCAGTTCTTCGGATGCCAGCGAGCCATAGAAATGCAGTTGGCCGGCGATGGAACCCAGCATTTCTTGCGACTGCGCCTTCATCGGCGCCGGCTCGCTGGAGTCTTTGGCCAGCGCGTTCAGCGCACGGGCCTTCCAGTACACCCAGGCCGGGTCGCGTTGTTCGCTTGGCCGCATGGCGTTGATGGCCTGCGCCACCTGTTGCCAGCGCGGGGCGCCGTCGTTTGCACGCAAGGCGGCGCGCACCTTCCACGCCAGCGTGTCATCGGCCCAGTCGATGTCGGCCTTCGATTGCGTTGAGAACAGCGCCGCACGCTGGTAGTGCCCGCTGGCATCGGGCGACAAGCGCATGGCCGATTGCTTGCCAACCGCCGCCCAGGCCCAGGCGCTCAGCTCGGGCGGCAGCGTGGTTTCCCAGCGGCTGCGAAGCAAGCCATTGGCGGCTTCGGGGTCGGTGGCGGCCAGCCGCATCAGGGCCAGCGTGGTGAGTTCTTGCGCGGTGCGTCCGCTTCCCGAAGCCTTCAGGCGCAGGTAACGCGCCGGGTCTTCGGTGACTTCGGTGGCGTCGGCCGCGCTTTGTGGGCTCACCAGTGCGATGGATTGGCGCGCGGCGCGCGGCTTGTTGTTCTCAAGGGCCACCCGGGCACGGCGCCACACCTCGGCCGCTGGCCAGCGGTTGGCGCCATACAGCGCGGCGGCCATGATGGAGCAGCCGTCGTCGGCCTCTTTCTGCGCGTACCAGGCGGCCTTGGCGGCAGCGGTCACGTCTTTGCCGTTCATGTGGTCGGCCAGCTGCGCATAACAAACCACTTCGCGGTCGTCGTTCATGCGAAAGCGCGGGTAGTCGGCGGCCAGCGCCTTCCAGTCGCGGCGGCGGCCCAGCTCCAGCAGCCAGTCGTTGCGCAAGCGGTCTTCCACATAGCTGCCGGGCCAGCGGGCGTAGAACGCCTCCACGTCATCGACGCGGCTGGTGGAGAGCCGGCCGTTCAGCTCCCAGTAGTCGACCCAGGGCGCGAGCGGGTTCTGCTCGGCGATGGCTGCGGCGCGCAGCGTGGCCAGGCGCGAGCGGTCGCGTTTGGCGAAGGCATGGCGTGCCTCGGTGACGAGGGCGTCACCGCCCTGCGCCTGCGACGGCGCGGGCCAGGCGGCGCCCAGCACTGCAAGCGCCAGCAAGGTCTGTGTGGCACGGCGGCCCGCAAAGGCCCACCCATATACTGATTTCGACTTTTTCACTCTGTGATCCCTGGTATTCATATGACGCTGCGCAGCCCCGTTCCCGATCGTCAGGCGCTGCGCCAGCGCTTGCTCAGCCTGCGCCGGCAATTCGCCGCTTCACCTGAGTTCATTGCCGCCTCGGCCGCGTTGCAAACGCATCTGACGGAAGTGTTGGCCCAATTGGCACCCGACTGTCTGGGCATCTACTGGCCCTTTCGGTCTGAATTTAACGCTTCGTCACCTTTGCAAGGCGACCTGGATCAGATCGCCGTGCCCTTGGCCTTGCCTTTTGCGCAACGCGAGCCGCGTGAAATGCACTTTCGGCGCTGGGACGGCCAGCCGCCCACGTTGCACGATGAATGCAACATCCTCACCGCCGGGGGCGCATTGGTGGTGCCCGACGTGCTTCTGGTTCCCTGCGTCGGTTTCACCGACAGCGGCCACCGCCTCGGCTACGGCGGCGGCTACTACGACCGCTACCTCGCCGCCCACCCGCACGTCACCGCCATCGGCGTGGGCTGGCAATTGGGCCACCTCGGGGCCGATGAATTCGTGCCCGAAGCGCACGACCTGCCACTGATGCTGGTGGTGACGGAGCGTGGCGTGGTGGGGTGATCGCCTGGGGTGAGTTCAAGGCTGCGGTTCACGGCAACCCGATTTCACCCGATCTCCATCGCCGCCCGCGTCAACGCCGCCTGGGCCTCGACCCAATCGCAAAAGCGCTGCACGTGTTCGGGCAGCGTCGCCAGGGGCGGCTTCACCAGCCAGTAGGCATACGGTGAATCGACACGCCGCCCGGGGAAGGGCTCGACCAGTTCCCCTCGCGCCAACGCCTCGGCCGTCATCGCCAAGCGTGCCAGCGCCACGCCCTGGCCGGCCAGCGTCGCCTGCACCTGCTGGTGGGTGTAGTTGAAATAAAGCCAGCGCGTGGGCTGCAGATCGGCCAAGCCCTGCGGCTTCAGCCAGTTCAGCCAGCTGTGGTGGTCGAAGCTCGGGCGTGGGTTGTCTTCTTCCATCAGCGTGTGCGCCGCCAGATCGGCCGGCGTGCGCAGCGGCGGGCCCTCGTGGCGTGAACGCTCCAGCAGCCACGGGCTCACCATCGGCGTCAGCCGCTCGTCGAACAGCCGCAGGGCATGCTTGGGTGCTGTCTCGGCGCGGCAGTAACGCAGGGCGATGTCCACCTCGGCCGCTTCACTGCCATCGGGTTCGATGAACTCGTCGTTCGCGCTCACCCGAATGTCGATCTGCGGGTGCTCGCGCTGAAAAGCTTCGAGCCGGGGGATCAACCACAGCGTGGCGAACGAGGCGAAGGTGCTGACCCCCACCACCCGCCGGCCGCGTGTCTGGCGGATCTGCCGCACGCTGAGGTCAAGCCGCTCCAGCATCGGCGCCACCGCCCGCAGCAGCGTGGTGCCAGCGGTGGTGAGTTCGACCTTGCGGGTGCCGCGCAAAAACAGCGTCGCGCCGAGGTCGTCTTCCAGCGCCTGGATCTGCCGGCTCACCGCCGACTGCGTGAGGCTCAGCTCTTCGGCGGCGGCACGAAAGCTCAGGTGGGCGGCCACCGCCTGGAACGCGCGGATCGGCCCCACCGCCAGTGGCCTGCGGCGAGGTGTATTCATGAGCAAAACGCGTCAATCACGTGTCGGCATTTCATTGGACGACTCCCAGGGTGCACACCTATTCTTGGCTTCAACGAGTTTAAAGGGGCCTTTCATGAACGACGCACTGATGCGGCATCCGCAACACAACGCCACGTTTCCCACCGCCGCCTGGGAGTTGCCCCAAGGCCAGGCCCTGCGGCTGACCGTTGGCCCCGGCCCGCGCAACCTGCAGGTGCTGCAAGGCCGCTTGTGGCTCACCCGGCAAGGCACGGCCGGTGCGGCGGCCGAAGACATCTGGCTGCAATCGGGCGACGAGATGGCGCTCGAATCGGGCAGCGAATGGGTGGCCGAAGGCTGGCCGCAAGCGCGCTTCCATCTGCTGGTGCCGCCGAGCGCTTGCGTGCGCCGCCGCGCCCCGGTGGTCAGCGCTTCTTCGGCGTGGCGGCGCGCTTGGCCGGCGCGGGCTTGACTGACTTGGGTTTGACTGCGGCGGCGGGCTTGACTGAAGCCGTCTTGGGCTTCTTGCGCGCTGGCGCTTTGGCGGCCCGCGCACGCAAACCGGCTTCCATCGCCAGCCGCGCCCACGGCCGCATCAAGTGGGGTGACTCCATCGCATCGTCGGGCACTGTCCAGTAGCTCACCGTCACTTGCTTGCCAGCGCCGTCGTAGACAAAAGGCATGCAGCCCGCGGCTTCAAAGGTCGCCCGCGTCTGCGCATCGGCCTTCAGGTACAGGCGGTCGGCGACGGCCAGTGCGATGAACACCTCGTCCACATAAAAACCGTGGCCACCGAACATGCGCTTGGCGCGCGTGGGGCCCAGGGCGCCGAGCATCTCGATGCAGTGGGCGGCAAATTCGGAGGAGGGCGCGGATGAAGGGGAAGGCATGGGCAAAGTGTAGGAGTGCGATGGTGGGGCCTCCTGCACAATCCAGCGCGTCACGAATCGGAGACCGCATGACCCCCGAAGAACGCCGCGCCCTGCGAGAGAAGCTCATTGCCGCCCGCCAGGCCTTGCCTGACCGCCTGGAGCGCGCGGTGCAGTTGCAGAGCGTGCTCCGCGCCTGGCTGGTGAGCCGCCGCGAATCGACCATCGGCGCCTACTGGCCCATCAAGGGCGAATTCGACCCGCTGCCCGCGCTCTACCGCTGGAGCGAAGGCGGCCCCGAAGGCTCGCCGCGTCGCATCGGCCTGCCGGTGACCGACAAGGCCACGGGCGAGCTTCGCTTCCACGTGTGGTTCCCCGGTTGCCCGATGGAACTCGACGCGCACGACATTCCCAAGCCCAAAGACACCGATGAATTCCAGCCCGCCTTGTTGGTGGTGCCCTGCGTGGGCTATGGCCCGGGCGGTGTGCGCATCGGCTACGGCGGCGGCTTCTACGACCGCACGCTGACCGACCTGAAGGTGCGCCCCATCACCATTGGCGTGGGCTACTCACACGGCTTCTTGCCGATGCTGCGTGCCGAGCCCGACGACCTGCCGCTGGATGTGATGCTGACGGAAGACGGCGTGATGTGGCAGCAGAGCTGAGCGGCTGAACGCGGCTGACCGGGTTCAGCGCGCAGACGCGTACCAGAACCCGGCCGCAGCCAGGCCGATCAAGAGTGCCAGCGCCACAAGCCACCCCGGCAGGCTGGCGTGCTCGTTGGCCTCTCGCTGGTACACCTCTCGCATCGTGCTGCCGGTCACCGACCCCACGCGGTCCTTGAAGAAGAAACCCAGCACGGCAAAGAACCCGCCGACGTACGTGACCCAGTCGAGCAGCGGCGCGTGAACCTCGGGTGCATTCCGCCGCGTTGAGAACCCCGCGTCGAACAGCAGCCAGAGCACCACGCTCAAGATCGCGCCCAGCACGAAGCCGATCAGCGCGTAGGCGAGGCGGTCAGTCAGTGGCTTCAGCATGCGTGTGCGGCACCTTGTGGCAACACCTTCATGACAGCGCTTTCCACAGCGCCTCGAACTGCACCTGGAACTGCCGCACAAGGCCGGGGTCGTTGCAGACGATGAGGTTTTCTTCGTTGTACTGGCAGGCGCTGCGCGTCCAGTTGTAGCTGCCGTTGAGCAGCCAGGTGTCGTCGAACAGGGCGAACTTGTGGTGCATGTGGGCGGCGGTGCGGTCCACCACAACCGGCACTCCGGCTTGGCGAAGCTGGGCGATGTCGCTGCCGGCGTCGAACTCTTTTTTGGTTGTCGGTGATGAGCCGCAGCGCCACGCCGCGCCGGTGGGTGGCCAATATCTCTTCGCTGATGCGGTCGTCGGAGATGGTGAACACGCACAGGTCGGCACGCCGCTTCACTGAACGAAGCTGCTGCTGGATCGCCAGCAGGCAGTCGTCGCCCGGGCTGAAGTGGGCCTGCGACCGGGGCGTGCTGACCGGCATGCGGCCGACATCGAGCGCGCGCATCACACCTTCCAGCCACTTCAGCAGGCCGATGGGGTCGGGGTCGGCGCTGCGTTCACGCACCAGCTCGAAGGCGCGGTTGCGCAACTGGCGCAGGCCTTCCTCGGGGGGTGATGCTTCACGCAGTGCTTGCGTCAGCGAGCGTTTTTCCTCATCGCTCAATCGCTCATCGGCAATGCTTTGTTCGATGGCTTGCAGCAACTCGTCCATGCCCAACTCCGTTCTTGAATTCAACCTTCGGTGGGGGACGACGGCCCTGGCTTCTTGCCCCGTTTCACGTCTTCAAGCGCGCGGCCCACGCGTTCCACCTCGTCGCGGATGTTGCTGTCGAGCTTGAGCCGCTGCTCGGTCGCCGTGATCAACGGCAGCATGATCTTGCGGTAGGTGACCGACAGCTCCAGCAGGGCCTCGGCCATCCGCAGGCCTTCGTTGTTCGGCTCCACCGGCTTGAGCGCGTCCACCGCGCGGGCCACGTCGAGCAGGGTGCTGGCGATGCGGGTGCTGCCATCGGTGTCGTCACCACCCAGTTTTTTGCGGCGCACGAATTCTTCGCAGATGGCTTGGTGGCGTTGGCGTTCGTCCGGCGTCGGCGTGCCCAGCAGTTGAGCCAGCTTGAGCAGGTTCTCTTCGGCGCCGGTGGTCAGCGTCTGCGCTTCGCCGCGGTAGTGGTCGCGCAGCAGCGCGTCAAGCTCTTCGTCACGCATCAGCGGCGTGATCTTGCCGGCCAGCTTGGTCATGTTGCGGTAGCTGCCCTGCAGCTTGAAGGGCGGCTCGGTGCGGTAGGCGTCTTGCTGCGCGGCCGAGGCGATGTAGGCCAGGTTGACCTTCAACAGCAGGTCACGGGCGCGGAACAGCCGCGTCATCAGCGCTGTCAACTCTTCAAGCTCGACGCCGCTGTAGCCATGCGCAAAGCTGCTCGTCGGCACATCGCCGCCTTCGGCGCGTTGCACCAGCAACTGAACGTCTTTCGGTTCGCGTGACGACAAGGGCAGCAGCGTCGGGTTGGCGGTGAGGCAGTTCTCGATGTACGACAGCGAGAACAACGACTCGCGGCCCGACAGCACATCGCCCAGGTTGTGGATGTCGATGCCACCGCATCGAAGTCCACCAGCCCCACGAGGGCCAACAACCAATAGAACAGCACGACACCCAACAACGCGGTGTAGATGGCGGTGGGGTAGCCCACCACGGCTTGGCCAAAACTGCCCATTGCCCTCCCTCCCTTTGGCTCGACGGACAGGTTATTTGCGGCGCTTTTGTTTGTGCGCGAACTTGATCAACTCTGCGGTGACCCGTTCTTTGATTGTCAGCCGCTCCTGCGAGGGCACGCCATATCGCTTTCCCAGAACCTCGTAATCGGTCACGCTCAGCGAGACCGTGAGGCGTGGGCGCTTCGGCCTTGTCGCGGTCGGCAGGTCCAGCAGGTGCCGGATCTGGTCTGAGGTGGAGAGGTTGCTGTGGAAGGCGGCCGAACGCACGGCATCGAGCACCGCTTCTTCCACATCGAACGCCACCTGGACGGCACGGATCGCGTCGTCTGAACTCTGCCAGCGCGCGGGTTTGCGCGTGACGGTCATTCGGCGGCAGGGCCCGTGGCCAGCGTGTTCGCCGATTCGGCCTGGCTCGCGCGTATGCGTTCCATCGCCTTGCGCGCGTGGTCGTTGCTGTCACCAATGCCGGCGGCGGCCAGCTTCTTCTCGAGTGCTGTATGGCCCAACTCGTTGTTCAGTTGCTTGGCCGCTGTCATGCGGTCGGCCAGCTCTTCATGGCGGCGCTTGATGCGTTCGAGCGACTGCTTCGCGCTGACCAGTTGCGAGCCACCGCTGGCCAGGCTGTCCGAGATCGACTGCGTGGCGCGATAGACGCTTTCGGTCGTCTTGGCCATCGCCACTTCGCGTTCGTGTTCACGCACGCGTGTTTCGGCGATCTTGATCAGCTCTTTCAGCTTGGACACCTGCACCGCATACGAGGCATGGGCCTGCGTCTGGCTGTCCAATTCTTGTTCGAGCGAGGCCACTTTCGCCGCCACTTCCTCGGCCAGCGGCTCTTGCGACTTGTTCAACGCTTCGACCGCCAGCGACTCATAGCGCGACACCTCCGACCGCAGCTGCTCGATCTCTCGGGCGGTTTGCATCTCTTTGGCCATCACCAGCGTGAGGTCGCCCCGGGCCTGTTCGATGTTGTGCTTGGCGTCGAGAATTTCTTGCTCGTAGATGCGGGTGGCGTTGGCATCAACCACGCTCTCGCCGATCTCGCGCACGCTGCCACGCAGCAACGTGACCATCTTCTTGATGACGGACATGAGGTTCTCCTTCAGATGAGGAAGTCGGACAAGGCGTCCAGCGCATCGAGCGCGTTGTCACTCAGCACGGCCACGTCTTTGGCGACGTCTTCAACTCGCGCATCGCGCGACAAGGCGCCACTCAGCACATAGCGTTCGCCGATGCGGCCGAATGAGGACAGGGGCACCGATGGGTTCAGGTCGAGCAGCGTTTCCAGCAAGTCGCTGCGCAGTTCGGGGCGCACCTCGGCGTCGGTCCAGAGGTAGCACATGCACAGGATCTGCGAGTCAGAACTGGTGATGAAGATCGGCAGCTCTTCGCGGCCTTCGATGCTCACCTGAATCACCGCCACATCACCGGGAATGGGTTGCAGGTGGACCTGCAACCCGCCCATGGCATGGCCCGTCAAGGTGTCGAGCCCTTGCAGTTGCTCGGCAAGTGGTTTCATAGCCTCCCTCTCGTGACGGGCCGGATCGACCCATGGCTTGACCTGATTAGTGACAAACCTCAGCCAGCCGAATCAAGCGAGCGGGAGTTGGCGGAGTTCCGACGGCTGCGCGCATCAGCCCACGCTGAAACTGCACTCTGTTGATCGCCATGACGGTACTCCTGCTGTCCTGGCCACATCATCACAGCTAACTGGCTCACCACGTGAGC
>JAYSYW010000227.1:0-8927 GCA_043727255.1 Rhizobacter sp. | reverse complement strand
CCACCACGCCAATGCCGTTGATCATGGTCGTGTGGCTGTCGGTGCCGACCAGCGAGTCGGGGTAGTACAGCTTGTCTTTCCTGTGCACGCCACGCGCCAGGTATTCCAGGTTCACCTGGTGCACGATGCCAAAGCCCGGGGGCACGACGCCGAAGGTGTCGAAGGCCTGCATGCCCCACTTCATGAACTGGTAGCGCTCGTTGTTGCGCTGAAATTCCAGCTTCATGTTCAGGTCGAGCGACTTGCTGCTGCCGTAGTGATCGATCATCACCGAGTGGTCGACCACCAGGTCCACCGGCACCAGCGGCTCGATGGTCTTCGGGTTCTTGCCCTGGGCCATGGCCACGTTGCGCATGGCGGCCAGGTCGGCCAGCAGCGGCACGCCGGTGAAGTCTTGCAGCACCACGCGGGCCACCACGAAGGGGATCTCATCGGTGCGGTCGGCCTGGGGCTGCCAGTTGGCCAAATGCTCCACGTGCATCGGCGCCACCTTCTTGCCGTCGCAGTTGCGCAGCACCGATTCGAGCACGATGCGCAGCGACACCGGCAGCTTGTTCACGTTGGGGAAGGTCTTGGCCAACTCGGGCAGCGAGTGGAAGTTGCCTTCGCGGCCCGAAGGCGTGGTGAAGCGCTTGAGGGTCGAAGCAAACGGGTGTTGCCCCGGCTTTGAGACCGCCGGCTTTGAGGCAGTTGAGGACGGGGTTGCGGTCTTCTTGCTCGTGGCCATGTGGGGTGCGCTCCTGGTGAAGCCGGCCATTCTGCCGAAGCCCGGCGCGAGAACCGTGACGGATGTCCGGAAACCCCGCGCAAAGCCGCGCCATTGCGGGCTGGAGGAGGCATTCTGTGCCGGCACGGAAACGAAACGAAAGGCCCTGACCACGTTTCCGTGGGCCCGCCCGGGCGGGCCGATGCGAAGCAGCAGGCGGCGGGCGCTCATCGGCCGAAATGTTCGGCATTCGCGCCGCTAATGCATGGACCGCCCGAAAAGGGGCTCACCACAATCGGCTGGAGTCAACCTGCCCATGGTCTTTTCATGAACGCACCCGCCTTGCCCACCGCCATCGTGGAAGCCCACAGCGCCGCCAGCGAACTGGAGCGCAGCCTCGCGTTGGCCAAAACCGGCGAGATGGAGTTGACCGACCTGATGACGCGGGCCGAGCAGCTCAACCGCAACGGCCTGGCCGAAGCCTCGGCGCAGCTGTACGAAAGCTGGATCGCCAGCACCCAGTCGCCCATGCGCCACGTGGCCTGCTTCAACTGGGGCACGGTGCTGGGCGCGCTGCGCCGCCACGCCGAGGCCGAACAGGCCTACCTGTCGGCCCTGAAGCACCAGCCCGAATTTCTGCAAGCCCGCCTGAACCTGGCCCACCAGCTTGAACACCTGGGCCGGCCTGACGAAGCCCTGGCCCAGTGGCAGATCGTGGTCGATCGCACGCCCGACCCAAAGGGCGATTCAATGGTGTTGCACCTGCACGCACTGAACAACCTGGCGCGGCTGTACGAACAGCTTCGCCGCTACGACCACGCCGACCGCTGCATGAGCGCCAGCCTGCAGGTCAAGCCGACGCAAGACGACGTGATCCAGCACTACGTGCACCTGCGCCAGAAGATGTGCGCCTGGCCGGTCTATGAACCCGTGGGCGTGTTGACCGTCAACCAGCTCATCTGCGGCACCTCGGCGCTCGCCATGCTGAGCGCCAGCGACGACCCGGCCCTGCAACTGCTGGCCGCCAAACGCTTTGTGCACGAGAAGGTGGCCAAGCCACCGGCCGAGCCGCTGCACCTGCGCGGCCCCAAGCGCGAAGGGCGCATCAAGATCGGCTACCTGTCGGGCGACCTGTGCCTGCACGCGGTGGGCCTGTTGACCGTTGAACTGCTGGAACTGCACGACCGCGAGAAGTTCGAGGTCTTTGGTTTTTGCTGGAGCCGCGACGACGGCACCCCGCTGCGCGCCCGCCTGCTGGCTGCGATGGACCACCACATCCGCATCGGCCACCTCGACGACGCGGCCGCCGCGCAACTGATCGCCGCCCACGGCATCGACGTGCTGGTGGACCTGCAAGGCCTGACCAGTGGCGCCCGCCCCAACATCGTTGGCATGCGGCCGGCGCCGGTGCAGGTGAGCTACCTGGGCTTGCCGGGAACGTCGGCCTTGCCGGGTGTTGACTGGGTGCTGGCCGACCCCTTCGTGATGCCACCCGAGCTTGAGCCCTACATGACCGAAAAGCCGCTGCGCGTGCCACGCTGCTACCAAGTCAGCGACCGCAAGCGCGAGGTGGCGCCCCTGCCCACACGCGCCACCTACGGCCTGCCTGAAGACGCCTTCGTGTTCTGCTCGTTCAACAACAACTTCAAGTTCACGAAAGACGTGTTTCAGTCGTGGATGCGCATTCTGCAAAGCGTGCCCAACAGCGTGCTGTGGCTGCTGGCCGACAACGAATGGGCGCACCAGAACATGCTGCGCGAAGCCGATGCGCATGGCATTGGCCGTGAACGCCTGATCCTGGCGCCGCGCGTGGCGCCGCCCGAGTACCTGGCGCGCTTTCAACTGGCCGACCTGATGCTCGACACCTTCCCCTACAACGCCGGCACCACCGCCAGCGATGCGCTGTGGATGGGCCTGCCGATCGTCACGTGGTCGGGCCGAAGCTACATCTCGCGCATGGCCGGCAGCCTGCTCAGCGCCGTCGGCCTGCCCGATCTGGTGACCACCTCGCTGGCCGACTACGAACGCCTGGCCGTGCAGCTGGGGCGCAACCCGAAACGCGTGGCTTCATACAAGCGCTACCTGGCCGAGCAAGGCCATGGGTCCGACCTGTTCAACGTGCCGCAACTGGTGCGTGACATCGAAGAACAGTTCGAGTGCGTGGCGCTTGAACACAGGGGAGCGTAGGCCCACCCGCTCAACCCTTCATGACCGAACGCCAGGAACCCTTCCTCGACCTCGCCGCAGGTGGCAGTGCCCCTGCGGCGTCGCCGCATGCGCAAGACGCGTTGCTGCAGGCGCTGGTGTGGCTGAGCCGGCACCATGGGCGCGAGCGCTCGGCCGATTCGCTGCTGGCCGGGGTGGCGCTGGAAGGCTCGCTCGGCCCTGACCAAGCGGTGCGCGCAATGCGCGAGGCCGGCTTCAATGCGGGGCTCATTCAACGCGCCATCGCCGACATCCATTCGCTGCTGTTGCCGGCGGTGCTGCTGCTGAAGAACGGCGACGCGGCCATCGTCGTGGCCCGCAAGCCCGGCAAGAAAGGCCAGCCCGACACCTACCAGGTGGTGATGCCCGGCCCTGAAAGCCACACCTGCGACGCCACCGAGGCCGAGCTTCAAACCGAATACACGGGCTTCGCGCTGGCCGCGTCGCCCAAGCCACAGTCCAACGCCAACTCGCCCGAGATATTGCTCGACCCCGCCAGCCATTGGCTGTGGGGCACGATGCGGCGCTTCATGCCCTACTACCGCTCGGCGCTCATCGCCGCGCTGTTGAGCAACGTGCTCATGCTGGCCGGCGGCCTGGTCACTTCGGTGGTGTTCGACAAGGTCATTCCCCACCAGGCCATCGTCACCTTGTGGGCGCTGGCCACAGGCGGCTTCATCGCGCTGGTGTTCGACCTGATCTCGCGCCAGTTGCGCAGCCACTTGATCGACGTGGCCGGGCGCAAGGCCGACCTCGTCATTGGTTCGCTGATGTTCCGCCAGGCCCTGGCCGTGCGCATGGAACACCGGCCTGAATCAGCCGGCTCGTTTGCCCACTACCTGGGGCAGATCGAGATGGTGCGCGACTTCTTCGCCTCGGCCACGTTGTCGGCCCTGACCGACCTGCCGTTCATCTTCTTGTTCGTCGGCATGACGTTCGTGATTGGCGGGCCACTGGGCTGGGTGCTTGTGGTGGCCATCCCGTTGATCATGTTGATGTCGGTGTTGATTCAAGGTTCATTGCGCCGCTCCATGAGCACCAACATGACCTTGCAGGCCGACTTGCAAGGCGTGTTGGTCGAAGCCGTTGAAGGGCTCGAGGACCTGAAGGCCACCGGCGCGCAAGGGCGCTTCTTGCGCCGCTACGAAGAGGCCACCGCGGGCGCCGCCGCATCTGCCCTGCGGGCACGTGCGCTGTCGAGCTGGACGAACAACATCTCGGGCACATCACAGCAGCTCATCACGCTGGTGATGCTGGTGTTCGGCGTGTACCTCATCAAGGCGGGCGAGCTGTCAGGCGGCGCGATGATCGGCTCCATCATGTTTGCCGGCCGTGCTATTGCGCCACTGGCCAGCGTGGTGAGCCTCGCCACGCGCTACCAGGGCGCGCGCGCCGCGATGGTGTCGCTCGACCGGCTGATGGGCCTGCCCACCGAACGCGAGGAAGGCCGCAGCTATGTGGCCAACCACCAGGTCACCGGCAAGATCGGCCTGCATGAGTTGAGCTTCTCGTACCCGCAGATCGGGTCTGACGCCGCGCCGATGGTGCTGAAGGGCATCAACCTGCGCTTCGAGCCGGGTGAGCGGGTGGCCATTCTTGGGCGCATCGGCAGTGGCAAGTCCACCGTGCTGCGGCTGCTGGCGGGGCTGTACCAGCCCACCGAGGGCATGGTCGAAGCCGATGGCATCGACCTGCGGCAGATCGACCCGGCAGACTTTCGCGCCCGTGTGGGCTTCGTGTCGCAAGAGCCGCGCCTGTTCAAAGGCAGCTTGCGCGAAAACGTGTTGCTGGGCCGCTTGTCGATCGACGCCACGCGGCTGAATGAAGTGGCCCGGCTCACGGGGCTCGACCGCTTGATCGCATCGCACCCGCAAGGCTGGGAGTTGCAGGTGGGCGAGATGGGCGGGCTGCTGTCGGGCGGCCAACGCCAACTGGTGGCGCTGGCGCGCTGCCTCGTCACGCAGCCGCAGATTTTGCTGATGGACGAGCCCACCAGCTCGATGGACGCGCAAAGCGAAACCATGTTCCTGCGGCAGTTGCACGAGGTGATCGGCAGCCGCACGCTGATCATGGTGACGCACCGCCCGGCGGTGCTCGAGCTCGCGCAACGCGTGGTGGTGGTTGACGGCGGCAAGGTGGTGCTCGATGGGCCGAAGGCCCAGGTGCTGGCCGCGCTGTCGGGCCAGAAACCAGCGGCCTCGGCCGCCCCAGCCGCAGGCGGCGCGCCACAGAACGTGCACATGCATCCGTCCACACAGCCGGTGCAGCGTGAGGCGGCGGTATGAGTCTCTTGTTGTGCGGGCTGACGTGCGGGCTGACGTGCGGTTTGATGTGCAGCCTGATGCGCTGTCTGATGCGTGACGCGACGCGTGGCGTGATGCGCCGCACAAGCGCCCGCTGAGCCATGGCGAAGAAGAAACCCGAAGCCCCCTTGGGCGGCGACATGGTCTTCATGGCCGACCTGCGGGCGGCCATGATCGTCGAATCGACCCCCATGACCTCATGGGCGCTGTACCTGATGGGCATCGTGGTGGCCAGCGCCATTGGCTGGGCCGCCATGGCACGCGTCGATGAAGTCACGCGGGCCGACGCCCGGGTGGTGCCCGAGGGCCGTGAACAAGTCATCGCCAGCCTGGAGGGCGGCATCTTGCGCGAGCTGCATGTGCGCGAAGGCATGCAGGTGCAAGAAGGGCAAGAGCTGGCGCAGATCGACCCCACGCGCTTTGAAGCGCAGCAGAACGAAGGCCAGGCCAAGCGGCTGGCCATTCGGGCAACGATCGCCCGGTTGATGGCCGAATCGACCGGCAAGGCCTTGGCCTTCCCCAAAGAAGTGGCCGAAGACGCCGGCATCGTGGAAGGCGAAACCGACGCCTACCTGGCCCGCAAACGCGCGATGGAAGAAGCCATCGCCTCGAACCGCCGCAACATCGGGCTGCTGATGAAAGAGCTGGGCGTGGCCGAAGCCATGTCGGCCAAGGGCTTGATGTCGGAAGTGGAAGTGATGCGCGTGCGGCGCCAGGTGAATGACCTGCACCTGCAAACCAGCGAGCGCGTCAACAAGTTCCGCCAAGACGCCAGCACCGATCTGGTCCGCGCGCAAACCGAGCTGTCGCTGATCGACGAACAACTGGCCGGCCGCGCCGACGTGCTGCGCCGCACGGTGCTCACGTCGCCGGTGCGTGGCCTGGTGAAGAACATCCGCACAGGCACGGTGGGCGGCGTCATCGGGCCTGGAGCGCCCATCATGGAAATCGTGCCCATCAGTTCACGTGTGCTGATCGAAGCGCGCGTGAAGCCCAAAGACATCGGCTTCGTGCGCGTGGGCCAGAAGGCCGAAGTCAAGCTCGCGGCCTACGAGTTCAACACCTACGGCGGCATCGAAGGCAAGATCGACTACATCAGCCCCGACGCCCTGGGCGACACCGACAAAGTGGGCAACGACGGCACCTACTACCGCGTGATGATCCGCGCCGACCGCACCACGCTGAAGCAAAAGGGCAAGCCCCTGCCCGTGTTGCCCGGCATGACTGGCATGGTGGAAGTGCGCACCGGCGAACGCTCGGTGCTGAGCTTCCTCTTGCAGCCGATGATGAAGTCGCGGGAGGCGTTCAAGGAGCGGTGAGGCCTGAGAGACTGGAGGGCTTGTGCCGAAAGGCCACGCCCGTTCCGTGGGTTGGGTTGGGTTGAAGCTTGACGCCAAAGGCGACATGGTGAGCGACGACAGCCAGCCCTTCGACTACGACGCCCGCACGCGCCCATGGTTCAAGGGCGGCATGGCCCTGGCGCAAGAAGGCGACATCTTCTGGAGCGAGCCCTACACCTTCCGCTCGTCGCTCGAGCCTGGCCTGTCGGTCGTGGTTCGCTGGACGGCCGCGGACGGCAACCGCTACGTGATGACGAGCGACCTCAAGCTCATCGACCTGTCGCGCTTCACCCGCAACATCGTGGCCGGCCAGAACGGCTTCGTGACGGTGCTCACCGAAGACGGCCGCGTGATCGGCCCGCCCAAGGCGCCGGGGTTTTCAGACGACGCGTCCATCAAGGCGGCCGTGCTCAAACCCGCCGACGCCATCGGCGTGAACCCGCTGACGCAGGCGTTCGTGATGTGACGCCGGTCGGGCTCGCAAGACCGGCACCTGTTGCACCTCAAGTCCGACGGGCAGGTTTGGCTGGCGACGTTTGCGCGCACCCAGTTCGGCACGCGCACCTTCTGGGTGGCGACCATGGCGACCATGGCGACCATGGCGCCCGAAGCCGACTTCGCGCCCGGCAACCCCCGCCAGGCGATGGCTGTGCTGGCGGCGTTCGTGGCCACACGCTTGTCGCAGCGCTTCGTCGAGCCCCTGCGTGTGCTGGTGGCACAAAGCGAGCGCATCGGCCAATTGCAACTCGACAAACCGGTCGGCGTTCGCCCCCGGCGCGCGTCAAGGTAGTTGTCGCCTGAGTCACGCAGTTTTTGGCTGAGTATGTTGAGCGCTGTTCGCCATGCTGAGGACCTCGTCGCGCTCGGGATTGAGAGTCACCGCGTTGATGTCGGACCAGTTGCGTGTGTTGCCGGACCAGCGAGCCGGGTGGCGTTGTCGGGCCTGGGCGTACAGCTCGCGCCGTGCCGCCAGGATGGCTCGATCCTCGCCAACGTGGCGCTGCTGCGGGCTCACGTAGCGGATGCCGCTGTGGCGGTGGTCCACGTTGTACCAACGCACGAATGCAGCCGCCCAATCCCTGGCCTCATCCAGGCTGGCGAAGCCTTTGGCGGGGAACTCGGGCCGGTACTTGGCCGTGCGGAACAACGACTCGGCATAGGCGTTGTCGTCGCTGACGCGGGGCCGCGAGTACGAGGGCTTCACGCCCAGCCACTGCAGCATCGCCAGCACCGTCGTGGCCTTGAGCGTGGAGCCGTTGTCGCCATGCAGCACCGGCTTGGTGTCCCGGGTGGCAATGCTCTCGGCCAGCGCCGTGCGGCGCACCAGGTGCGCGGCATGGTCGGAGTCGTCACTGTCGTGCACCTCGGCACCCACGATCTTGCGGCTGTACAGGTCCAGGATCAGGTACAGGTGGAACCAGCGGCCCATCACGTGGGCCGGCAGGTAGGTCATGTCCCAGCACCAGACCTGGCCCGGTGCCGTGGCGATGTGGGTGGTGGGCGGCCTGCTCGCTTTGGGTGCCTTGGCGCGACCACGGTGGGCGTTCTGCCCATGCGCCCGCAGCACACGGGCCATGCTGGACTCGCTGCCCAGGTACACGCCTTCATCGGCCAGCATGGGCACGATGCGCGCCGGTGGCACCGAGGCGAAGCGCGGCTCGTTGGCCGCGGCCAGCAGGGCGGCACGCTCCTCAGGGCTCAAGGCATGCCCAGGCGTGGGGCGCACGGCTTGTGGCCTGCCATCGCCCGCTGTGAGGCCCTCCTTGCCCTTCCAGCGTTGCAAGGTGCGTGCATCGATGCCGGCGGTCTCGCAGGCCGGCCGCAACCGGGCTCCGGCGCGGTGCGCTGCATCGATGTCCTGGGCCAGGGCTTGGCGATCTTCGAGGCCGATCATTCGTCCTCGCCCTTGTTGAAAATCGCCGCGACTTTTTTTGACAGCACCAGCAGGGCCGCCGTCTCGGCCAGTGCGCGGTCCTTGCGCAGCAGATCGCGCTCGAGTTCCTTGATGCGCTTGGCAGCGGCGCGTGTGGCCTGCGGGCTTGCGCGGACGTCCTCGGGGTCGCCCAGCGCGGTGGTGCAACTGGCTCGCCACTTGTCCAACTCGGCCGGGTACACGCCGTGCTCGCGGCACCACGCGCTCTTGGCGGACTCGCTCATCGCCGCCGTGGTGATCACGGCCTCAAGCCGGGCGACCGCAGTCCATGCCCGCCCTCGGGCTGGCTTGGACTGCGCCTTGTCGCGCCACCGCTCCAGCGCGCCTATCCCGACGCCCAATTCCCGCGACACCACTTCCAGCGGTGCGCTCTCCGGTGGCAGCAATCTCGCCACCGCCTTGTCCATGAATGCCTGTCCGTATCGAGCCAATTCCGTCCT
>JAYSYW010000226.1:0-8928 GCA_043727255.1 Rhizobacter sp. | reverse complement strand
CGCGCTGCGCATCACCGGCATGAACTTTTCGTTGATGAGTTGTTCGCTCGCGCAGATGGCGCCCGCCATGACGCGCCCCTGCCCGTCCAGGTACTTGGTGCCGGAATGCACGATGAGGTCGGCGCCGTACTCGGCCGGACGCTGCAGCGCGGGCGAACAAAAGCAGTTGTCCACGGCGAGGTAGGCACCGGCCTTCTTGGCGATGGCGCTCAGCGCGCGGATGTCGCACACCTCGGTCAAGGGGTTGGTGGGCGACTCAGCGAACAGCAGCTTCGTGTTCGGCTTGACCGCGTCGCGCCATGCGCCCACATCGGTCTGCGAAACAAAGGTCGTCTCGACGCCGAACTTTCCGAACTCGCGGCCAAGCAACATGATCGTCGCGCCAAACACGCTTTGCGAACACACCACATGGTCGCCGGCTTTCAGCAAGCCCATGCCCAACAGCAAGATGGCGCTCATGCCGCTCGACGTGGCGATGCAACCTTCGGTGCCTTCCAGCGCAGCCAGGCGGCGCTCGAACATCATCACGGTCGGGTTGGTGAAGCGTGAGTAGATGAACGCTTCTTCTTCGTTGGCGAAGCGCGCGGCGGCGGTGGCCGCATCGGGCATCACGAAGCTGCTGGTCAAAAACAGCGCTTCGGAGTTCTCGCCCCACGCGCTGGCCGGCAGGCCCTCACGCACGGCCAACGTGTCGCGCCGCACATCGGCGGGCAGCTTCTTGCGGGGAATGGTCTTGCGTGTGCTCATGCGCTCATCCTGGCTGCTCGGTGGCGTTTTGCAGCGCCAGCCGCGAACGGTCGGCGCCCTCTTCTTCCTCACCCTGCGACTTGCGTTGCATGGCCATGGCGTCGAAGTCGGCGGCCGACACGTCGCCGGTCACGTAGTGGCCGTCGAAGCACGAAGCCTCGAAGCCGGCGAGATTGGGGTTCAACGCGCTCACCACCTTTTTCATCGCATCCACGTCTTGGTAGATCAGCGCGTCAGCGCCGATGAACTGGCGGATTTCTTCGATGCTGCGGTTGTGCGCGATCAGCTCTTCGCAGGTCGGCATGTCGATGCCATAGACATTGGGGTAACGCACAGGCGGCGCGGCCGAGGCCATGTAGACCTTGCGGGCGCCGGCATCGCGCGCCATCTGCACGATCTCTTTCGAGGTGGTGCCGCGCACGATGGAATCGTCGACCAGCAGCACGTTGCGGCCCTTGAATTCAACCTCGATCGCGTTGAGCTTTTGGCGCACCGACTTCTTGCGCACGCCCTGCCCCGGCATGATGAACGTGCGGCCGACGTAGCGGTTCTTCACGAAACCTTCGCGGTACGGCTTGCCGATCTTCTGCGCCAACTGCATGGCCGATGGGCGGCTTGATTCAGGGATCGGGATCACCACGTCGATCTCGTTAGGCCGGATGGAGGAGATGAGTCGCTGGGCCAGCGTCTCGCCCATGTTCAGGCGCGCTTGATAGACCGAGATGCCGTCCATCACCGAGTCGGGCCGCGCGAGGTACACGAACTCGAACATGCAGGGGTTCAAGCTCGGGTTCTCAGCGCATTGCTGCGCGTGGACCTTGCCGTTCAGGTCGATGAAGATGGCTTCACCCGGGGCCACGTCGCGTGTCACCTTGTGGCCCGTACCTTCGATGGCCACCGACTCGCTGGCCACCACCACTTCAGGGCCTTCGCTTGTCACGCCTTCGCCGAAGCACAGCGGGCGAATGCCGAACGGGTCGCGGAAGGCCAGCAACCCGTGGCCGGCGATCAACGCCACCACGGCGTATGAACCCTTGATGCGCTTGTGCACCGCGCCCACGGCCTTGAACACCTGCTCGGGCGAAAACGGCCCGTCACTTGCAACCTGTTCCAGCTCGTGCGCCAAGATGTTGATCAACACCTCGGTGTCACTCGTCGTGTTGATGTGCCGGCGGTCGATGGCGAACAACTCTTCCTTCAAGGCCAGCGCGTTCGTCAGGTTGCCGTTGTGAACCAGCACGATGCCGTAGGGCGCGTTCACGTAGAAGGGCTGGGCCTCTTCTTCGCTGTAGGCGTTGCCGGCTGTGGGGTAACGCACCTGGCCCAGCCCCACGGTGCCGGGCAGCCCGCGCATGTTGCGCGTGCGGAACACGTCACGCACCATGCCACGCGCCTTGTGCATGAAGCACTTGGTGCCCTGCATGGTGACGATGCCGGCGGCATCTTGCCCGCGGTGCTGCAACAGCAGCAAGGCGTCATAGATCAACTGGTTGACCGGCGCCTTGGAAATCACACCGACGATGCCGCACATAGGTCAAGTCCTTGGGTTTTCACACCCGCCGTCAAGCCGGCAGGTGCTGGGAGAGTTGTTCAGGAAGCAACGGCTTCAAGCCGTTGAGCGCCGCATGCAGCCAGGCCGCGCCGGTCGACGACTGCCACGCATTCGATTTCATCAGCGGCGTGAGGCCCACCACGGTGGCCACCGCCAGCAACACCAGCGCGCCGCGCAGCAGGCCAAACAGCGCGCCCAGCAGGCGGTCGATCAGGCTGAGCGGCGTGGCATGGATCAGCATGCGCAACAGGCGCGAGATGACGCTCCAGACCAGCAAGGCGGCCACGAAGGTGGTGGCGAAAGCGGCGGCGTGATTCATGGCCGAGCCGGGCTCGCCAATGGGCAAGTGCGACGCCACCTGAGGCGACAGCCACTGCGCCGCGACCCAGGCGGCCAGCCAACCGGCCAGCGACATGACCTCAAACACCAACCCGCGAACGATGCCGATCAGCACCGACAGGCCTAAGACCGACAACAGCGCGATGTCCACCCAGGCCATGGCGTTCATCACAGAGCGAGGATGGCCGAAGGCAGCCCGGCCGATTTGATTTTGCCGGCGGCACGGTCAGCCTCTTCGCGTGAAGCGAACGGCCCGACTCGCACCCGGATGCGGTTGCCAGCCGAGGTTTCAACCACCTGGGTGTAGGTCTTCAGCCCGAGCTTTTCAACCTTTTGGCGGGCCGTGCGGGCCGCGTTGGTTTCAGCGAAAGCGCCAACCTGAACCACGAAGCGGCCGTTGGAGGCTGCAGCCTCCTTGCCATCGAGCAAAGCCTGGGCACGGGCCGCATCGGCGGGCTTGGTCGCGGCCGGCTTCACTTCAGTGGGGCGAGGTTCAGGTTTCTTCTCAGCCACGGCTGCGGACGGCGTGACAAGCGGTTTGGCAGGTGACGGCGGCGGCGCCACCTCAACGGCCGCAGGCGCTGGGCTCACCACCTCGCGCCCAGCTTCAGCTGGCGATTCGGTGACCACACTCGGCGGCAGCACGGCGGGTTCGTTGGCGGGGCGGGCCTGGCGACGGGTTGGCGGGGTGGCTGCAACGTGGGGCGCTGCGCTGCCATCCCTGCGGGCGATTTCGATCGGCGTGTCCACCGAGATGGGCCTGGGTTGGGTCTCGAACAGCAGCGAGAAGCCAGCAACACCCAGCACCACCAGCACCACCGCTCCGATGAGCCGCTGGCGGGCGCGGGTGCGGGCCTGCTGAACCGAATCGGTGGACTCAGGAACCGGCGGCGCCTTCTTGGGCGAATCGACCGACTTGCGCTTCAGAAAAGACAGCAAACCCATGCAGTGCTGGTTCCAGGTGGGCGAAAAATGCGCAGGATGTCGCGGCGGGCACCGGCGGTGAGCACCGACGCTGGGCCCGGTGAAATCAGCGTGAAGCGTCGAGGCTTCAGCCGACGTGTTGGGCGGTCAGGCGGGGCAGCCCGTCTTTCAGTAAACCACCCACGGTGAAGAACGAACCGAAGGCGACGATTCTATCAGCGGGGTCTGCGGCAGACAGGGCCGCCTGGAGGGCTTGTGCCGGGTCGGCATGGCAGCTTGTGCCCACGGGAAGCGTGCGTTTCAGCGCCAGTTGGCCATGCATCGCCTGCAGGTCTTCGGCGGTGGCCGCACGCGGGATCGGCAGGTCGCAGAAGTACCAATGGTCCACCACCGGCGCCATGCGCGTGAGGATGGCCGCGATGTCTTTGTCGGCCATGGCGCCGAACACCGCATGGGTGCGCGGGAAGTAGGCCATCTGCTCCAGGTTTTGCATCAGCGCCGAAACCGCGTGCAGGTTGTGGGCCACGTCGAGCACCAGCGTGGGCTGGCCGGGCACGATCTGAAACCGCCCCGGGAGCTCGACCATCGCCAGACCATTTCGCACCGCTTGGGCGTTGATTGGCAGGTGCTCGCGCATTGCCTCGAACATCGCCAGCGCGCCCGAGGCATTGAGCAACTGGTTTGCGCCTCGCAACGCGGGGTAGGCCATGCCGCTGAAGCGCTTGGCACGCCCGCCCCAGCCCCACTGCTGCTTGTCGCCGGCGTAGTTGAAGTCGCGCCCGATCAGCCACAGGTCGGCGCCGATTTCTGTGGCGCGGTCGATGATGCTTTGCGGTGGAACAGGGTCGCTGACCACCACGGGCTTGCCGGTGCGCATGATGCCGGCCTTCTCGCGCCCGATCGATTCGCGGTCGGGGCCCAGGTAGTCCACGTGGTCGATGTCAATGCTGGTGATGACTGCGCAGTCGCCGTCGATCGCGTTCACCGCGTCGAGCCGGCCACCCAGGCCAACTTCGAGGATCACGTAGTCGAGCGGCGCCTGCGACAGCAGCCGCATGATCGCCAGCGTGGTGAACTCGAAGTAACTCAGCGTGATGTCCCCGCGCGCTTCTTCGACCGCCTCGAAGTGCGGAAGCAGGTCGACCGCCAGCACCATCTCGCCGTTGAGGCGGCAGCGTTCTTCAAAGTGCACCAGGTGCGGCTTGATGTAGAGGCCGACGCGGTAGCCGGCTTGCAGGCCGATGGCTTCGATCATGGCGCAGGTCGAGCCCTTGCCATTGGTGCCGGCCACGGTGATAACAGGCACCTTGAACGACAGGCCCAGGCGCTCTTTCAACACGAGCACCCGGTCGAGCGTCATGTCGATGGTTTTCGGGTGCAGGCGCTCGCAGTGGGCGAGCCAGGCGTCGAGGGTGGTCGGGTTTGGCATGGGTTTCCTGCACTCCGTTCGCCCTGAACAGGGACTGATCATTCAACAGGCTCAGGACTGAAGGCAAGTCGAAGGCCCGGTGTCGAGGGTTCGTGTGCCGTGCACCGGGGCTTCGACAGGCTCAGCCCGAACGAGGTCGGGTGGTCAAGCAAGGGTCAAAAAAACAAAGGCGGCCGAAGCCGCCCTTCGCGACGTGCCGAAGCCTCAGGCCACGGCGTCGGCGCTCTGCCGCTGCAGCATGGCCAGCGACCGGGCGATCGTGCCGCGCAGCTCACGCCGGTCCACGATGATGTCAATGGCGCCCTTCTGCACCAAAAACTCAGCGCGCTGGAAGCCTTCTGGCAGCTTCTCACGCACGGTGTTTTCAATCACGCGCGGGCCGGCAAAGCCGATCAGCGCCTTGGGCTCGGCGATCACGATGTCGCCCACGAAGGCAAAGCTGGCGGACACGCCGCCCATGGTGGGGTCGGTCAGCACGCTGATGTAGGGCAACTTCGCCTTGGCCAAGCGCGTGAGTGCCGCATTGGTCTTGGCCATTTGCATCAGGCTCAGCAGGCCTTCTTGCATGCGTGCGCCACCAGATGCCGCGAAGCTGATGAAAGGCACCTTCTGCTCGACCGCCGTTTCAACGCCACGCACGAAACGCTCGCCAACCACCGAACCCATCGAGCCAGCCATGAAGTCGAACTCGAAGCAGGCCGCGACCACGGGGATGGTGTGAACCGCCCCACCCAGCACCACCAGCGCGTCGGTTTCCGACGATGTTTCCATCGCGTCTTTCAGACGCTCGGGGTAGCGCTTGCTGTCCTTGAACTTCAGCGCGTCGACCGGCAGCACTTCCTGGCCGATCTCGTAGCGGCCTTCACCGTCGAGGAAGCCGTCGAGCCGCGCACGGGCGCCGATGCGGTGGTGGTGGCTGCACTTGGGGCAGACGTTCAGATTTTGTTCGAGGTCGTTCTTGTAAAGCACCGTCTCGCACGACGGGCATTTGATCCACAGACCTTCAGGCACCGTGCGACGTTCGCTCGGGTCGGTCTGCTGCATCTTGGGGGGCAGCAATTTCTCAAGCCAACTCATGCTTGTGCTCCTTTTAATGTATCGAGGGCGGCGCGAATTTCGGCGATGAAGGCCGCGCCAGCGGAAACGACATTGTCGCGCGTCTGGGTTTCCAGCAATTGCACGATGCGGGATCCGATCACCACGGCGTCAGACACCGCCGCCACCGCCTTGGCGGTATCGGCGTCACGAATGCCGAAGCCCACGCCGACCGGCACGCTCACGTGCGCGCGGATGCGCGGCACAGCTTCGGCCACGGCCCGCACGTCAAGGTGGCCGGCACCCGTCACGCCCTTCAGCGACACGTAGTAGACATAGCCGCGTGCAATGCGGCCGACGTCTTTCATGCGCTGCTCAGTCGAGGTGGGCGCCAGCAGGAAGATCGGGTCGAGTTGCTGCGACGCGAGTTGCGCCGCGAAGGCTTCGCATTCCTCGGGCGGGTAGTCCACCACCAGCACGCCATCGACGCCGGCCGCCTTGGCATCGCGCACGAAAGCGTGTTCGCCCAGACGCTGGTCGTAGCGCTCGATCGGGTTGGCGTAGCCCATCAACACGACGGGCGTGGTGTTGTTGCTTTGGCGGAAGGCGCGCACGAAGTCGAGCACCTGCGGCATGCCAATTTTTTTGGCCAGCGCCCGCTCGGCGGCGCGCTGGATCACCGGGCCGTCGGCCATCGGATCGGAAAACGGCACGCCGAGTTCGATGACGTCGGCGCCCGCCTGGGCCATCGCCAGCATCAGCTCAACCGTCGCGTCGGGGTAAGGGTCACCAGCGGTGATGTAGGGGATCAGCGCCTTGCGGCCTTGCGCCTTCAGCGCCTCGAAGGTGGCGTGGATGCGGCTCATGCGGTGCCCTTGACGGTGCGGCCACCTTGCGAGGGGCGGTCGAAGTATTCGGCGCCTGACAGGTCGGCCACCGTGCCGATGTCCTTGTCGCCACGGCCCGAGAGGTTCACCAGCAGGTGTTGGTCTGGGCGCATGGTCGGCGCGAGCTTCATCGCATAGGCGAAGGCATGCGATGACTCCAGCGCCGGGATGATGCCTTCGGTGCGGCACAGAAAGTGGAACGCCTTCAACGCTTCGGCGTCGGTGATGCCCACGTATTCGGCGCGGCCGATGTCCTTCAGGTACGAATGCTCGGGGCCAACGCCGGGATAGTCGAGCCCGGCCGAGATGGAGTGCGTCTCGGTGATCTGGCCGTTGTCGTCTTGCAGCAAGTAGGTGCGGTTGCCATGCAGCACGCCCGGCGTGCCCTTGGTGAGGCTGGCCGAGTGCTTGCCTGAATCGAGCCCCTCGCCCGCCGCTTCAACGCCGATCAGGCGCGTGCCTGCATGGGGGATGTAAGGGTAGAAGATGCCCATTGCGTTGCTGCCGCCGCCCACGCAGGCAATCACCGCGTCGGGTTGGTGGCCGGGGCCGATCATCTCGGGCATCTGCACCAGGCACTCGTCGCCAATGACGCGCTGAAAGTCGCGCACCATCGCCGGGTAGGGGTGCGGGCCGGCCACGGTGCCGATGATGTAGAAGGTGTTTTCGATGTTAGTGACCCAGTCGCGCATGGCCTCGTTCAGCGCGTCCTTCAGGGTCTTCGAGCCACTTTCGACCGGCACCACGGTCGCGCCCAGCAGGTTCATGCGGTAGACGTTGGGCGACTGTCGCTTGACGTCTTCGCTGCCCATGTAGACCACGCATTCCATGCCATAGCGGGCGCAGATGGTGGCGGTGGCCACCCCGTGCTGGCCGGCGCCCGTTTCGGCGATCACACGCGGCTTGCCCATGCGACGGGCCAGCAGGGCCTGGCCGATGGTGTTGTTGACCTTGTGCGCGCCCGTGTGATTCAGGTCTTCGCGCTTCAGGTAGATCTGCGCGCCGCCCAGTTCACGGCTGGTGCGAGCCGCGTGGTAGATGGGGCTTGGGCGGCCCACAAAGTGCGCCAGCTCGTAGTGGTACTCAGCCATGAAGGCCGGATCGTTGCGCGCTTCGTCGTAAGCGGCTTTCAGCTCGTCCAGCGCATGGATCAAGGTTTCAGCGACAAAGGTGCCGCCGTAGGGCCCGAAGTGCCCACGGGCGTCGGGTTGGTGGTAGTCAAGCATGGGGTGGTACTTCCTCAGGGACGGGCGGGGGGTCGAGGGCCAGCGGCTCGGCGGCCGCGGCCCTCAGGCGGCGATTTGCAAGTCCGCCTGGCGAACTGCCTCGCAGAACCGGCGCATCAGCGCGGCATCCTTGATGCCTTTGCCGCTTTCCACGCCGGAGCTCACGTCAACGGCCCAGGGCCGCACGCTGAGCACGCCAGCGGTCACATTGGCAGCATTCAACCCACCAGACAAAACGACCGGAAGCGGCACGCCGCGAGGAACAAGTGACCAATCGAAGACCTTTCCCGCCCCGCCGTACCCAGCCACATGGGCATCGAGCAGCAGGGCTTGTGCACCCGCAAAACGGGCCGCGAAGTCTAACAAATCAAGCTCCGGCGTCATGCGCGCGGCCCGCAGCCAAGGCCGGCCGGCAGCGCGGCATTGCGCGGGCGTTTCGTCGCCATGAAACTGCAGCAGCGCATGCGGCAGCAAGCCCGTGGCAACGCTGACTTCGTCGGGCGATGCATTGACGAACAACAGCACGGGTGTCACGAAAGGCGGCAGCCGCGCGATGAGTTCGGCCGCCCGCGCCAGCGTCACATGGCGCGCGCTGCCGGCCCACAGTACAAAACCCAAGGCGTCAGCGCCGGCCGCCACAGCATCGTCCACGTCGAACTCGCGGGTCAAGCCACAGACTTTGATTCGGGTGCGAGTTCGCGTGCTGTTCATGGCGTCCAGTCCATCGCCGGTACGTGACTCGGAATGTTGTGAACGGGATCGTAGTACGGGCCCACGAAGTACAGCCCG
>JAYSYW010000225.1:0-8997 GCA_043727255.1 Rhizobacter sp. | reverse complement strand
TTGCGGCGGCGGCGTTTTTCGGTGGCGCAGGTCTGGTCGTAGACCAGCACCGTGCAGCCGGGGGTTTCGCGCAGCATCTTCTGCAGCGCGTCGAGTTCCTCGCGGTGGTGCACCGTCACGCCGGGGGCCAGGCGGGATCGAACAGAGTCGTATTTTTCGGGTTCGTCGCTGACGACGACGATGCGCTTCGCGCCTTCGGCTTCAAGCTCGCGCGTGATCTCGGGCACTTGCAGCAGGCCGTCCACCGGCTGGCCGCCCGTCATGGCCACCGCGTCGTTGTAGAGGATCTTGTAGGTGATGTTGACCTTGGCCGCGATGGCTTGGCGCACCGCCAGCACGCCCGAGTGGAAGTAGGTGCCGTCGCCCAGGTTGGCGAACACATGCGGCTCGGTGGTGAAGGGCGCCTGCCCGACCCAGGCCACGCCTTCGCCGCCCATCTGGCTGAAGGTGTCGGTGCTGCGGTCCATCCACAAGGCCATGTAGTGGCAGCCAATGCCGGCCAGCGCGCGTGAGCCCTCGGGCACGCGCGTGGAGGTGTTGTGCGGGCAGCCGCTGCAAAAGAACGGCAGTCGGTCGGCGCTGTTGACGTTGAGCGTCGCGAGGCTCTGCTCCTTCGCGGTGATGACCGCGATGCGCGTGTCGATGCGGGCGGCGATATCCGCGTCCACGCCCATCTTCTTGAGCCGCTTCGCAATCGCCTTGGCGATGAGGGCCGGCGTCAGGTCCGCCTGGGCCCGCAGCAGCCAGTTGCCACTCGGGTTGGGCTGCGACCACTCGCCACCGGTCCGATCGCCCTCGGCCTCGTCGAACTTGCCCAGCACGTTGGGCCGCACGTCGGCGCGCCAGTTGTACAGCTCTTCCTTCAGCTGGTATTCGATGACCTGGCGCTTCTCTTCGACCACCAAAATCTCGTGCAACCCCTGCGCGAAGTCGCGTGTGATGGTCGCCTCCAGCGGCCACACCACGTTGACCTTGTGCAGCCGGATGCCGATGCGTCGGCAGGTGTCGTCGTCGAGTCCCAGGTCGTGCAGCGCCTGGCGCGTGTCGTTGTAGGCCTTGCCGCTGGCGATGAGGCCGAAGCGCGCGTGCGGCGAATCGATCACGTTGTGGTTCAGCTTGTTGGCGCGGATGTACGCCAGCGCCGCGTACCACTTGTGGTCCATCAGACGCGCCTCTTGCGCCAGCGGCGCGTCGGGCCAGCGGATGTGCAGGCCGCCCTCGGGCATCTCGAAGTCGGTGGGCGTCACGATGTCCACGCGGTCGGGGTCCACCCACACGCTGCTCGACGATTCAACGATCTCCTGGATCGTCTTCATGGCCGACCACACGCCCGCGAACCGGCTCAGCGCGAAGGCGTGCAGGCCGAGGTCGAGCATGTCTTGCACGCTGGTCGGGAAGAACACCGGGAAGCCGCAGGCCTTGAAGACGTGGTCGCTCTGGTGCGCGGCCGTGCTGCTCTTGGCGATGTGGTCGTCGCCCGCGATCGCAATCACCCCGCCGTGCTTCGCGGTGCCGGCCATGTTGGCGTGCTTGAAGACATCGGCGCAGCGGTCCACCCCCGGGCCCTTGCCGTACCAGAGGCCGAACACGCCGTCGAACTTCTTGGTGGCCGGGTACAGGTCGAGCTGCTGCGTGCCCCACACGGCGGTCGCGCCCAGCTCTTCATTCACACCCGGCTGGAACACGATGTTCTGCGCCGCAAGGTGCTTTTGCGCCTGCCACAGCGCCTGGTCGTAGGTACCCAGCGGCGAGCCCCTGTAGCCGCTGACAAAGCCCGCAGTGTTGAGCCCGTGCATGGCATCGCGTGTGCGCTGCAACATCGGCAGCCTGACCAGCGCCTGCACGCCGCTCATGAACGCGCGGCCGGTGTCGAGCCGGTATTTGTCGTCGAGCGTGACGCCTTCAAGCGCCTTGCGCACGGACTCGGGAAGCGGTGCATTCATCGGCGGAGCTCCTTCGATGCGAAGCGCCCGATGCAGGGCTTGTGGCCCCTGCCGAGGGCGCGAACCGATGCGAATCAGTGTAGGCACTTCGCCTCACGCGGTGGGGTCGATCTGCGCGTGTCCGGCCCGTCATCTCGGCCTTCTTGAGATGACGCCCTGTTACCGATTGCATTCGCGGCACGAAGTCACGGCGGCGAAGGGTGAAACAATACGGCAGCAGCGACAGACTGCGAGGCGGGTCACCACATGAAGATCACGTGCCCATGGAGAAGACAAACTTTGCCGTGTTTCCCGACCGCCGACTGGTGCGGCGCCGCGGCGCGCGCCCCTTGGCTGGCGGTGCCTCTTCCGCCTTGCGCCCACTGGTTGTGAACGCCAGGTTCAACCGCTTGGCCGACCGCGTGCTGGGTACCGAGCCCAAGCAACGCATCCGCCTTGTGCAGTGCGGCATGGCGATCCTGCTGGCGCTGGGCAGCGTGGCCAACATGGCCTATCTGGTGTGGGCGGGCTTTGCCTCCGCCGAGCCGGTGCGCTGGTGGTCGCTGGGTGTGGTCGGCGGTTTCGCGGTCTTCTTCTATGCCATCCGCAGCGGCTACAGCTTGCGTTTCACCGACCCCTCGCTCACCGTGCCACAGATGGTCTACGCCATCTGCTGCGCCGCCATCGCTTATGCGTTGGCTGGGCATGGGCGCGGCAGCGCCTTCCCCATCTTGATGGTCACCTTCATGTTCAGCATGTACTCGTTGCCGCCGGCTCACGTGCGGCGTGCGGGCTACTTCGCGGTGACGGTGTTCGGCCTGTCGATGGCGCTCATGTCGCACCGCAACCCGCAGGTGTTCAACCCGGCGGTCGAGTGGGGCCACTTCATGATGATCGCCATCATGGTGCCGGCCATATCGGCGCTGGCCGGCCACCTGAGCCGCCTGCGTTCGCGCCTGCGCCGCCAGAAGAAAGACCTGGCGCTGGCGCTTGGCCGCATCCAAGACCTGGCCACACGCGACGAACTCACCGGCCTCATCAACCGCCGTCACATGCACGACCTGATGGAGCAGGAACGCCAGCGCGGCGTGCGCTCCGGCCAGACGTTCTGCATCGCGGTGCTCGAACTCGACGACTTCGATCGTCTGCACGACGAACTGGGCATGGAGGCCAGCGACGTGCTGCTGCAGCGCTTTGCGCAAGAGGCGCTGCACGTGGTGCGCATCTCCGACCTGCTGTGCCGATGGGACCAGAAACGCTTTCTGCTGATGCTGTCGAACACCCGCATCTCGCTGGCCAAGCTGGGCCTTGAACGGCTGCACGAACGCGGCCGGCTCGCCGCGACGGATGCTTCCGAGTTCAGTGGTCAGCTGGCGTTTTCGGCTGGCCTTGTTGAGCACCGCGCTGGCGAATCGGTGGCCCAAGCCATCGATCGGGCCGAGAGCGGGCTCAGGGCTGCGGTTGAGGCGGGCCGCAACCGCGTCATGATGGCCTGACCCTCCTTGCGCGGGCACCCACGCGGCCTGCGGCGGCGCCCCACGGGGTGGCATGCGGCTTGCGGTTTGTGCCTCCCGCAAGCTCCCGGAGTGGCGTGTGCTGTCTCCGCAAACCAATTCGTTCCCTGCAGCCCGGTGGCACCTGTCCGCGCCGCTTCGCGTGGGTGACAGCCTCGTTGGGCGTCACTGTTCAACAAAAGCTTGCGAGAGGATGTCTAAATGCAAATTCGTCGAGCGGTTCTTGGCGCAATAGTTCTTCTGCTTGCTGGATGTGCAACCTCAACGCTCGACCCACAGGTGAGGTCCACTGTGCGCTCGGTCTTCATCGAGCCGCCGCAACTCCCTGCGCTGCCGAGCGTTGTTTCTCCGCAAGGCGGGGCGCTTTCTGTCACATCCGGTCGGTCGACTCCCGCTCCAAAGGATGCGCCGCAGAAACTCAAAGCCATTCTCGACGCTCGCGTTGGCTTAGCCAAAGTCATCGCAGATCAAGCTGAACGGGAACTCGGTGCGAAGGGGTACAAGGTCGCGTCGTCGCCAAAAGATGCGGATGCCGTACTGCGATTTACCGTTCACCACGGGCTTGGTGTGGCAGCGGTCACATCGGATGCGCGGGGCGTCGCAATGACCGTCAACATGGGCCTCTATAGGTCAAGCGATGACAAGCGGCTGCTGTTCACTGTCGAGAACCAAGTAACGAGTCCAGACGCCAAGGCTCGTGTGCGGAACGAGCCGTACGAGATTTGGTTCTCCAACGAGGAACTTACGGCGACGCAGTACCGACTTGTTGCCGAGAGTTTGGTTGCGCAAGCGATGCGCGGGCTGTAACGCCCAACCATTCCATCGAGCGGATGCCCAACCGGCTGCGCCTCACAGCTCATGACAAACAAGTACCGCGCCAGTTGAAGAGCACTTCTCGAAGTTGCCGGTGCTGATGCCCAGCACCGGCCCCGACAAACAGTACGCGCAGCGCAGGCCGAAGTTGGGCGCAGCTGGTTACCCGAACAAAAGCGCCGACTCTGAACAAATGATCGGTGTCATTCGCAAGACGGCGGGTGGTGGTCCTGTTCGTCACGCCCCATGTGGCTGCACAACTGGCCTCCCCGATCTCCCAGAGTCCGAGGCCAAACGACGCGGTGCACAAGCGGCTGTTGCACCGCGAACACCAAGCGTTTCGCCTGCTCACGGCCGGCCGCAGCGAGGGTGAGGTTGCCGCGCGGTTGTCACTGTCGTCGAATACCGTCAGCCCTTGCCGGGTCCGCATTCTTGAGAAAACTGGCATGCACAACGATGAGGAGTTGGCCTTGTACTTGGTGCGGAAAGCTTGACGCAGACATGAACCGACCGGCGAACCCGAGGGCAACTGTGGGTTTTTCTTCACGTTTCTCTCTGCGCGCAACGCTAAAGGTAACCAATCGCAATGCGAGGGATTCCCGGCATTGGCTGCCGCTAAAGTGTCGGCTGACTATTTCGGCGCGGTGCTTTGGTAGCGCTTGATTGCTGCCGCAATGGACAAAAAACAAGTCGCTCGCAGCCCCAATCTTTGATGGCGATTCCCCTCTGGGGCGATCCGCAAGCGAGGTGGGGAATTCTGTTGGGCGGGTGGTGAATGGCCGTTTCCATCAATGGCTCGGCACTGCACATAAATACTGAGGGATGGCGAATTGAACAAAGAAAAGGCTGTTTTTGTCACGGGCGCATCGGGCGCACTGGGTATGGCCTTGATCCCTCGATTGCTAGAGGTTTCGGGGGATGCCGAGGTGTACTGTCTGCTGCGGCCGAGCGCGCAAAACTCGCCGCCCCAAGAGCGTCTCACCCAACTTCAGCAGGTGTTAGGGCTCACGCCGCAGATGGCCGCGCGACTGCGCTGCGTTCCCGGAGACACCACGCTGCCATTGCTGGGTCTCACGCGTGAAGATTGGGACAACCTGGCAGATAAGTGCGGTCAGATCTTTCATCTGGCCGCCAGCGTCGATTTCACATTGCCCCTGGCTGATTCACGCCGGCAAAACGTTGATGCCAGCCAAAACATCATTGAGCTTGCGCGCCGCGCAGCGCAGCGCCATGGGAACGAATTCAGGCTGAATTACGTTTCCACCGCCTATGTTTGTGGCAAGCGCCACGGCCCTTTGCTAGAGGCCGAGCTGAATCCCAACGAGGTCTTCTACAACAGCTACGAACAAAGCAAGGCGGAAGCCGAGGCTCTGGTGCAAGCGCTGGCCACAGAGTTGCAGTTCACGGTCTACCGGCCCAGCCAGATCATTGGGAATTCGCTCACCGGGCGGATCGACAAATTCTTCGGCTTCTACGAGTTTGTGGCCCTCGGCGCACGGGGCCGGTCCAACGTGCTGGTCGCCGATCGGGCCGCGCGGCCCGACATGGTTGCGTCTGACTATGTGTGCGACGCGCTGCTGCATTTGGCTGCTCAACCCGACACGATCGGCCGCACTTTCCATTTGGCGGCCGGGTTGCAAGCCAGCCTGTCTGTTGATGCGGTGGTGGACAGCGTGGTCTCGGTGTTGCGCTCGCATCCGCGTGGCCTGCCCAACATCGTTCGCCCGCACATCGTTGCCGCCGAGGCCTTGCAAACCGAGTTGAGCGCCAGTGAGTTGCGCGCCTTCGACTACAGCCCGCAGAAACTGCTGCTGCGCAGCTATGCACCCTATCTGGCGCACGACCGCGAATTCGACGTCGCGAGCACGCACCAACGCCTGGCCGCCGCTGGCATCGTGATTGCTGACATGCGCTCGGTCATCGAACGCACCACCGCGTATGCGCTTGACTCTCGGCAGTCGCGCGCCCAGGCCCGAACGGCCGGCCTCGCCGACACCGCCGCTCGCCAACCCACACCCCTTTGACACTTTCCAACAGGAGCCCCCTCATGTCCGACGCCCTCGAAAACAAAATCGCCGAAATCCTGCGCAGCCTGCTCATGATTGAAGACGACATCGACCTCAGCGTCACCGCTGATCTGGTTCAACAGATCGGGCTCGATTCGATCGAGGCTTTCGATGCCGTGGCCACCGTGCACGAAATCATCGGCCAGCCGATTCCGAACGACTTCAACCCCAAGGTCAGCAACTCGATCCGCCTGCTCGCCCAATACGTCCGCCAGCAATTTGGTGACGCTGCGGTTGAAAAGGTGCTGGCTGTCGATCCGCAGTCCTTGGCACAGCAGGCCGACGACGCTCTGTGAGCGTGGTCGAACTGAGCGCCGAAGCGGTGCGGGGGTTCCTCCCGCATCGAGGCCACGCGTTGTTCGTGGAAGGCGCTTGCGTGGACGGCGAGTCGATCAAGGGCGATGTGGTGTGGGCTGCCGATCACCCGGTGCTGCAAGGCCACTTTCCCGGGCTTCCCATCGTGCCGGGTGTCTTCCTCATCGAAGCCGCCGCACAACTGGGTGGCGTGTGGATTGCCTCGACGCATCGTGACAAAACGGGCCTCGGCATGCTCGCCTCCGTGCGGCGTGCCCTGGTTCATCAGCCTTTGCCAGCGGGCACTGGCATTCGTTATGCATTGAAGGTTGCGGCAAGTGGCGCGAGCTTCTTTTCGGTCAGCGGCGTGGGCTCGCTTGCTGACGGGCAGAAGGTGGTCACGCTCGACTTGGTGATTGCCGTGCGGCCGAACGACGCCACGGCCTGAGATCGCGTGGAAGGCGGCCCCCAACATGGGGCTGCACTGTGGCGCCTGAGGTGATGGCGTCCGAAGGTTGGCTCAGTGGGTGGTTGGCACTTGCCTGATTGCAGCGGTGGTTTTTGCAGGTGTTGCCCATGGCGCGGCACCCAACACAGGGAGAACAATGTTGGTTAACGATCGTCGCATCGTGGTGACGGGCTTCGGCGTCGTATCGCCCTACGGCATTGGCGTTGATGCCTACTGGCAAGGCCTGCTGAGTGGCGTCAGCCGCGTCGCGCCCGTGGAAGCGTTTTCCACCCAGGGCTACCGCAGCACACTGGGCGCACGTGTCCCGCAAGAGGTCGGCGAAAAAGCGGAAGCGCTCATGCACGACCGGGCCACCGGCTTTGTGGTGATGGCCGTCGAAGAGGCGCTGCGCATGGCCGGCGCAGGCCCGGTGTTTCGCTCTGAAGACCGGGTGGGTTGCGTGTTGGGCTCGTTGTGTGCCGGCATCGACAGCCTCATCACCGTGGCCGACGCGTACCACAACGGTCGCGAGCTGGCACAGGGCTTCCCGACCGAAACGGCGCAAGTCAACTACCAGTTGCATGTGCTTTCCGAGACGCACAACCTCACGGGGCCGACCAGCATGGTCTCCACCGCGTGTGCCTCGACCACCGACGCCATCGGCTACGGCGCTGACCTCATCTTGAGCGGCGAGTGCGACACCGTCATCGTGGGTGGCGGCGACACATTGGCCGAGCTGATTCATGCGGGCTTCAACTCGCTGTTCTCCATCACCACCGGCAAACCCCGGCCCTTCGACGTGGGGCGTGACGGCTTTGCCATTGGCGAAGGCGGCGGCGCGCTGCTGCTTGAAAGCCTCGAATCCGCACTGGCCCGGGGCGCCAAGCCGCTGGCCGAGATCAGCGGCTACGGCCTGAGCAACACCGCCTTCCACTTGACGGCCACCTCGGACGACGGCTGCGGCGAAGCGCTCGCCGTGCGGCGCGCGCTCGAAGACGCTGGCCTGCGCCCTTCAGACATCGACTACATCAACACCCATGGAACGGCCACGCGGCACAACGACCAGTCAGAGATGCTGGCCATTGCGCAAGTTTTCGGCGCAGACGCCAGCCGGATTCTGGCCAACAGCAACAAGCCGCTGATCGGCCATTGCATGGGGGCGGCCGGCATCATGGAAGCGATCAGCACGGTCTTGACGCTGGTGCACCAAACCGTGCCGCCAACCCCCTTCACCACCGGGGATGAGCCGCAACGCGTGTTCGATCTGGTGATGGGCGAACCGAGGCAGGGAACGATCAAACACGCCATGTCCGAGTCCTTCGGGTTTGGCGGCGCGTGTTCATGTGTGGTGCTCAGCGCGTTTGAACAACAGCCAGTGGGGGTCGCATGAGCCGAGTGGTCATTTCTGGCGTGGGCATCGTGGGGCCGCACGGCGTGGGCGCGGCACCGTTCTTTGCGGAAGGCGTGGCACCGGCGAGCCGGTTCACGTCATGGCCGGCCGATGTGGCGCAGCCGCACAAAGAAGCCGTGGTGGCCCAGGTGGCCGACCTGCCCGCCAAGCAGTTTTTCACCGAACGGCAAATGCGCATGATGGACCGCGCCATGCTGCTGTCGTCCACCGCAGCCGGCCTGGCCCTGGCCGATGCCGGGCTCGACGCCGAAGCGCAACGGGGCGCGTGCACGTTCCTGGGCACCGCGCGGGCCGAGCTGCCGTCTTGCTACAACTTCATCCGACCGCAACTGGGCGCGCAACGCGACCAACTCAACGCGGCTGACTTCCCCAAGATCGCGCGCAACATCGCCTGCGGCCAAGTGGCGATCCGCTACGGCATGCAGGGGCCGAGCACGGTGCTGGCCTCGGGTGCGCTGGCGTCGATCGAGGCGGTGGTCCGGGCGGCCCAGTACATCCGCATGGGGCGCGCAAAGGTGGCCCTGGTGGG
>JAYSYW010000224.1:0-9026 GCA_043727255.1 Rhizobacter sp. | reverse complement strand
TATCCATCCTTGAAGAGGAAAGGTTGTTTGCGGTTCGCTGCGGATCAGGAGTCGTACTTCGCTATACGACGCGAAGTGGTTTCCAAGTTTTGCTTCAGATTGGCACTGGTCAATGGGACGAGTAGCCGTCACCGTTAGAACACGACGCCGTGGCCCCAGTCGAATGATGCCTAACCCGTCGAGAGGACGTCGCCCAGCAAGTCGGGTCGAGCCTCTCATGTCAAACGGTCGGCGCGTTCAAGCACCTCGTCCCAGGTGGTGTCTTGCAGCGCAAGCTGGCTGCAACCGATGCTGACCGTCACCGTCTGGCCGTGTGCCGCCAGGGGCTGCTCGACGAGCACCGTGCGCAGCTGCTCGGCCACCAAGGTGGCCGCTTAGGCTTCGGTCTCGGGCATTACCACACCGAATTCTTCGCCACCGGTCGGCCCAGTTCGATCTCGCGCGAGACGACCACCACCATGAGATGCGAGCGAGGACCACGATCGGATCACCCTTGGAACAGCAGGCTCATTCCAGGGAGCGCCCAGGCCTCCACGGGGCGGCTTACCGGCATCGGCGCCAGCACGCCCACGCATGCCTGCGGTGACTATTTCGGCGCGGCTGCCACGCTCGACAGCGCACGTTGGAGCCCCTCGTGAAGCTGTCGGGCATCGATGGGTTTGACCCAGTATTCGAACGCCCCCAGGCTCATCGCCTTGATGATGTCCATCGACAAGGTGTCGGCCGTCAACAGGGCGATCTTCAGACCGCCCGAAATTTCTTCGGACAGCGCGCGCACCACTTCGAGCCCGCCGAAGTCGGGCAGGTGCATGTCGAGCAACACAAGGTCAGGGCGTTCGGAGCGCGCCAAGCGCACACCGTCCGCGCCGGTGGTGGCTTTGATCAAGCTGATGCCGGGCACGGCTGCCAACATGGCTTCAACCAAAAGCATGTTGATTTCCTGATCCTCAATGTAGAGAACCTTGCCCCGCAACTCTTGCAACGCTTTCAATGAATGGGCCATGGCCGTTCTCTCTCCGCAGGAGAAGGAGCGAACCGTCCCGCATCGGGCTCATGGCCCCACGGTGACGGGTCAACCCGCTTCGGGTCAAGCATAGAGCGACTGGGGCCATTGGCAAGCCCCCACCGGGTAATGGGCAAGCGCGCGGCACGGGCTTGCAAGCGGGCCCACAGGGCGTGGGCGCGGGGAAGAAACGGGTTTATTCGGGGTGCAAACCGTCGAAGCCGGGGTCTCTTGTGGGTTGCGGCAGACCGGGTGGCACGGTGGCCTCAACCGCCAGATCGGCCAATGCCATGGCGGCGGTGTCGCCTTCAAAGGCGGCGAGGTCGTATGAATGACCGTCCGGGCAGGGAATCGACGAGATCGACGACGCCAGGCCGGCCCACTCTTCTTCACGCAACAGGTGCCGAGCCAAGCTCAACAGGTCGCGCTCTTCCATCTCGATCTGCTTGAGCACCCCGATGCGGTGGCGGCCCAAGGTCAGCTCCAGGTCGGCACCCAGGCTGGCATCACCGCGCTCGATGGCATGCAGCAAGGTCAGCGCACGCCACAACAGGTCGGAATTGCGTTCTTGGGCGTATTCAAGGCTACCCAGCAGCAGGTCGGCCTCGTTCGAGCGGCCCCATAACGGGAGCCACAGCTGCTTGTCTTTCGGGCCATGGCACAGGCGGTTGAAGACACGCAGAAACTGCACCTGCGATTTCAGGCGGTTCAGCGCTGGACCCGGCTGTCGCCATTGCTTCGCGTGCATCAGGTCTGCCACGCTCGAAACAGTCTGGCGAATCACCGAGTGTTCGGCCTGCAGGATCCCGCAGACGCATTGAGCAGCGAGCATGTTGTCTCCTCTTTTTTCACTGTCCCCGTTTGAACCTGGGGACTTGAATGGATCGTGATTGGAGCCGCGCGCAGACCTGAACACGCCACAGCCACACCAACTTCACCAACAGAAAATTCCGCCAGCCGCTTGCGTCATCGCATGCAAAAAGGAGCCGCTGAAACCGGGGACTGGAGCCATTCCAATCACGAGCACCCATCCATTCGGATGCTGCATTTCACGCTGGGGAGGGTCCAACAATAGTTCGCGAGTTGGGCTTTCGCAACCTGTCATCCCTGACATATTGCGTCAGGCTTGCGACATGCCCCGAATGCTGCATTGCAGCGTTAGTGATCGCCCGCAAGCCGCACCAGCAAAGGCTTTGCGCTCGGTGCTAACCCTGAGGCCCGGGCTGGTTCAAACTAAATTTTGGCCCGCCGCATGGCCTTGAAACAAGGCCTCTTCAAACACCGAATACGCCGACAGATCGCTGTGCGCAAAACGCACCCGGCCCCGCGTTTGAGCCAGCGCGCGCAAGGCCGCATGGCCACGCAGGCCGGGCACCGGAATGCTCATCGCGTGGCCGTATCGCATCAGGTCGATGTGCTTCACCTTGGCGGGCAGGTCGGGGTGGGCACGCGACATGTCGTGCAGCACGGCGCCGGCCCAGACGCGCCAGTCGGCGCTCAAGAGCCGCGCACGCTGGGCGCGCAAGGCCTCGGGCGAATCGCCACCGAGCGCCCAGTAGGCCGTCAGCACGGTCGGGCCGGGGTGCGGGCGGGTGCTCTGGTGCATGGCATCGACGTAGCCCAGCAAGGCGCTGCCGTGGATCACGTTGTCCCACGACGGCGCGGCGCCGGGGCGGTCGGCCAGGGCCTCGGCTACATGCAGGTTGGCCACGAGCCAGGGCGCGTATTGCAGCGCCACCGCAGCCTGTGTGAGCACGGCGGGCACAGAGGTAAGCAAACGTGTCGAGACGAACAAGGGCGTGGCCAGCACGGCGTGCGGTGCGGTCCAGCGCTCAACCTGTCCCGACTGCGTGTTCCAGAAATCGACGCTCACCGTGTGTCGGCCTTCTTCGACCCGCAACGCCACATGGCCGGTGTGCAGACGCTCGCGGTGCGGCGCTGTCATGCGTTCAGCCAACCAGGCATTGCCTTGCGGCCAGGTGAGCACGGCTTCGTGCGCGTCGCCGGGCTCCACGTCGTCACCCGGCACATGAAACCCATGGCGGCTGCCGAAGTAGTGCAACCCGGCCCAGGCCGACACCTGCGGCAGACCGGCACCGTAGTCGTCGCGGCAGCAGTAGTCCAGGTGCGCCAGCAACGCGGGGCTGTCGAAGCTTTGCTGGCTCAACCACAGCGAAAACGGCAGCGCATCGAGTGCCTGGTGGGCCGGCGTCCAGCGGGCGCGGGCGGTGGGCATGGCAAAACCGAGGTCGCGGCGCAGGCGGCCCACCGTCTGGCCGAAGCGGCGGTACTGGGCCAGCGTTTGCGGCGACTGGTTCGCCAGCGGCAACAGGCCGTCTTGCCAGGCGCCGTCGATGAACAAGCGCTCTTGCGGGCTGTGGCACAGATGGCGCTCGTCGTAGACACGGCGGCCGTGTTCGATGCGACTCAGGCCCAGCTCTTCCAGCAGTTCGACCACCTCGATGGTGTCGTCGCCAGGCACCGGCAGGTAGTGCGCGCCGAGTGGGCAGGCCATGCCGGCGATCTGGTGGCTGCGGCTGTTGCCGCCGGCTGCGTCTTCCAAGTCAAAGAGATGCACGTCTTCAACGCCTGCCCGAGCCAGCGCCCGCGCGCAACCCAAGCCTGCAATGCCGGCGCCGACGATCAACACGCGTGCCCGTCGTTGCACGGCGGGCGGTGGCAGGCTGCCGCTGCGGGGGCCAAGCAGGTCGCGCAGGCGGTGACCCCGCTCGTGCGAGGCGCCGACCCAGCCACCGCTGAAGTTCAGCTCGGGCCGCTGGCAAGCCGCGAGTGGCATGGCCGCCGCAGCCGCCAGCAGCGTGCGCCGCCTCAAGCCCGTCATGGCTGGTGCACGCGGCCCCATTCGTCCTCGAAGGTCTGCACCAGCACCTGGTTCGACAAGCGGTTCACCTCGGCCGGCACGCGCGCCATGTCGGGCGGAAACTGAAACAGCGCGGGCAGCCCGCCCACGCTGAGAAAGCGCAGTCCCTCGGGCAGCTGCGTGGGCAGCCGGTACGGCCTGCGGCTGGCGATCAGAAAACCCCACTCGCCGAAGCTCGGCACGTGCGCGTGGTACGGCGCGGTCTGCAGGCCAGCGGCTTCCATCGTGGTGGCGACGGTCCAGAAACTCTTGCGGGCGATCAGCGGTGAGGTGGTCTGCATCACCGCATAACCCGAGGCCGCGAGGCGTTGGTCGATCAAGCGGAAGAAGCTGCTGGTGTAGAGCTTGCCGATGGCGAAGTTGGTGGGGTCGGGAAAGTCGATCACGATCACGTCGAAGCTGTCTGGCGTGCGCTCAAGCCACGCAAACGCATCGGCGTTGACGATGCGCAGCTTGGGCGAATGCAGCGCATCGGCGTTCAGCGCGCGCAGCATGGGTTGTTCGGCGAAGAGCCGTGTCATGTGCGGGTCGAGCTCGACCAGGGTGACCTGTTCGACGCTGGGGTGCTTGAGCACTTCGCGCACCGCCATGCCGTCGCCCCCACCCAGCACCAGCACACGCTTCGGCGCCCCGTGCGCGGCCATCACCGGGTGAACCAAGGCCTCGTGGTAACGGTATTCGTCGCGCGAATGGAACTGCAAGTTGCCGTTGAGGAACAACCGCAAGCCGGCCTGGCTGCGGGTGACGACCACGCGCTGGTAGTCGCTGGTTTCGCTGTAGACGATGGTGTCGGCGTAGAAGTGGTCTTCGGCCCAGGTGCTGATGCGGTCGGCCCCGGCGAGCGTGGCGCACAACACGCCGATGACGCCAAAGCAGGCCACGGCATGGGCCGCGACACGCCGCACCTCGCCGCGAAACAGCCACAGCGCCCACAGCGCCACGCCAGCATTCAGCAAGCCAAAGAACGCGCCGGTGCGCACCAGGCCCAGGTGCGGCACCAGCAGCAGCGGGAAGGCAATGGAAACCGCCAACGCGCCGAGGTAGTCGAAGGTCAACACCTGTGAGACCAGGTCGTTGAGCGGGTAGCGTTCCCTGAAGTGGCGCTTCAAGATGCGCATGACCAGCGGGATCTCCAGCCCCACCAGCGTGCCCACCAGCAGCACCAGGCCATAAAGCGCAAAGCGGAACGACGGCGCGGCCAACGTCTGCATGGCAAACAGCGCGGCCGGCAGCAGCCCACCCACCAAGCCCACCAGCAACTCGATGCGCAGGAAGTGCGCCACCAGTTGCCGCTCGAAGAAGCGCGACAGGTACGAGCCAATGCCCATCGCAAACAGGTAGGTGCCGATGACGGTGGAGAACTGCAACACCGAGTCGCCCAGCAGGTAGCTCGCCAACGCACCGGCCGCGAGTTCGTAGACCAGCCCGCAAGCCGCGACCACGAAGACCGACACGAGCAGTGCGATCTCGGCGGGGCGGACGCCGGGCGAATCAGCAGGCAGCGGAGTGCTCATCGATGCACTGTCCCACTCCACGCTCCGAAGGGGCGCGGGCATCGGCATGGGCCTTCGACAGGCTCAGTCCGAACAGGCTGCGGTGGCATGCCGCAGCCGGGCGACCTGATGCGTGAGCGAAGCGCAACGCCCATCAAGCCACACGCGAGGACCGGGTCTCCCGGCCGATCCGTGGCGCCCCCTTGGGGGGCAGGAGCGAAGCGACGTGGGGGCTCACCCTACAGCCGCAGACACGATCAACCCAATCGCAATGCACATCGCCCCCACCACGATGGCCAGCGCGAGGTTCTTCTCTTCCACGATCTCGGCCCACAGGTCATAGGGCGTGAGCTTGTCGATGATGACGAAGCAGATCCAGAAGATCAGCACGCCGACCAGCGCGAACAAGACCGAGCCGAAGAAGGCGGCTGGCCTGAGCCATTCGATGTCCATCATGAAAGCCTCCGAAGCGGTGAATGAGTGGGTTGGGAAGGCGCCGTCACTTGTGGCTGCCTCCGCTGGAAAAACCGCCGAACGAGCCGCCGCCTGTGCGGTGGCTGCGCTGCTTGGCAAGGCAGCTTTGGTATTCCTGCGATGACTCGCCGTAGCTGCTGCGCAGGTCGTCGCAGTTGTCGTCGTCACCGCAGCGCGTGACCATCAAGATGACCACGACCACGAAGACCCAGAAAAACACCTTGGCCAACAGGCCCCCTGGAGCGCCCGAAGTCGGCAGCGCGTCGCGCTTGAGCGCGGTGGCCCGTTCGGGCGCCAGGCGAAACGCCTTCAGCACCGCATCGGCCGTCAGTGTTTCACCAGCCGACCAGACGATTTCATCGGTGCCGCCCGAGCGTGTCTGCTCGCGGTTCAGGCGCTTTTGCGCGTCAGCGCCACTGCCCCGGTAGTCGATGTTGGCGGTGGTCTGCTCGCGTTCGAGCTTCCAATAAAACTCGCCCAGCACATAGGTCACCTTGCCCGAGTATTCATACATCGGCCGGTACAGCGTGCCCTGGTATTTCACGTTCGTGCCCACCGCCTCGGGCACGCCGGTGAGGGGCGCGGCCCAGCTCCAGCCGTCTTCGGCATCGACCAAAAACGCAAAGCCCTCCTGGCGATGGAACAACAGGTATTCGCGCCAGAACGATTGCTCGTCATCGTCGCCACCCGCCACTTCGCAGCGCTCGGCATAACCCACCACCTGCCACGGCAAGGGCGGCTTGCCGCCCAGCGCCAGCGTGCCGGTACTGCCCAGCGCCAGGTGGGGTTCGTTGCCGTTGTCTTGCGCGTAGTGCTTCAGGTCGCCGCCCACGCCTTGCCCGGCCGTGCTCAGATCGACCACCGCCTTGCACTGCTGGCAGACGATCGACTGCGTGCTCGACAGCTTCACTTCCAGCGAAGCCCCGCAGCTCGGGCACTCAACCGTGCGCGCCTTCAGCGCCTTGGTCAGCAGCCCATCGGCGCTGTCGGCCAGGCCGCTCATCGCCAGCTCGCTGATCGCCACCGAGCGGCCCGCAGACCAGGTGGGCGCCTTCGGGTTGCTGTAGTCGAGCGTGCCCACATCACCGTGGGTGTTGCGCAGGTCGGCCACCACGAAGCCGCGCTCGGTGTTGGGCGGGTGCGGCAGTTCACCTTGCGTGGCGATCAGCTTGGCGACGGTGACCGAAGAAACCGTCCATGCCAAGCCGCTGACGGTCTGGCGCGTGCCGATGTGCAGCGCCTCGGGTGCGGGGGGCGGTTCGGTCAGTGGCCGGTCAAAGCCGAAGACGTAGCGGCCGTTGTCTTCCGACAGCCAGCCACTGCGGCCGTTGTCGAACAGCGCATGCCACTCGTTCCAGGTGCCGTCGCCATAGCGGTATTGCAGGCGGCCGACCAGCGTGAAGGCTTCGCCCTGGTAACGACCGAAAGCGCCCAGTTGCAGCGGCGAGTGGTCGTCGAACAGTTCGGCGCTCTGGCCGATCTTGCGCAACGCCTCGCCTTCGCGCAGCACGGTGCTGCGGCAGAAGCTGCACACCGCGAAGGCCGATGCGGCCGAGCGGAAGTCGACCGGCGCGCCGCAGTTGGGGCACGCCGCGCGGTAGGCGCGTTGAGGGGAAGGTTCAGTGGCCAAAAGACGGCAGCCGAGAGGGGCGGGTCAGACCCACAGACAGGATGCAGGGCCACCCATGCGCCGGCGGCACCGGTGTGGCCGTGAGCGCGAGCCGCTCACGGGCGCGGTCGCGTGCATGGTCACGTGCCTGGACAAACGCGCATTCACACCAGTTTTTTCAGCAGCTCTGCCTTCTTCGCGTCGAACTCGTCTTGCGTGACGATGCCCTTGGCCTTCAGGTCGGCCAGCTTTTCGAGCGTGGCCATCACCTCGTCGGGCCGCACGCCTGCCGGGGCTGTCGCTGCCCCTGCACCCGTTGCCGGCTGGCCTTGCAGGCCTTGGCTGAGTTGCTGCGCCATCACCTGGCCCAGCGCCACGCCAGCGCCCAAGCCCATCGCATCGCCGGCAATGCCACCTGCGCCGCCACCGGAGCCTTCAGCAAACTTCGGGATCGCTTGTGCCGTCTGGTACTGCATGAACTTGCCCATGTCGTTGCCGACCATGCCCATGCCGATCTTCTGGTCAAGGATCTTTTGCAGGTCTTCGGGCAGCGACACGTTCTGCACCGTCACCGCTTCGAGCTGCAGGCCGAGCAACGCGAACGAAGGCGCGGTGGCCTCTTTCAGCGCCTTGGCGAACTCAACCTGGTTGGCCGCGAGGTCAAGGAAGGCCACGCCGCTGCCAGCCACGGCGTCGGTGATGTGCTGCAGCATCAGTCCGCGCAGTTGGCCGTCGAGTTCGCTGGCGGTGTAGGTGTCGCGCGTGCCCGAAATTTCGGTGTGGAAGAGTTTCGGGTCGGCCACGCGGTAGCTGTAGTTGCCGAAGGCGCGCAGGCGCACGGCGCCGAAGTCTTTGTCGCGGATGGTGACCGGCTGCGTGGTGCCCCAGCGCTGGTCGATCTGCTGGCGGGTGCTGAAGAAGTAGACGTCGCTCTTGAACGGGCTCTGGAACAGCTTGTCCCAGTTCTTCAGGTAGGTCAGCACCGGCAAGGTCTGCGTCGTGAGCTTGTAGAGGCCGGGGCCGAACACGTCGGCCACCTTGCCTTCGTTCACGAACACGGCCATCTGCGATTCACGCACCGTCAGCATGCCGCCGTACTGGATTTCATTGCCGGCCATCGGGTAGCGCCAAGCCAGCACGCCATCGCCGGCTTCAGTCCACTCCAGAACGTCGATGAACTGCTTTTTGATGAAATCCATCAGGGCCATGGTGATCTCCGGCAATCGCTTGTGACGAGGGTGTCGATCATAGGATCGGCCACGCAAAAAAAAGCGGACCCGAAGGTCCGCTTTTGCTCACCGGAAGGCCTGGGTTCAGACTTGGCGGCGGCGGCGCGACATCCAGCCCACAAGGCCGAGGCCCATGGCCAGCATGGCGTAGGTTTCAGGTTCGGGCACAGCGGCGGTGAAGTTCGGTGCGGCCGAGATCGCGCCGACATAACCCACTCCCAGCAGAAGGTACCGGGAAGCCACCTGGCTCACGTCGCCCGACACCACCAGCTGGTACACACCAGCGCCGAGGTTGTCGAACGAGAACTCGCCGGTGCTGGCGAGCAGCGATTGACCA
>JAYSYW010000223.1:0-4320 GCA_043727255.1 Rhizobacter sp. | reverse complement strand
CGGCTCGGGCGCCCAGCGCTGTGCGGCTTGAAGGCCCGCCGTCGCCGCGTCTCGGCGAAGCCCGGCGGCGCGTTGTTCGGGCTGGCGGGCCCAGGTGGCATCGAACGCCTGCTTGAGCGCAGACGGTTGTTGCGCAAGGGCGGGCAAGCTGAACACCACCCAGGCGGCCAGCGCGTGGGGCAAGCCCCAGAGTTTCAAGGTCATGAAATGTCTCGTGGCAATCGCAGGCACCGCAGGCGGAGCGCTTGCGGTTCGGAATCCAACGAGGGGGCGCACCCCGGTGAGGGCGCCGAAGAACTATCGCCTCGTCAGCTGGTGAGGCTGGCGAGAGGCAAGGGCGGGCGGAGCAGGGTGCCCACCGTTCGGTCGGGCACGGCGGCCTGGTACGACGCGAAGCGCGCGGGGCCGCACCAGATGCTCGGCAGGGCACGGGGCCCGGCCCCGACCGCCCCACCGAAGCCGTGGCAGACACCGCAGCCTGCGTGGCAGCTCAAGCTGCTGGCGTCGGCGCTTTCGTGCGCATGCGCATGTTCGTGGTGGCCCACGTGCTGGGTTTGCACGTCTGCTTCATGCGCACACATGCTTGCGGCCGCGCCCCAAGACCACTGGAGCGACAGCATGAACATCAAGACGAAGATCAGGGTGCGGCGCATGAAGGGCGGCAGTCTACAAGGGTCAGACCAGCCTTCGGAGACTCAGGCTTCTGCCGTTCGCAGTTCAGCGCGAGCGTGTTTCATGACGCTCACCGCCCCGGTGAGGGCCAGCACGCCCATCACGGCGGCCACCGCGAGGTCGGGCCAGGCGCTTTGGGTGCCGAACACGCCGAGTGCCGCCAACATGACCGCCACGTTGCCGATGGCGTCGTTGCGCGAGCAGATCCAGACCGAGCGCATGTTGGCGTCGCCGTCGCGAAAGCGGTAGAGCATCCAGGCGACCCCGAAGTTGGCGGCCAGCGCCGCCAGGCCGACGGCGCCCATGGTCAGCGCTTCGGGCGGCGTGCCTGTTTGCAGGTTCCACAAGGCCTTGCCGATCACAAACACCCCGAAGGCGCCCATGCACATCGCCTTGAACAAGGCTGTCTTGGAGCGCACCGAAAGCGCCATGCCGAGCACGGCCAGCGACAGCGCGTAGTTCACGGCGTCGCCGAAGAAGTCGATGGAGTCGGCCAGCAGCGAGACCGAGCCGGAGCTGATCGACGCGACCAGCTCGGCGCCGAACATGCCGGCGTTGACCACCAGCGCAATGCCCAACGCGCGGCGATAGCGGGGGTCAACAGCGGGCACGGTGGGTGTGGAACAGCAGTGTGCGGACATGGTGCGAGAAGGGTGGCTGAGGGATTGGGGTCGATTGAAAACCCTATAGTTGGAACAGAGTCAAGTGCGTCAGCGGGTCGAGCGAGCAAGTCAAGCGAATCAACAGGCGGCATCAATGAAGATCGGCGAGTTGGCGGAACGGGCGGGCTGCGAGGTGCAGACGGTGCGCTTCTATGAGCGCGAAGGGCTCCTCGAAGCCCCGGAGCGAGAAGCCTCCGGCTACCGCCGCTATGCCGAACGCCACCTGCAGCGGGTGCAGTTCATTCGCCATTGCCGATCACTCGACATTCCGCTCCCAGAGATCCGGCGGCTGCTCGAATTCGCCGCCTCGCCCGACCAGTCTTGCGCCCAGGTCAACACCTTGCTCGACCAGCACATTGCCCAGGTGCGCCAGCGCTTGACGGCCCTGAGGTCGCTGGAGACGCAATTGACCTCGTTGCGTGCCCGCTGTGATGGCGACGCATCGCACCCCTGCGCCATCCTCGAATCGTTTGTGTGTGCCTCGGCCGAGCATGGCGTGGCCTGCCAATCGAAGCACTGAGCTACGCTCGGTGCCTTTCGTTTCACTCAAAGCCCCGGACCATGAAGAACCATCAAATCGAACTGCAGCGGCTCAAGGCGGCAACGACCAGCCAGGGGATGATCGAAATGCAGATCGACGCCAACGTGTCACCCGCTCCTGCTGTGGGTGACCGTGAACCCACCAGCCTGTTGCGGATGAACGAAGAAACCGCCCGTGTACTGCAAGCCTTGCTGAAGGGTCAGTTGCTGGAACTCGACAAGCGCAAGGCGAAGAGCCGGCACGGGAGAGGGTCGTAACGGGTCAAGCGGCGGCTGGCAAGCCAGTGCCGCGTCTCCGAGCCTTCAGCCATTCACGAAACCGAGGCGCAGCGGCGACACCCGGCAGTTCCACGAAGCGGTAGGTCGTGTGGCACAGCAGCAGCAACATCGGCGTGATCATCAGAACCACCAGCCAATGTTCACCGGGTGTGTTTGAAGTTGGCTCGTCCAGCCCGTGGCGGAACAGCAAGTACAGCGCCACCCCGTGCCAAAGGTAGAGGCTATAGGTCAGCTCTCCGAGCATGCGTGCCGAGGGCATCACCAGCAGGCCGAACAAGGTGTTGCCGCACACCAGCGGAATGAAGGCCACTGACAACAGCCCCACCACTGGCAGCCGATAAGCGGTGTTGAAGAAATACACCACGCTTGCCAAGCAAGCCAGCACCAGCAAACTTGCCGCGGGGCCACGCAACCGGCGCGCCAACGCCTCCCATTGCACGCAAAACGCAGCAGCAATGCCACCGCCGAAATACGCCAGCTTGGTGAGGTGGAAATGCGGAATCGACATGGCCAGCGCCATGCAGCCGATTGCGCTGAACAGCAGCAGCCACCGGCCCGCTTCGCGGCGCGTCACCACTGCCAGCATCGGCAACGCCAGATAGAACAGCCATTCGTAGGGCAAGGTCCAGGTCGCGCCGGCGGTGATCTTCTCGGTGTTCGGGAAATGGTTGATGTCGGGGGTGCCGTTGAACGTGAACAGCACCCAGCTGAGCAGGTGTGACGCCAAGTCACTCAGCGGCTCTTTCAATGCGAAGCCACCGATCACCAGTGTTGATGCCACCACCGTGGCAATGACCAGCAGGTACAGCGGTGACAGGCGAAAAACGCGGCCGAGGTACAGCCCACTCCAGTCCATCGGCTGGTCGCGGCGCTGAATGACCTTCCGCGTGAACAACAGCGCCGTGATCATGAAGAACAACCCTACGCTGGCTTGTCCGAGGTGGCGAAACAGGTTCGACGGCGGCAGGTCCCATTGCCCGGTGCGTGGGTAGTAATACCAGACCGCTGCATGCTGAATGAACACCCCCAGCGCGAGGAAGCCACGCAAGCCATCCAGCGAAGCGAAGCGGTGGCCGAGCACCGGCGCCCCGAAAGCGCGCACGAACAGAGCCCCGGTGGACAACGCCACCGCCAGCACGCACAGCACGAAGAATGGGTTCAGCGGGTTGAGTGCATCGAATGACATCGACACGAGTATGTCGAAGCCACATTTCGTCACGCAGTGCGTGACCCGGCCGGCAACTGGGGCATGTCGAACCGCGCACTTGCAGTGTTTGGAACGCTGGGCAGGGCCTAAAAGCAAAAGAGCCCCGCAACAACGTTGCGAGGCTCTTTGAGGTTCTTGCGAACTGTATTTATGGCGGAGAGGGCGGGATTCGAACCCGCGGGGGGTTATTAGCCCCCACACGCTTTCCAGGCGTGCGACTTAAACCGCTCATCCACCTCTCCGAAGCCCGCGAGTTTAGCCTACGCGTTGAAGGGCATGTGACTGCAAAACTTCAAGCGGCACGAAGTCGAGCGCTCCCATGTGGGTGCCTGCCAAGACGACTGGCGGTGCGACACCCGCCTCCAGCGCTTCCATCCAGCGCTGCACACACAGGCACCAGCGGTCGCCCGGGTGCAGGCCGGCGAAGCGGAATTCGGGGCGTGGGGTGCTGAGGTCATTGCCGCGCATCATCGAAAAGGCCAGGAAGTCGGCCGTGACCTTGCAGCAGATCACATGCGTGCCGACATCGTCGTCGCGCGTGTTGCAGCAACCGTCGCGGAAGTAGCCCGTCAGCGGGTCGTAGGAGCAAGGCACAAGCTCGGTGCCAATCACGTTGCGCGGCATGGGTCAGGCCGGCGTGCGGGGTTTCATCAGGGTCATGGCGGTGCCGATGAGGGTCGACACCTCGGTCATGTTGCCCGGCACGATCATGGTGTTGTTGGTTTTGGCGAGCTGCGCATAGGCCTCAACCGCCTTCTCAGCCACCTTCAGGTTGACGGCTTCCATGCCGCCCGGCTGGCGGATGGCTTCGGCGATCTTGCGGATGGCTTCGGCGGTGGCATCGGCCACCGCAATGATGGCGGCCGCTTCACCTTGGGCGTTGTTGATCTCGGCCTGGCGTTGGCCTTCCGAGCGGGCGATGAAGGCCTCGCGCTCGCCGGTGGCGATGTTGATCTGCTC
>JAYSYW010000222.1:0-22546 GCA_043727255.1 Rhizobacter sp. | reverse complement strand
AGGCCCATAGCCGTAGCTATGGGACAAGAAGCCGGTGAAAAATGGACCGCTGCGGCCAAATTGCAGCCGACGCTCCCCCAGCCCGACAGGCTCCTAGAAGGCGTGGGCCGCTCACTTCACCAGCAAGGCCCACAGCCCCATGCCGGCAAAGATGAGCGCGGCCAGGCCGTGCACCAGCCGCTGCGGAATGCGCCCGGCCGCCTTGTGGCCGAACAGCACCGCCGGCACGTCGGCGATGAGCATGCCGAGCGTGGTGCCGGCCACCACCGGCAGCATGTCGGCATAGCGTGCGGCCAGCGCCACGGTGGCGATCTGCGTCTTGTCGCCCATCTCGGCAAGAAAGAACAAGAGCAGCGTGCTGCCGAAGACGCCGAGCTGCGTGCGGGGGCTGACAGCATCGCTTTCATCCAGCTTGTCGGGCACCAGCACCCACACGGCCATGGCGATGAACGACACACCCAGCACCCAGCGCAGCGTGTCGGCGCCCATCACGGTGGTGACCCACGCGCCCACGGCGCCAGCCAGCGTGTGGTTGAACAAGGTGGCGACCAAGATGCCCCAGATGATGGGCACGGGCCGGCGGTACTTGGCGGCCAGCATCAGGGCGAGCAATTGGGTTTTGTCGCCGATTTCTCCGAGCGCCACGACGCCGGTGGATACGAAAAAAGCTTCCATGTCTGGGATGGGTCCGAGAGCGGGTGAGGCAGCGAAGACGCAATGGCAAGGCGCCCTGCCCCACCCGGGACGGCGCCACTGCCAAAGGTCTCGCCAAGTGCGGTGAGGGTGTCACCGCAGCCGAATGCGCCATGCCGTTGCCGGCAAGTCTGTTGACGCATCCCCGCTTCGGTGGATCGCTGGGCGATCGGTCGAGCGGCGGCTACTCCCCAAAGGAGCCGCGAGTTTAGCCAGGCAGCCCCATCCGGTGCTTGCGCCACGTCATGCCGGGCGCTTGCCTCCGGCCGGCCCGTTCAGGGTTGCCCGCTCAGACCTGCGCGTTGCGCAGGGTTTCGACGACCGGGCGCTGCAGCACCTCGCGCAGCCCCCACCAGCCGGCTGCCAGGGCCAGCAACGCGCCAGCCGCCGTGCCGGCCAGCGGCACCCAGGGCGAGCCCGTCCAGTTGAACTGGAACACGTAGCGCGCCAAGGCCCAACCCACCACCAGCGCGGCCATGGAGGCCAGGAAGCCGGCCAGCGCGCCCACGCCCAGCAATTCGGCGCGCTGCACCTGCCTGAGCAAGCGGCTGCTGGCGCCCAGCGCGCGCATCACCGCGAACTCGCGCGAGCGTGCTTCGCGGGTGGCGGTGACGGCGGCGAACAGCACCACCAACCCCGCCGCGAGCGTGAAGCCGAACAGGAATTCGACCGCGCGCACCACTTGGTCGAGCACGCGCTGGATCTCACCGATCGAGGCCGACACGTCCACGCTGGTGATGTTGGGGAAGTCGCGGCTGAGCGTGTTGTCGAAGCCCGGCGTGGTGGGGGCTCGGAAAGCGGCGATGAAGGTCAGCGGCACATCGGGCATTTGCGCGGTCTGGAACATGACAAAGAAGTTGGCGCGCATCGAGGTCCAGTCCACCTTGCGCAGGTTGGCGATGTGGCCTTCAGAGGGCATGCCGGCGATGTCGAACCGCAGCGTGTCGCCGAGCTTCAGGTTCAGCGTGTCAGCCAGGCCTTCTTCCACGCTCAGCGCGCCCTTGTCTTCGGCCACCCAATTGCCGGCACTCAGGCTGTTGTGCGACGGCATCTGCGCCGCATGGCTGAGGTTGAACTCGCGGTCGATCAGGCGCTTGGCGCGTTCGTCGGCCAGGCCCTCGGGCGAGATGGGTTGGCCGTTCACCGCCACCAGCCGGCCACGGATCATCGGGTACCAGTCGTAGCGCGCCACACCGGCATCGCGCAGCGCCTTCTGGAAGGCATCACCTTGTTCAGGCTGCACGTTGATGACGAAGCGGTTGGGCGCATCGGCCGGCGTGGCCTGGCGCCAACTGTTGATGAGGTCGGTGCGCAGCAGCACCAGCAGGCACAGCGCCAGCAGGCCCACGCTGAGCGCCGACACCTGCAGCACCGCAAAGCCGGGCCTGGATGCGATCTGCCGCGTGGCCAACACCAGCCAGCGCGGCGCGCGTGACTCGGGCACCGCGCGGCGCAGCACCTGCACGGCCAACCAAGACAGCACGGCAAACAGTGCGGCCGCGCCTGCAAAACCGCCAACCGCGATCAAGCCCAGTTGCAGGTCGGACGACACCGCGAGCAACAGAGCCGCAAAGCCCAGCCCGCCCGCCAACAACACCGCCAGCGACGCCGGCTTGAGGGCGCCCACATCACGGCGAATCACCCGCAGCGGTGGCACGCTGGCCAGTTGCAGCACGGGCGGCAGGCCAAAGCCCATCAGCAGCGTGAAGCCCACGCCCACGCCAAACAGCGCGGGCCACAGCGTGGCGGCGGGCAACGTGGTGCTCACCAGGTCAGCAAGCAACCACACGAAGACGTAATGCACCACGAAGCCCAGCACCACGCCGGCCACGCTGGCCAGCAGGCCGACCCAGGTGAATTCGGCGATGTATTGCCAGGCGATGGTGCGTTGCGACTGGCCGAGCACACGCAACATGGCGCAGTCGTCGAGGTGGCGGTCAGCGAAGTCGCGTGCGGCAATGCCCACCGCCACCGCCGCCAGCAAGGCGGCCAGCAGCGCCACGAGGTTCAAGAACTTCTCGGCCCGGTCGAGCGTCTGCCTCATTTCGGGCCGACCCGATTCGAGCGACTCGACCCGCATGCCGCGCAGTGCCTGCGACTTGATCTGCGCTTCGGCCCAGGCCACGTAGTCAGACGCCGCACGGTCGCGCCCGGGTGGCGCCGCCACGGCCAGCCGGTAGGTCACGCGGCTCGCGGGTTGAATGAGCCCGGTGGCCGGCAGGTCGGCCTGGTTCAGCATCACACGCGGTGAAAAGCTCATGAAGCCGGCGCCCCGGTCGGGCTCGGCGACGATGAGGCGGGCAATGCGCAGGCGGGCGTCGCCCAGCAGCAGCGGGTCGCCCAGCTTCAGTTGCAGGGCATCAAGCAGGGTCGGGTCCACCCAGACGGTGCCGGCTTCGGGTGCTTGGGTGGATGTGCGCTCGACACCGCCCGGCGCATCGGCCAGGCGCAGCGTGCCGCGCAGCGGGTAGCCGTTGCTCACGCCCTTCACGGTGACGAGCCGCGTGGCGCCGCCTTGTGCGTCTTGCGCGCGGCCCATGCTCGGGAAGACGGTGGTCGTGGCCGTTTGCAGGCCCAGCGCACGGGCTTTGTCGATGAACGCGGCGGGGGTGGGTTGGTCGCTCGCCACCAGGGCGTCGCCACCGAGCAGCTTGCCGGCGTCGCGCGACAAGCCGTTGTTCAAGCGGTCTGCAAAGAAGCCCACGGCAGTGAGCGCGGCCACCGCCAGCATCACCGCCACCACCAACAGGCGCAATTCGCCGGCACGGAAGTCACGGAGCATCTGGCGCCAAGCCAGGCGCCAGGGGGAGTTACGGGGGTTGGACAGCATGGGCGTGGGCGCGGCGTGGGAACAGTGGGCGCAACCTTAGCCCATGCGGGCTGGGCCGCCAGAGCGAGGTCTTTGCTTCAGGGCGCGAGGCAGTCGCGCCACCGTCCTACAGGCATGACCCACAGGCTTGGCCTAGGATGCGGCGACCACGCATCCTGAGGGGCCATGGAACCATCGACAGCACCGGCCAGCACCCGCCCTGCCCCCGCGTTCGCCCCACGCCACACCGCACCGGCCTTGACCCCCGAGCCCAGCTTGGTGGTGTGCGACGAATGCGAAGCCGTGCACGAACGCATTCACCTGCCCGCGGCCCAGGTGTCCCACTGCGTGCGCTGCGGCGCCATGCTGGGGCGCGGCCATGTGGTCAAGCCCATGGGCCTGCTGGCCTTCGCGGTGGCCACGCTGGTGTTTCTGTTGATCGGCAACCTGGCGCCGTTGGTCACGCTTGATTTGCGCGGGCTGCGCAGCGAGGTGTCACTGCCGCAGGCGCTGCTTCACACCTGGCAGGCCGGCCAGCACCTGGTGGCGTTGTTGGCAGCCGCCACGGCCATTGGCTTTCCGCTGGCGGTGACGCTGCTGCGGCTGTACCTGCTGCTGCCACTGGTGCGCGGCGTGGTGCCACGCGGCTTTGTGCCGGCCATGCGTGCGCTCAGCTTCGCCACCCACTGGAGCATGGTCGAGGTGCTGATGCTGGGCGCGCTGATCGCCATCGTGCGCAGCGCCGGCTTGGCCAACGTGACTGCGGGCCCGGGCCTGTTTGCCTATGTGGCCGTGACCTTGCTGCTCACGTCAACCACCGCCGCAGGCCTGCACATGCTGTGGAAGCTGCCCGAAAAACAAGGCGCCCTCGCATGACCGGCGCCGTGTGCACGGGCCAGCAGCGCGGCGTGTACGGCTGCCCCACCTGCGGGCTCGTGTCGCGTTCGGCCGATGCCACTTCAAGCGATACGACCCCAAGCGACATCGCCCCCCCCGCTTGCCCACGCTGCAACACCACGCTCAGCCACCGCAACCCGCGCAGCCTGCAGCCCACCTGGGCCTGCACCCTGGCGGCCTTGCTGCTGTACGGGCCGGCCAACGCCTTGCCGATCATGAGCACGGTCACGGTGTTCGGCACCAGCCAGCACACCATCCTGGGTGGCATTGCCGACCTGTGGACATCGGGCGACTGGGCGCTGTCGGTGATCGTCTTCGTCGCCAGCATCGCGGTGCCGCTGCTCAAGCTGTTCGTGCTGCTGCTGCTGGCGTTCACCGCGCAGCGCCGGTCGCATTGGCGTTCGCCCGAACGGGCCCAGCTGTACCGGCTGCTCGACGCCGTGGGCCACTGGTCGATGCTCGACGTGTTTGTGGTCGTGTTGCTGGTGGGGATGGTGCAGTTCGGCGCCTTCGCGGGCGTGCGGCCCGGCCCCGGCCTGTTGGCTTTCGGCGCGGTGGTGGTGCTGAGCATCGTGGCCGCGCAAAGCTTCGACCCGCGTTTGATCTGGCCTGAACCCGAGGCCCCTCCTTCCTCTTTCGCAAGCGACCATGGCTGACGACACCGATTCACCACCCTCCCCCGAAGCCCAAGCCACGGCGCTTGCGCCAAAGCCGCGCACCCGCACCTGGCATGGCCCTTCGCTGGTGTGGTTGGTGCCGGTGATTGCGTTGGCGGTGGGCGCGTCGCTCATCGTGCGCAGCCTGCTCGAAACCGGCCCGCGCGTGACGATCGACTTCAACACCGCCGACGGTTTGCGGCCGGGGCGCACCGAGGTTCGCTACAAAGAAGTGGTGGTCGGCCGGGTGGACGGCGTGACGCTCACCGACGACCGCAAGCGGGTGCGGGTGTCGGTGCAGCTCGACCGTTCGGTGGCCAACCTTGCGGTTGAAGACACCCGCTTCTGGGTCGTGCGCCCACGCATCGACACAGCCGGCGTCAGCGGCCTTGAAACGCTGGTGTCGGGCGCCTACATCGGCGTCGATGCGGGGCTGTCCAAAGTCAACCGCAGCAAGTTCGATGGCCTGGAGGCGCCGCCCTTCGTGCTGCGCGGCGAGCCCGGCAGCAGCTTCGTGCTGCACACCACCGACCTCGGCTCGCTCGACGTCGGCTCGCCCATCCTCTACCGCCGCACGCGCGTGGGCCGGGTGGTGGGCTACACGCTCGACCCGGCGCGTGACGAACTGCTGGTGCAGGTGTTCGTGGAAGCGCCCTACGAACGGTTGGTCAACACACAAACACGCTTCTGGAATGTCAGCGGGGTGGACGTGACGGTGGGCGCCAACGGCGTGACGCTGAACACGCAAACGCTGGCCTCGGTGCTGGCCGGCGGCATTTCGTTCGAGCGCCCGCCCGGCACACGCAACATGCCGCCCGCCCCCGGCGGCAGCCGCTTCGAGCTGTACACCGACCGCAAGAGCGCGCTGGCCCCGCCCGATGGCCAACCGCTGCCGGTGCGCATGGTGTTCGACCAGTCGATGCGCGGCTTGGCGGTGGGCGCGCCGATCGACTTTCTGGGCATCGAGATCGGCGCGGTGAAGTCGATCCGCCTGCGCTACGACCGCAGGCGCCAGCGCTACCCGGTGGAGGTGATGGCCGACATCTACCCGCTGCGCCTGGGCGACGTGCGCGACACCGTGGCCGACGCCTCGGCCAGCGATGCGGTGCGCGACCGCGCCCTGCTGCAACGGTTGATTGAAAACGGCCTGCGCGCACAAGCCCGCACCGGCAACCTGCTGACGGGGCAGATGTACGTGGCGCTCGATTTCATCCCCAGCCCGCGCAGCGCCAACCCAGCGGAAGACGGCGCCCCCATCACCCTGACCACCGTGCCCGGCACGCTGAGCGAGGTGCAACCGCAAATCGCCGAGATCGTCAGCAAGATCAACAAGGTGCCGTTCGACGAGATCGGCCGCAACCTGCAAGACACGCTGGCGCAAGCGCGCGGCGCCATCGCCAAGCTGACGCCCGAGGCGCAGAAGTCATTGGCCGAGGTCAACAAAACGCTGGGCTCGGTGCAGCAGTCACTCGACCGGGTCGACCGCAACCTGCTCGACCCCAGCGCCCCGGTGCAGCGCAACGTCGAACAAACCATGGGCGACCTGCAACGCGCCGCGCAGTCGCTGCGCGTGCTGACCGACTACCTGCAACGCCACCCCGAATCGCTGTTGCGCGGCAAGCCCGACGACGCGGCCCTGCCTTCGACTGGAAGCCCCCCCCGATGAACCCTTGCCAACCCCACCGCCTGCTGGCGGCCTGCGTGCTGTGGATCGGCTTGGCCGGCTGTTCGTCCACCCCCACGCCGCGCTTTCACAGCCTGCTGTCCGCACAGCCCATGGCCAATGCCGCCCAGCCCTCGCCCGCCTTTGTGGTCGAACTCGGGCCGGTCGGCATTCCGCCATCACTCGACCAACCCCAGTGGGTGCTGCGCCTGGGCGACGACAGCCTGCGCGTGCTCGAACAAGAGCGCTGGGTGGCGCCCTTGCGCGACGAGCTGCACGCCGCGCTGCTGCAGCGCCTGTCGGCACGCTGGGGCGGCGTGGATGCACGCATGGCGTTGGCCACCACCCTGCCCGGCTGGCGTGTGCGGGTCGACGTGCAGCGGCTCGAATCATTGGCCGGGCGCGAGGTTTGGCTGGCGGCTTCGTGGTCATTGGCGCCGCTGCCGTCGCGTGCACCCAACCCCACCAGCGCCACGCCGCTGGCTTGCGCCACCACCGTGCACGAGCCAGCCACCGGCGACGTGCTCATGCTCGCTGCGGCCCATCGGCGCACGGTGGCCCGCTTGGCCGACCAGATCGGTGAACGCCTGCACGCCCTCAGCCAAGGCGGCACCGCCCAGTGCTTGGCAGGCCCTTCCTGAGCCTGAGCCGCTTCTACACTTGGCGCACCCATCCACAGAACAAAGCGCCCCCCATGGCTTGGCAAGGCCACCTCCAGCTCACCTACACCTCCGATGGCAAGCGCACCACCGTTCACGACCGCCACAGCGGCCCGTTGCGCATCTTGCAGAGCCTGTACCCCGAAGGCACCCAGACCTGTCACAACGTGATCGTTCACCCGCCCGCGGGCATTGCGGGCGGCGATGAACTGGTGATCGACGCCACGCTGGGCGAACAGGCGCATGCCCTCATCACCACCCCCGGCGCCACGCGCTTCTACAAGAGCAACGGCCAGATGGCCCAGCAGACAGCCACCGTGCGCGTGGCCGCTGGCGCCCGGCTCGAATGGCTGCCGCTCGAGACCATCTGCCACCCCCGGGTGTGGGCCGAAAACCGCATGCGCTTCGAGCTCGCGCCCGGTGCCGAAATGATCGGATGGGACGTGCTGGCCCTGGGCCTGCCCGCCAGCGGCGAAGCCTTCGACGCCGGGCGCTTCACCCAGCAGATCGAACTGCCCGGCGTGTGGCTCGAACGTGGCACGGTGGACGGGCAACAGCCGCACCTGCTCGATTCACCACTCGGCTGGGCCGGCCACCGCGTGATGGCGACCATGTGGCTGGCCACCGGCTCACCCATGGCCGGCGCGCGGCGCGAAGCCTTGCTTGACCAAGCCCGCGAAGCCATGGAGCCCCATGCCTTGAAGCCCACTGCTGGCGCCACCTCACCGCATGCGGAAGTGGTGCTGGTGCGGGTGTTGGCGCACAGGGTCGAACCCGCGATGGGCTTGCTGACGGCCGTGTGGCAACGCTGGCGTCAGCAGGCCTGGGGGCTGGTGGGCACACCACCGCGTGTGTGGCGCACCTGAGTCAGCCTCGACTCAGAGGCTGAGAGCTCTTTGAATTAACTCCCTCCCCCTTTGGGAGAGGGTAGGGGTGAGGGAGCCACTGCGGTCGCAGTAGAAAACTCTCACCGCTCAGGTGGCGAAGCTGTAAGGCCCACCGCGCTCCAACGCCCGCTGGTAAGCGGGGCGCGCATGGATGCGCTTCAAGAACGCCATCAGCTTGGGCCGGCTCGCATCAAGCCCCGCACGCTGCGCGGCGGCTTCAAGAGGGAAACTCATCTGGACGTCGGCCGCCGTCATCTGGTCGCCAGCAAACCACTCGCTCTTGCCCAGTTCGGCTTCCATGAAGTCGAGCTGGCGCTTGAGGTTCGGGTCGACCAGCATGGCCAGCAGCTTGGCCGAGATGCCCTTGGCAATGGGCTTCACGAAGAAGGGCATCTTGGCGCGCGTCATCTGCATGAACACCAGCTTCATCAACAGCGGCGGCATGGCCGAGCCTTCGGCGAAGTGCATCCAGTAGCGGTAGCGCAGGTGCTCGGGTGTGCGCACGGCCGGTGCGAAGCGGCCCTGGCCATGGTGCTCGACCAGGTATTCAAGGATGGCACCCGACTCGGCCACCGTCACCTCGCCGTCGGTGATCACCGGCGACTTGCCCAGTGGGTGCACCTGCCGCAATGAATCGGGCGCGAGCATCGTCTTCGCGTCGCGCTGGTAGTGCTTGATCTCGTAGGGAACACCCAGCTCTTCAAGCATCCACAGCACGCGCTGCGAGCGCGAGTTGTTCAGGTGGTGGACGGTGATCATCAGTTCGCCTCCGCGTGAAAAACGCCGATTGTGAGCGGGCCGGCCTCGTGTGGCCTTCACCGCGTTAACCACACCGAAGCGCAAGGCCATCAAACACTGGTGCTTCTTGTCCGACGCCGACTTCAGGCATGCCGCACGTCCGCTGTGTGCCTCGACCGACAGCCTTCAGGCACCCCAAAACCTAGAGTTGCCTCGCTGGCCATGCGCTTGGTTTCGAAGCCCGCGTCTGGCATCCGCTTATCCATCCATCCTCACCATACAAAGGGAACACCCCATGAAGACCTCGCTCAAGTTCAAGTGCCTGCTCGCGATGACCCCCATGTTCCTGCTCGCCGCGTGCGGCGGCGGCGATGACAGCATCGATGACCGCATCGACGTGGCCGACCCCAAGGTGCGGCTGGTGCACGCCGTGCCACTGGGCGCCAGGGTTTCGCTTTTCCGCAACGACGTGGCGCAGACGGCTGAAGTGACCAACGTGCCGTACCTCGGTGCGTCGAACTACTTCGACGTGGATACCGGCTCCGCCCGCTGGGACGTGCGCACGACCAGCGGCGCCCTGCCCATCGGCACGCAAACCTTCGATGCCACGCGCGGCAACAAATTCACGTTGGTGGCCGTGCCCGGCTCTTCATCCGCAGCCACAGACGTGATGCTGATCAGCGACCCGTACAACCGCCGCTTGAACGACGACGATGCCCACGTGCGCGTGCTGAACGCCGCCTTCAACGCGCCCGACGTTGACGTGTACATCACCGCGCCAGGTGCCGACATCAACACGGCCACGCCGAACTTCGGCTCTGTGGACTACCGCGCCGTGCTGCCAGCGTCGGGCAACGATTCGATCGAGTTCGACGGTGCCAACACCTATCAGGTGCGCATCACGGCGGCGGGCAGCAAGACGGTGGTGTTCAACACCACGGTCACCATCGGCAACAACGCCGACTGGCTGCTGACCATCGTGCCGAACTCAACCTCGCCCAACGACGTGAAGGTGTTGCGCGTCGAGGCCGATTCGTCCACGCCGGCTGCCGAGCTGACGACCACGCCTTGAGCCTGAGCGCCTGAAAAGGCAAAGCAAAGCCCGGCCGCTTTTGCGTGCCGGGCTTTTTTCATGCTGATCAGCAAGCAGCGTTCAACAACCTCCGTTCGCACTGAGCACTGTCGAAGGAAGGCCCGGTCGTCGAAGGGCTGGTGAGCGAAGTCACCGTGCGAGCAGGGCTTCCTTCGACAGGCTCAGGACGGTCGGAGATACAGGCTCAGCCCGAGCGGGATGGGGTGGTATCCACCCACTCGAAATTCAACAGAGGCTTCTTTGTGCAAAGAGGTTCAGATCGACATGCACTGCCGAACACCGTCGGCTTCCATGTCTTTGCCCAGGCCACGTTGAATGATTTCGCCGCGCTCCATCACCAGGTACTGGTCGGCCAGTTCTTGCGCGAAGTCGTAGTACTGCTCCACCAGAATGATGGCCATCGTGCCCCGGTCGGCCAGCATGCGGATCACGCGGCCGATGTCTTTGATGATCGACGGCTGAATGCCTTCGGTGGGTTCATCAAGGATCAGCAGCTTCGGCCCCGCCGCCAGCGCCCGCGCGATGGCAAGCTGTTGTTGCTGCCCGCCCGAAAGGTCGCCACCCCGGCGGTTGATCATCTGCTTCAACACCGGAAACAACTCGAACAACTCGGCCGGCACGGGCGTGCTCGCCGGCTTGTAGGCCAGGCCCATGCGCAGGTTTTCTTCGACCGTCAGGCGGCTGAAGATCTCACGCCCTTGCGGCACATAACCCATGCCTTTGCGCACCCGCGCGTATGGCGTGTCAGCAGTGATGGGGTCGCCATCGAGTTGAATGCTGCCGGTCTTGACCGGCACCACACCCATCAGGCTTTTGAGCAGCGTGGTCTTGCCCACGCCATTGCGGCCCAGCACCACCGTCACCTCGCCGAGCTTCGCCTCGAAGCCCAGGTTGCGCAGGATGTGCGAGCCGCCGTAGTACTGGTTGATGCCTTCGACCTTCAGCATGTGTCTCTCGCCTGTCTATGTCGCGTTACTGCCCTGCCGGCATGCCGGCGGACACCATCAAGCGGCCGCCCTGGAACCGGCTTTGCCGGGCCACCAGCGGCGCCCCCTTGAGGGGGAGCGCCGCTGGCGCTCCGGGGGTGGGATATCTAGCGGCCGAGGTAAACCTCGACCACTTTTTCGTTCTTCTGCACATCGGCCAGCGAGCCTTCGGCCAGCACGCTGCCTTCATGCAGCACCGTGACCTTCTTGGCCGCGTTGCCATGTGTCAGCTCGTGAATGAACTTCATGTCGTGCTCAACCACCACCAGCGAATGGTTGCCTTCGAGTGACAAGAACAGCTCGGCCGTGCGCTCGGTTTCTTCGTCGGTCATGCCGGCCACTGGCTCATCCAACAGCAGCAGCTTCGGGTCTTGCATCAACAGCATGCCGATCTCAAGCCACTGCTTCTGGCCGTGCGACAGCAGGCCGGCCACACGCTGGGCGCTGTCTTTCAAGTGGATCAGCGTGAGCATGGCGCCGATGCGGTCGAGCTGTTCGCCACTCAGGCGAAAGAACATCGAGGCCTGCACACCCCGGTCGGCTTTCAATGCGAGCTCCAGGTTTTCAAACACGGTGAGTTGCTCGAACACCGTGGGCTTCTGGAACTTGCGGCCGATGCCGATGGAGGCGATTTCGTTTTCGCGCAGGCGCAGCAGGTCGATGGTGGAGCCGAAGAAGGCCTTGCCGGCATCGGGCCGCGTCTTGCCGGTGATGACGTCCATCATGGTCGTCTTGCCCGCGCCGTTGGGACCGATGATGCAGCGCAGTTCACCGGCGCTGATGTTCAGGCTGAGCGCATTCAGGGCCTTGAAGCCATCGAAGCTGACGGTGATGTCGTCGAGATACAAGATGGCGCCGTGCGCCACATCGACCTCGCCTTCCTTGACCAGCCGGCCGTAGCTGGCACCGCCCGCCGTTGAGGCCTGGGCCTGCTTTTGTTCGAGTGCCCGGCGCGTTTGAACGCCGGCTTCCATCAGGTCGGGCGTCATGCGCGTTCCTCGGTTGATTTGCCACTCAGCTTGCGCACCAGGCCCACGATACCGTTGGGCAGGAACAGCGTCACCGCGATGAACAAGGCGCCCAGGAAGTAGAGCCAGAACTCGGGGAAGGCCTGGGTGAACCAGCTCTTGGCGCCGTTGACGAAGAAGGCGCCGACGATCGGGCCAATGAGCGTGCCGCGCCCGCCCACTGCGGCCCAGATGGCGATCTCGATGCTGGCGGCCGGCGACATTTCACCCGGGTTGATGATGCCGACCTGCGGCACGTACAAGGCCCCTGCCACCCCGCACATCACGGCCGAGATGACCCATATGGCGAGCTTGTAGCGCAGTGGGTCGTAGCCGGTGAACATGACGCGGCTTTCAGCGTCGCGGATGGCCTGCAGCACGCGGCCGAACTTGCTGCCCACCAGCCAGCGCGACAACAGAAAGAAGCCGATCAGCGTGAGGCCGGTCAACACGAAGAGCGTCATGCGCATTGATGGCGTGGCGATGGGCAGGTTGAGGATGCGCTTGAAATCGGTGAAGCCGTTGTTGCCGCCGAAGCCGGTTTCATTGCGAAAGAACAGCAGCATGCCGGCGAAGGTCATGGCCTGCGTGATGATTGAAAAGTAGACGCCCTTGATGCGCGAGCGGAACGCGAAGAAGCCGAACACGAAGGCCAGCAGGCCGGGCACCGCGACGATGAGGAACAGGGTGGCGAGGAAGCTGTCGCTGAACGTCCAGTGCCAGGGCAGCTCTTTCCAGTCGAGGAACACCATGAAGTCCGGCAGGTCGGACTGGTAGTTGCCGTCGCGGCCGATCTGGCGCATGAGGTACATGCCCATCGCGTAGCCGCCGAGCGCGAAGAACACGCCGTGGCCAAGCGACAAGATGCCGGTGTAGCCCCAGATCAAGTCCATCGCCATGGCGGCGATGGCGTAGCACATGATCTTGCCGATGAGGCTGATGGCGTAGTCGCTGAGGTGCAGGGGGCTGCCTTGCGGGACGGCGAGGTTGAGCAGCGGCGCGAGGATCAGCACGGCGATGAGGGCTGCGAGGACGCCGGCCCAGGCTTTGAGGCTGAGGAGCTTGGTGGTGGGGGCGAGGGTCGCGGTCGCGGTCGCGGTCGCCGTCGCCGTCGTTGTCGTCGGAGGGGTGGGGAGGACGGCGCTCATAGCGGGAGACCTTTGTGGTGCTTGTAGATGGCTGTGTGAGTCGCTGCGTCACTCATTCCGTTCGGGCGCACCTCCAGACCCGTTCGGGCTGACCCTTCGACAGGCTCAGGACTGAAGGCAAGGCTTTGCCTTGTCGAAGGCCTCGCTCGGTGTTGGATGGGTTCCCCGCTGGGGGAGTCCGCGTGGGGGTCGTTGGGCTTCGCTTTGTTAAAGGTGGGCTTTGCCCTTGCCCCAATGCGCATCCCTCCATCTCCGTTCGGGCTGAGCTTGTCGAAGCCTGGTTGAGCCACGCGCTGCACTTCGACAGGCTCAGTGCGAACGGGGGAGGAGTGAGGTTTTTGGATATGGCGGAGGTGCGCGCTGCACTTCGATGCACCGTCAGGTGCACCCTGTCCTGAGCTTGTATTCCCGATCGTCCTGAGCCTGTCGAAGGAAGGGTCAGTCCGAACGGGCCTCGGAAGTACGCAGGGGCTTCGATACCTCAGCCCGAACGGATATGAGGGTCCAGCGCGCAACCCGGCGCGAACTCCCCCAGCGGGGAACCCCAGCAAAACCGAGCAGGACTTCGACAAGCTCAGTCCGAACGGGGCGCGGTGGTACGCAAGAGGGCTTCGATACCTCAGCCCGAACGGCTCACAGATCCGCTGCACATCAGAAGACAAAGAAGCCCCAGCGCTCATGCCTCCGCACTCCGACCCTTCATCGCAAAAATCCCCTGCGGCCGCTTCTGAATGAAGATCACGATGAACACGAGCACCATGATCTTGGCGAGCACCGCCCCTTGCCAGCCTTCGAGCAGCTTGTTCAGCACGCCCAAGCCCAGCGCCGCATACACAGTGCCAGCCAACTGCCCCACCCCGCCCAAGACCACCACCATGAACGAGTCCACGATGTAGCCCTGCCCCAGGTCAGGCCCCACATTCCCCACCTGCGACAACGCGCACCCAGCCAGCCCCGCAAGGCCCGACCCCAGCGCAAACGCATAGGTGTCGATGCGCGCCGTGTTGACGCCCACGCAAGCCGCCATCTTCCGGTTCTGCGTCACCCCGCGAACGAACAAGCCCAGCCGTGTGCGGGCAATCAGCAGAGACACGCCCCCCAACACCAGCACCGCGAACACAACGATCGCAATGCGGTTGAACGGCAAGGTCAGGTTGCTGAGCACCTCCACGCCGCCCGACAACCACGACGGGTTTTCGACCTGCACGTTCTGCGCGCCGAAGATCGAACGCACCGCTTGCATCAACACCAGGCTGATGCCCCAGGTGGCCAGCAGCGTCTCCAGTGGCCGCCCGTACAACCAGCGGATCACACTGCGCTCCAACGCCGCGCCCACCAGGGCCGCCGCCAGGAACGACACCGGAATGGCCACCACGATGTACGCGTCAAACACCCCCGGCAGGTACGAGCGAAACAGGTTCTGAACCAGGTAGGTCGCATAAGCGCCGACCATCATCAGCTCGCCGTGGGCCATGTTGATGACGCCCATCAGCCCATAGGTGATGGCCAGGCCCAGGGCCACCAGCAGCAAGATGCTGCCGAGGCTGATGCCGGTGAACATGACACCCAACCGCTCGCCCCAGGCCAGCCTTGAATCCACGGCCTTCAGCGCAATTTCAAGCTTGCTGCGCACCGACACATCGGCCTCACCGCCTTCGGCCACCGGCTTCAGGCGCTCCATCAACAGCGCCTTGGTGGCGGGGGTCAGGCTGCCGGCCAGCGACGTGGCGGCTTCCATGCGCTTGGCCACGTCGCTCGACGTGATGAGCGTGGCGGCACGCACCTGTTCAAGTTGTTCTTTCAACGACGCATCGGCTTCGGTCGCCAATGCCTTTTCGATCAATGGCAGGCGCGATTCGTCGGCCTCTTCTTTCAACGCCTTCACCGCCGCTCGGCGTTGCGCGAGGTCGGTCGAAAAAAGGTTCAGCGCAGCCACAGCCGCTTCAAGCTCGCGGCGCATCTGGTTGCTGTTGATGATGTCTTCGGCGCCGTCAGGCAAAGGGCTCGCCGCCCCCGTGGCCGCATCAGTCACCACGTCGCCACGAACCACCAGCACCTTGTCGGCAGTGAACTTCACCGCGTCATCCAGCATGGCCCGCACAAAGGCACCCAGGCCCTCGTCACCCCGCTTGAGCGATTCAGCCAAAGCGGTGATGCGCTCTTCGTTCTCGCCCACGGCAAGAGCACGCGCCTGCGCAGCCGTCAGCGCATTTGCATTGAACGCAGCCAGACACAACCACGACACCAGGACAAACGACTTCAACCAACGAGAAAACATCAACGGACCCATTCAAGGAGAAAGGGTCGCCGCGCAAAGCGGAAGCGCAGCGACCCGCCCATCAAGCAACGCCCAAGGATCCGGCTTTGCCGGGCCGATGGGTGGCGCCCCTCGGGGGCAGGAGCGCCAGCGACTGGGGGGCCCGATTACTTTTGCGGCTCGTCCTTCTTCTTGTCATTGCCCTCGATGTACGGGCTCCACGGCTTGGCCTTCACGGGCGCCGGGGTCTTCCACACGACGTTGAACTGGCCGTCGGCCTTCACTTCGCCGATGAACACCGGCTTGTGCAGGTGGTGGTTCTTCTCGTCCATCTTGGCGACGAAGCCGCTCGGCGCCTTGAAGGTCTGGCCGGCCATGGCGGCGATGACCTTGTCGGTGTCGGTGCTCTTGGCCTTTTCGACCGCTTGCTTCCACATGTAGATGCCGACGTAGGTGGCTTCCATCGGGTCGTTGGTCAGCGGTTTGTCGGCGCCCGGCAACTTCTTGGCCTTGGCGTAGGCGGCCCACTTCTTCTTGAAGTCGTCGTTGGTCGGGTTCTTCAGGCTCATGAAGTAGTTCCAGGCGGCCAGGTGGCCGACCAGCGGCTTGGTGTCCACGCCGCGCAGTTCTTCTTCACCCACCGAGAACGCCACCACGGGCACGTCGGTCGCCTTCAGGCCCTGGTTGCCCAGTTCCTTGTAGAAGGGCACGTTCGAGTCGCCGTTGATGGTGGAGATGACAGCCGTCTTGCCGCCAGCGGCGAACTTCTTCACGTCGGCAACGATGGTCTGGTAGTCGCTGTGGCCGAACGGGGTGTACTTCTCGTCGATGTCTTTGTCGGCCACGCCCTTGCTCTTCAAGAAGGCGCGCAGGATCTTGTTGGTGGTGCGCGGGTACACGTAGTCGGTGCCCAGCAGCACGAAGCGCTTGGCGCCGCCACCGGCCTTGCTCATCAGGTATTCAACAGCCGGAATGGCTTGCTGGTTGGGCGCGGCGCCCGTGTAGAACACGTTCTTGCTGAGTTCTTCGCCTTCGTATTGCACCGGGTAGAACAGCAGGCCGTTGAGTTCTTCAACCACCGGCAGCACCGACTTGCGCGACACGCTGGTCCAGCAGCCAAACATCACCGAGACCTTGTCTTGGCTGATCAGCTGCTTGGCCTTTTCGGCGAACAGCGGCCAGTTGGAGGCCGGGTCCACCACGACGGGTTGGAGCTTCTTGCCCAGCACGCCGCCCTTGGCGTTGATTTCTTCGATGGCCATCAAGGCCACGTCTTTCAGCACGGTTTCCGAAATGGCCATCGTGCCCGACAGCGAGTGCAGCACGCCGACCTTGATGGTCTGAGCCTGGGCGAACAAAGGCAGGCTGAAGGCGCTGACGCCGAGGGCGACCGCACTGAGGGCGGCAAACGTGCGACGGGTGGATTTCATGAACGAACGCTCCTTGGGGGTTGTGTCTGTCAGAACCCCAGCTGGGGTGGACAAACGCAGGTTAAGGAGCGGGTGCGATTCGAGGAATACGACAGATGGCGTAGGGGCCGGCCCGGGCGTGCAGAGATGGCCACCACGCGGCCCGTCAACTGGGCAAACAAGGCGGCCAAGCATGCGGACAGACAAGCGGCCAAGCAAGCTGCCAAACAAAACGGCCGGTCAGCCCGACGTTGGCAGCAGCGTCTCTGCCGCGAAGGCGATGGCCGCCGTCAGGGCGCTGGGGTCGAAGAAGCGGTGCTTCTCAGCCAGGGCGCGTGCGGCACGCGCCGCCCCGCTTTGGGGGTCGGTCAGCGCGGTGACCAAGGCGGCGTAGTCCACCGGCCGGGCCAGGCTCGCGGCGTTGCAGCCGAGGCCAAAGCGCTCGGCCTGCCGCGCCAGCAGGAACTGTTCACTCTGCGTCGGCAGCATCAGGCAGGGAATGCCCAAGCGCGCGGCCTGCGCCACGGTGGCCTGCCCCGCGTGGCACACCACGAGCGCGCACTCGGGCAGGGCTTGCGCCAGGTCGATGGGTTCGGTGCTGTAGTGGATGTGGGCGGAATTGGGCAGGGCTTCGGTGGACTCGGCCCGGTCGGGCATGAAGCACAGCGTGGCGCAACCCAGGGCGTCGAGCGCATGCAGCACCTGGGCGTGTTCGGGGTGTGCCGCCCGCAGGTAGGCGAAGACGCGTGGGCCAGGCGCTGCGGGCCAGCGTGCGGGGGCGCCGGGCTGGAATTCACAGTCAGGCCCCCAGAAGTCGCCGTGCGAACGGCCCAGGCCTGCGTAGTGGTCGAGTTCGGGCCAGGTGCAGAGCAAGGTCTGCTCGGGGTAGAACAAGTCGCAGAGTTGCGGCAGTTCCGCCACGCCGTGGGCCGACAGCACCGCATTCACATGGCCCAGGGCCAGCGCGTCTGCCTCGGCCGCATGCGCCGCTGGCACGTCGGCCCAATCACGAAACACCGGCAAGGGCGAATGGCGCGGCGGCAGGGAAAAGCCATGCCCCACATGCAATGCGGGAAGGCCGGCCAGCCGCGCGGCCAGCAAGGCGGTGGGTGCGTGGTCGGCCAGCACCGCGTCGCAGCCGCTCAGTTCGAACACGGCCCGCCACGCGTCGGCCAGCGAACCCAGGGTGCGGGCCGAGTCGTAGCCACACGACAAGAGGACGTCGGCCATGCTCCAGGCCGGCCGCAACGTGCTGTTGAGCGACAAGGGCGCCTGCAGGCTGCGGCCCAGCCACGGCCCCAGGAGGGCGCGGGCGCCGACCACGTCTCTGAGCACGAAGGTCAGTTCGTGGCCGCGCGCCTTCAGCGCCAAGGCCACGGAGCGCATGCGTGTGGCATGGCCCAGGTTGGCGCCGAGTTCCCAGGCGAACAGAAAGTGGGCCATGACGTGTTCGGCGCTTGGTGGGCTTACAGCTCGAAGCGCAAGCCGAGGCCGAGGTGCTGGTTGCGGTAGCCGTTTTGCTTGAGGCCCGATTCGTAATCGACGAACCAGCTCATGCCGCCTTGGTTGACACCCGACACGCCCAGCCCGACGGTGCCGTAGGTGTCGCTGAAGTTGGTGGCGGTGGGCAGCAGCAGCGGCGTGTTGCCGCTCAGCAGCGTGGCGGTCGCGGCCTGGCGCGTTTTGTCGTTGCGGTGCGAGAGTTCCATGCGCACGAAGGGCAGCATCACGCCCCACGACACCGGCACGCTGAACTGCGTCTGCGCGCCGAGGTTGAGTGTGTCGGAGCGCAGGCTCTGCGAGCCCATGGCCACGGCCGACGGGCTGCCGGTTTCATCGAACGCATTGATGCGGGAGTTGACGCTGTCCCAGCGCACATACGGCCCGAACGACCACGGGCCAGTCGAAAAATCACGCCCGCCCGACAGGCTGAAGCCGAGGCCCCGGCCGCGCGGCGACGCGAATGAAAGCTGGCCGTTGCCGTCGTCCCGGGTGAGGTCGAACTTCGAGGCTTCGTAGCTCAGCGCGGCGCTCAGGTAGGTGGTGGGCGTCGGGCTCCAGCTTGCATACGCGGTGGCCTGGGTGCCGGTGCTTTCTTGCTTGCTCGCCAAGCTCGAATAGCCAATGCGCGAGTCGGACACGCCAGCGTTTGCGCCCATCACCCACGCATCGTTGAGCCGGTAGTCGGCACCGACCGAAACCGACGTGGTGCGCGCCGTGAACTCGGACTGGTTCGGTGTGTTCTTCTGGCGCAGGCGATCGCCCAGGCCGGCGATGTACACGCCCAGGCGCTGCTCGCGGGTGCTGTCGCCTGCTTCCTTCTTGCCTTCGGGCAGCGGCACGCCTTGCACGTCGAACTGCGGTGTGGTGCGGCTGGCGCGCAGCATGCGCAGGCGGGCTTGCGCCTGGTTGAGGTGGCTGCGCGTGCGGCTGGTTTGCAAGGTGGTGAGGGGCGTGGTGAGTTGGCCCAGCGTGGCCTGGCCCGACGCGGCAGCCGACTCGGCAACCGTGACCGCGACGGTGAAGCCCCGGCCGCTCAGGTCGATCGACCCGCCGTAGCCTTGGTCGATGGTGCGCAGGCGGTAGATGTGCTCACCGGGCAGCATGGGCGCGTTGACGGTGAGCGTGCCGTTGGGCAGGTTGCGGCGGCCTTGTTCACTGAAGCCACCGTCACCGACATCGAAGCCCCAGATCTCCGCGCCCGGGGGCGGCAGGTTGGTGTCGGTGTCGATGCAATTGCCCAGCAGGGAAACCTCTTCGCCCGGCCGCACGGTGGTGGCACTGATGCTCGGCGAGCAGTTGATGATCGCGAGCACGGGGCCGGCTGACAGCAGACACGGCAACAAGGCCAAGCGTGAGAGCGGGTGAACGGTGGAAGATTTCATGTGCGGGGAAGGCGTGGACCGCCACGGCGGTGCTGGGTTCGAAGAGGCAAAACCCCGGATCATCCCGACTTCAATACCCTTGCGGTACCCCCTTTGCGGGTGACCTGACCGGTGCTTGGCAAAGGGTTTCGATTTGTTGCAACAACAAGCCTCGAATCCCTCTGACGTGGGGGCGACGATGGGGTGTGGCCATGGGAGACTGCCCGGTTGCGTTCACATCCAGGGGTCACCATGCAAGCTCATAAAACATCACCATCGCGCGCCCACCTTCGTTTTGCCGCGGTCGCGGCGCTTGTGCTGGGCGCCGCCTTCGCGCAGGCTCAAACGGTGATGGTCTATGAAGACGGCAAGCTGCCATCGGCCCAAGACGTTGCCGACATCCTTTCGCGTGGCGCAAGTGAAAACATCAAGCTGCGCGGGCAGGCCCCACAAGGCGGCCGATCGCCGTTTGCCATGCTGGAGCAAACGCCCACCAAGACGGTCAGCGAGGCCAGCGCCGTGTCGGTGCCGGTGCACTTCGAGTTCGACTCCTCCGTGCTCTCGCCCAAGGCCAAGCAGCAGCTTGATGTCATCGCCGAAGGCATCCGCCTGACCGAGGGCACGGTGAAGGTCGTGATCGAAGGCCACACCGATGCCAAGGGGCGTGTCAGCTACAACGAAAGCCTCTCGTACCGCCGCGCCGCTTCGGTTCGGGCCTACCTGGTGAGCGCCAAGAAGCTGCCCGTCACGCTGATGACGGTCGAGGGCAAAGGCCCGCACAAGCTGCTGAACAAGGCCGACCCCTTCAGCGGTGCGAACCGCCGGGTTCAGTTTCGCGCCGGCTGATCGCGCATGAAGCCCATCAGCATGACGTGTCGGCTCAAGCAACAGCTAAAGCAACGGGTGTCGCGCCGGCTGACGAACCGGGTGACACGGCAAGCCCTCGCCGTCGCATTGACGTGGGCCTGTGGGCTGGCAGGCGGCACCGCATCAGCGGCCGACGCCCCCGACGCTTCGGCCACCAGCAGCGCCGAAGCGGCATCGAACGCCTGGGTGCATTGCCTGGTGCCTGGCCAGGTGCGCCGCCTGGGCGCCTTCGCCACCACCGTGACGCCCCGGCGTGCCATGCGGGTATCGCCCGCGCAGTGCCGGGCGGCGGGCGGTGAATACGTCGAGCCACAAGACCACAGCGCCGCAATCAAGATGTGGCTGCCCATGGCCACCGACGGCTTGCCCGACGCGCAGACCACGGTGGCCGAGCTGTTCGACCAGCGCGGCGACAAAGCCCTGGCGAAGTACTGGTACGAAAAGGCGGCGACGCAAGGCGACTCTCGCTCGCTCGTCAACCTGGCCGGCTTTCTGGCGCAAGGCGCGTCGCTCGCCGGCAGCGCCTCGGCGCTGGGCGGGGTGGACCCGTTCAACCGCATCGCCGACCTGGTGGGCAAAGCAGCTGGCGGCCTGGTGGCCGGGCTGGCGATCCAGCGGTCTGAACGCTTGCGGGTGGACTTCGTTTCACCCGTTGGCGCGTCGCCCGTGCCCCGCCAAGCCGGTGGCCCCGTGGTGCTGGAAAGCGCGGCCGGCCCACTGGAAGTGATTGTTCGTGTGGCGGGCGCCGAAGGCGTGAAGGCTGTGCGGGTGAACGGACAGTTGCAGGTCCTTGATGCGCAAGGTTTGTTGAGCATTCCGGTGACGGTGGGCGATGCCCGGCTCACGGTGCGCGTGCAGGCTGAAGCCGAAGGTGGCGAACAGGCGCAGGCCGAGTTGACGCTGGTGCAACGCTCGGCACCGCTGACGGCAGCAGTCAACCCGTCAGCCACCGACGTGCTGGCGGCGGCGCCTGTTGCGGGCATGGCGGCATCGAATGCATTGGCCAAGCCGCTGCTGGCCGGCAAGCGCTATGCGCTGGTCATCGCCAACCAGCAGTACCAGAACTGGGCCAAGCTCGACACGCCCCGTGCCGACGCGCAGGCGGTGGCCGAGGTGTTGAAGCAGCGCTTCGACTTCCAGGTGTCGGTGCTGCAAGACGCGACGCGCCAACAGATGCTGGCCGCGCTGAGCCGCCTGCGCCAGCAGGTGGGGCCGCAAGACCAGGTGCTGGTGTACTACGCGGGCCACGGCCAGATGGACGCCGTCACCGCGCGGGGCTACTGGATCCCGGTCGATGGCGACGAGAAAGACCTGGCGCAGTGGGTGTCGGTGATCGACGTGACCGACCAGCTTTCGGCCATGAGCGCGCGGCACGTGCTGGTGATCGCCGACTCGTGCTACTCGGGCACGTTGACCCGTTCGCTGGTGCCGGCGGTCGATCAAGCCTTGACGCTGGAACAGCGCGCCGGCCCGCTGCAGCAACTGACCAGGCAACGGGCGCGTGTCGCCATGACGTCGGGCGGCCTGGAGCCGGTGGTCGACGGCGGCAGCATCGAGCACTCGCTGTTCGCGCGCAGCCTGCTTGATGTGTTGGGGCAAGTGAAGGGGCCGGTCGCGGCACAAGAGCTGTACCACTCGGTGTCGGCCCGTTTCGCGCACTTGGCCAAGCGGCTGAAAGTGCAGCAAAAGCCGCAGTACGCGCCGATCGGTTTTGCCGGCCATGAGGCCGGTGACTTCGTGCTGTCGCCGATCTGAAGAAGCTGCCGTGAAGAGGCCCTGCGCGCAACGTGCGGGGCCTGGCCGATCTGGTCCGATCTAGGAGCCTGTCGGGCTTGGGGCGTCGAAGCGAAATTTGGGCTCAGCGAGGACAGTTTTTGCCGGGTTCGCAGGCCCATAGCCGTAGCTATGGGACA
>JAYSYW010000221.1:0-9198 GCA_043727255.1 Rhizobacter sp. | reverse complement strand
CGGTGTGGCCGATGACTTCGACCTTCTTGCCGCTGAGCTTGAGCAGGGCCACGGCCATTTCATCGAGGATCTGTTTGCCCTGGGGGCGCAGCACGCTGCTGGCGGGTTCGAACTCGATGATGCGGTTGGCCAGCGTGGCGTCGAGCACCGACTGTTCTTGCGCCGCGACGCGCAAGCCGTTGCGCACCGCATAGGTCGGGTTCAACGATGTCGCCATCTCCGAGGCGATTTGCTGGCGCTGCAATTCGTTGCCGACTTCGCCTTTCAGTTCGACGTTGTTGCCGCTGATGGCCAGTTGCCCGCGCGACACCTGTTTGAGCTGCGGCGTGATGAGCTTTTGCACATAGCCGGCCCAGTTGGGCGGGGCCACCACACTGCCCACCCCGAGTTGATCGACCACGCGTTCAGCGCCGTAGACCTCGCGGGCGCGAGCCAAGATCGCGTTGCGGGTGGCTTCATCGGGCACGGTGCCCGAAACCACCACCTGGTTCGGCGCGGCGGCGGCGGTGGCGGCGGCGGGCTGTGACCACGCCGACGGGCTGAAGCCCAGGCATGCCACCCCAAAGGCGAGAGCGGCACGTGATTGAAGCGAACGGAAAGTCATGGCTTCAGTCCCCCAGGAAGGTCTCGCGGAACAGGTCCACCGCCGCGGCCAGCGACAGCGACGGGTCGCGCAGGTGGTTGGACAACTTGCGCATGCCGTAGTCGGTGCCGATCCAGTCTTCGACCCATTGCGCGTCGGTGACTGCCACGTTCTCGGCCTGGCAGGCTTCGGCGTCGAGCACCGTGCGCAAGGTGGCCGGCGACGCGCCATGAAAGCCCATCACCAGCACCGGCTGTTCACGCTGCGTGGTCACGAAGATGGCCAGCTCGGCGTTGGTGCGGCGGAAGAAGCGGGCGATCAGATCGACCCACAGCGTCAGCACATGCGGCAGTTGCATCGCATCGCGCGGCAGCGGCAGCACCAAGCCCTTGCTGAGGTCGCCATGGCCTTGCGACATCACCGGCTGCAGCAGCATGCCGAGCGCCAGCAAGGTTTGGCGGAACGAGATGGGTGCGCCGGCTGGCGAAACAGCCGCTTCCAGCCGGTCGATGGTGTTCATCTGCGCGAAGTTCCTGTACTGCTCGCGCAGGCCGCCGAAGCGCACGTCGAGGTCGGGCGGCTGGTTGCTCAACATGTCTTGCACCTCGGCGAAGTCTTCGGCCCGGCGGGCCTGCCGCACGATGGCTTCGAGCCGCAGCCACACCGGCGTCAGCGCTTGCGGGCTGTACGGGATGAAGACGCTGGGCTCTTGCACCTCGAACGACGAGGCGGTGACGAACGGGAAGCGCCGGCCCGAGGCGTCTTGGCTGGCCATCAGGTGGCCCACCAGCCCGGCATGGCTTTGCGCGCCGAGGATGGCGAAGTGCACCGGCGAAGCGGCGTCGTAGACGATCTTCCAGCGCGCGTCTTCCGCCATCAACGCCATGGTCTGCGACATCCACTGGTCGATGCTGTGGATGAGCGCCGAGCCGGCCGTGCTGCGCACGAAGTCGCCGCGGGAGGGCAGTTTGCCGAAGTACAGCACCTGGCCGGTTGGGTGGGCCAGCGTGCTCATGGGTTCCTCCCGGCGGGTGCGGTGGTTGCACCGGTGGTGGGTGTGGTTGTTGTGGCCGGGGTTGTGGTCACGGGGGCCAGCGGGGTGGTCGCACCCACCACCAGCGGCGGAAGCTGCGCACCTTTGAGCCCGCCCGAGGCGCTGGGCGTGTCGCCCCCGCCGCCGGCTGATGGCGAGCCGGTGGTCGGGCTGGCGATCAGGCGCAGTTGCACGGTGAGCGCGAGGCCGCTGTTTTCCCAGGTCAACTCGAAGGCGCCGTTGTCGAGCTTGCGGCGCTTGGCGCTGGTCAGCATTTTCTCGAGCCCGAAGCGGCCGGGTTCGTTGAGGAACTCGTAGGTCTTGCCGTCGATGCCCACGCCGGTGATGCGAACGCCAGGCGGGCCTTGGTTGCCCGGCCAGACGAAGTTGCTCCAGGTGGCTTGGGCGTTCCGGTAGCGAAGCTGCTGGCCGTCGATTTCGATCGTGTATTCGGCCAGGCCGCCGGTGGGTGTGGGCAAGAGCTGAAAGTTGGTTTGCTGGTCGCTGGCCGTTTGCGCGCCGCCGCCGCCGCCGCCCGAACCGCCGCCGCCGCCGCCGCCCTGGCCGGGCAGCACGGCAATCCAGCTTGGGTAGCCGCCAGCGAATTCGCTGCGCAGCCGCAGGCCGATGTCGGCCCAGGTGCGCGGTGTGAGCGTGTCGCCACGCCGCACCACCAGTGCGCCGAGCGCTTGTTCGCTGAACTTGGCGATGCTGCCTTCAGGCCCGAACACCTTGCCCATTTCGCCCGGTGTGGCTTCCATGCGCGAGTTCTTGTCGAACGGGTACTTGCCGGCCAGTGAACGCTGGAAGGGTTCGTGCACCTGCGCGGCCCACACGCGGTTGATCTCGGTTTCAGCCGGCACCACGATGACCGAAAAAGCCTGGATCAGCGGGCGCACCAGCAGCGGCCGCAGCGTGGCCTTGGCGGCTTCGGTCTGGCCGTTGAGCATTTGCTCATCGACGAGCTTGAGCGTCTCGGCCAACTCGGAGCTGCCTTCCAGCGTTTGCTGCATCAGCTTGCGGCTGGCCGGGCCGGGGTCGCCTTCGTTCTTCATGTCGTTGAAGCGCGAGCGCACCTTGGCCAACGATTCGAGGTAGCGCTGCACCAGCGCCGGGCCGTTGTCGCGGTTGACCATCAAGCGCGTCAGGCCCGAGAACTCTTTGCCGATCGGCCCCATCGGAATGGCGGCCTGCCCACTGGTCACGTCCACCTTCACATCGACGCGGGTCGGCGCCATGCGCATGATCGATTGCTTGAACCAAGCGATGAAGCCTTGCTGCCCCTTGGCGAGGCGATCGTTCAGCAGGCCCGGGTTGTCCCACGAGGTCTGGTCGTACAGCGCCTGGATCAGCTTGCCGACCGGCGATGAGCTGGGGTCACCCAGGCGGTTCATGCGCGTGACGGCTTCATCGAAATTGGCGAACTCGCGCACGCTCACGCCCTGCAAGAATTTTTGCCACTCGACCACGTATTCCGACTTGTACAACTGCACCAGCGCCTTGCGGATTTGCTCGGGGCTGCCTTCAAGCGTGAGGTCGTCTTCAAGCGCGGTTTTCAGCACCCAGTCGTCGGCCTTGCTGGCCTTGGTGGACGCTTCCTTGAAGGCGTCGTCCACGAAGTCTTCCCAGGCCTGCCGGGTGAAGGTGCCCGACACCGCATAGCTGCCGGCGATCACTTCCTTGTCGATGTCACCGACCAGGTTGGCCACCGTGACCGGCGGGAAGCGCGTGGCGGCGCGCGCCTTGATCTCGGCATAGACGCGCTCTCGCGCCGGCATGCCCTTGACCACGCGGCGCAGGTTCTCGCGGGTGTTGTCGAGCAGGGCCAGGTTGGGTTGCACCTCGGGGAAGTCGGGCGCGCGCACCTGGGTCAGCGCGAACGACAAGATGCGTTCGGCCGAGCGGATGAGCTGCTCGCGTGGCATCGAGCCCCGGTTGGTTTCGAGCCAGCCGCGCCAGAAGCGCGTGAGCTGGTCGCTCATGTGGCTGTTCTCGACGCGGGTGCGGTCGCCCAACATGATGTAGGTCTTGAGCGCGTTGTAGGCGTCGGAGACGTTGTTGGTCGATGCGGCCGAATACACGCCCGGCGCTTCGGCCGGCGCGGCCGTGCGGGTGGGTGTGGGGCTGCCGTCGGCCGTGCGCGTGAGCGGCTGCAACTGGCCGGCGTTGGCGTTGACTTCGCCGAGGTAGCTGGCGATGGCGGCGGCCGTTGGCTTGAGCATCACCTCGTGCAACGCGGCCATGTATTCGGCGCGCAGCTTATGTTCGATCGCTTCGCCCTGGTACAGGCCGAGCGTCAGGTTCCAGGGGCGTTCTTCGCGGTAGCGCTGCAACTGCTCGACGCGGTCTTGCAGCGTTTCCATGGCTTCGAGGCGAGATTGCAGGTCGATGCGGTTTTCTTGCAGCTTGATGACCTGGTCGAGGTCGGCCTGCACGTTGGCCACCAGTTGACGGTTGCCGACGTACGACCACGTCCAGCCGGCCAGCGCCGAACCCAGCAGCAAGGCGCCGCCAAAGAACGCGGCATAACGCCAGCGCAGCTTGGTGCGGCTGGTGTACTGCTGCACCAGGTTGCGGTCGGCGAAGATGACCTTCGAGAACAGGTCGCGCAGGAAGAAACCGTTTTGCGCCACCACAGAGGCGGTGGGCGCCGAGCTGGCGGCCGGCGCGAGCCCGAAGCGTTCAGCCACGCGCTGGCTGGCGCGGCCGGTGGACTGGCCTTCCTGCACCGCGCTCGTGAAGTAGAAGCCGCGAAAGATGGGCCTGAACTGGTAGGGGTTGTCCTCGAACAGCGTTGTGATGAAGGTGCGCAGCGGCGTCTTCAAGGCGGTGAATTCGAGCGGGAAGGTCAGCACGCCGGGCGGCAGTCGCTCGCCCCGGCCCATTGACATGCGGGTGATTGAAGCTTCTTTCAGGCCGTCGTTCAGTTCGTCGAAATGCTTGTCGAAACTGGCGATCAGGTCAGTCTTGTGCGTGGTGTCGTAGGGCAGGGTGGCACCCCAGACGCGTTCGCGTTCGTCGCGGTCGCGGTCTTCAAAGAACTCGGCAAAGCCCGAGATCAAATCGGCCTTGGTGAACACCACATAGACCGGCGCGAACACTTCCAGCCGCTCGGTCAGTTCTTGCACCCGCTGGCGCAATTGCTTGGCCAGGGTGATGGCGAACTCGGGCCGGTTGTTGGCCAGCTCGGCCAGGCTGGCCGCGATGATCACGCCGTTCAGCGGTGCCTTCGGCCGGTTGCGTTTCAGCAGCGACAGGAAGCCGAGCCATTCTTCGCGGTCTTCTTCATGCACCGAGTAGCGGCCGGCGGTGTCGAGCAAGATGCCTTCGGTGGTGAAGAACCAGTCGCAGTTGCGGGTGCCGCCAATGCCCTGCAGCACGTTGTTGTTCTTGTCGGAAAACGGGAAGTTCAGGCCCGAGCGCACGATGGCCGAGCTTTTGCCGGCGGCCGGGTTGCCGATCACCGCGTACCACGGCAGTTCATACAGGGCCGACGAGCCCGAGGTGAGGCCGAGCTTCGACGTCTTGATGGTCTTGACCGCGTCGTGCATGCGGTCGCGCACCGCCACCATCTCGGCACGGCTTTCCTTGGTGGGCGCGGCCTTGATGGCGCGCTCGGCTTCGGCATCGATCGCGGCTTCGAGTTGCTGGCTGGCTTTCTTGGCGCGCTGGCGTCGAATCAGCCACACCACGCCCCACAGCACCAGCAAACCCAGCAACAGGCCCACCACCCACTGCAAGCCGACCTTCAAGGTGTCGGCGCCCAGGAACAGGAAGGCGACAAGGGCCAGCAGGCCGATGACCACCAGCGTGCGTGCATCCAGAAGGAACGTCCAGAGTCGTTGCATGAAAGAAGGGTCCGTTCAGGTGTCAGGCGCGGGCCTTGCCGTCTTCGGCAGGGCTGCCGTCGGCGGCAGCGGGCGGTGTGAGGGGGCGCGGCGGCGTGACGAGCACGGCCAGGCGCAGGGTGGGGTCGAAGCTGCCGATGACGAGGCCGCCGCTGTCGTCGGCTTCAGCCTTCGTGGCGGCCAGCGCCGCGCAGGCCAGCAGCCGGGCAATGCCGAGGTCGCCGCAGCCGGTGCCCAGGCGCAGCGTGCCGGTGAGGGGGTCGATCTGCGGCAGCAGCTCTTGCAGTGTCTCGAACACTTCGCTCGAGCGCGACGCGCGGTGGTCGGCGTCGGTGGTGATGTGGGTGACGTGGGAGGCATGCGCCCCGCTGGCACGCAGCGCGTCTTCCACGGCCTGCCGCATCGTCTTGGCGTTGATGCGGCCGGGCGCATCGGCCGGTTTGTCACGGGTCAGCATGCTGGCGCGGTACAGCCAGGCGGTGGGCGGCGCGGTGTCTTCGACTTGCGGCCAGGTGCCCGATGCGAGCAGCAGGCCGGCGGCGCCTTCACCGGGCACGCGGCCATTCTGGTTTTCGCCTGAAAAAAGCTGCCGTGCCGCCGAGAGCGTCTGCACGGCGGCTTCGCTCAACCCACTGTCGGCCGCCAGCGCCAGCAACAGGCCGGCGTCTTGGCCACGGTGCCATTGCAGCAGTTGCTGGTCGATCAGTTGCCAGAAGGCCTCGGCGCTGGCCACGGGGTGGATGTGCACCTGCACCGCCGCGCGCGTGTTCTGCGCCATGGCGCGCGACTGGCCGGCGGCTTGCAGGCCGGCATCGACGATGGGGTCGAGCCGCTCGGCCAGCCACGCGCTGGCGAGTTGCTGGGCCTGCGCCGACCAGCGTGCCGGAATGGCGACTCGCAGGCAGGCGGTGGGCACATCGAGTGGCTGCGGGGCGGCTGAGGCGGAGCGGTTGCGCTCACCGAGCGGCGGTGGGTTCAACCCTGGCCATTGCGCTGTGAGCGTCTCTTGCAAATCGGTGAGGCACAGGCCCATCAACGTCAGCGTGCGTGGCATGTCGCTCGGACACTTGAAGCCGGCCCACAACTCTGGCTCTGCGGCGGCACGCTGGCCGATGATCGTTTGCAGCGCCTCATCGACGGCGGCGGTGTCGAGTTCAGGCAGGGGCGCGGTGAAAACGGCCATGCCGTCCTCGTCTTTCAACGCCGCGTCGAGTTCGGGTTTGCATTCGCCCGAGGCGAGGGCTGCGCAGGCGCTGTCCCATTCGGTGCCGGCGCGCACTTGCAGTGCGCGCCCCAGCACCGCGAAGTGGGCGATGCGTTCGGCCGCCGCGGTGGCGGCCGGCGCGGCCTTTGTGCCAACGGGCACTGCGGCAGGCAAGGGCGCCAAGGCATAGCGCCGCATGCGTGTGGCTCCCCACACGGCGCCGGCCAGCGCAGCGGTCAGCACCAGGGGCAGCACGATCATGTGAAGCACGACGTCGGCGCCGCTCGGGTCCATCTGGGCCGATTGCCAGCGCCACATCGTCGTCAGCCACACCAGGGCGGTGATGACCAACAGCAGCGCAAGAACCTTCCAGACTTTGGCCATGAATACCGAGCAAGGGACGGAGCGGGCCCCGAATCAACCGTGAATGAAAAAGGTGCGCATCGGGGTTCGATGGCGCCCGGTCAGGCAAGCCGCTTGGGGCTTGTTCAACACGCGTCGGTGGAAACCGATTGCGCGGCGATCAGCGTGGCGCCGCAGGCGGTCTTGTCTCCATGGCGCGCGGCGGGTTGGCCGTCGATGATCATGGTGGGGTCGCCGGAGACGATGACGGTGGTGCCGCCGTGGCCTTTCTTGGGGCAGGTCACTTTGTCGCCCACGCGGGCGATGCCCTTGCCGTGCGTGTCGGTCACGCCCGAGGCCTGGATCACCACGCCGCCGTGGTCGGTCTGGTCACCCAGCACGATGAAAGGACGTCCCATTTCAACTTCTCCCTGCCCACTGGACGGTGCGTTTCAAGAGCGGCCGAGTCTAACGGTTGCACCCCTGGTTTCAGCCCCCCACCTTGGGGCGATGAATACCCGGTTTGCGCCATTCCACATGGCCCAGGTCCATGTTCTTCCAGCGTCCGCCCCAGGTCAGGCCGACACGTTGCGCAACCTCTCCATACAACTCGTAACCCCGCATCGCCCAGGGGTCGCGCTCGCTGATGACGAGCTTGCCGTTGCGCATGAAGGCGCTGTCGGCCGCCAGCCCGAACTGGTGGTAGCTCTGCCAGGCGGCGGCACTGGTGACGTGAGCGCCCATGCCGGCCAGCGCCGTCTGGCGTTCGGGGCTGCGGTAGCCCTCGAGCAGCACCATGTCGTAGTTGTGCTCTTCCTTCATCAGGCGATACACCACCAGCAGCCGCTGGCGGAAGTCGGCGTCCATCAGCTCCCAGTTGCGGTTGGCACTGCGCAGTTGCGGGCGGACGCTTTCCACTTCTGCGGTCGCAAACACCTCGGGCGGCAGCGGAGGTGGCGGCACCAGTTGTTCACCTTGCAACAAAGCCGCGATCACCGTTCCTTCAGATGAGGGGGTGCGGGTGTCGTCATAGGCATCGAGCGTGTGCCATGCGCGCAACGAGAACACGAGCAGCGGTGGCAGGGCCAGCAACGCCACGCCGATCGACAAGCCGACCGCATGTGTGCGCACCCACTGCCAGCCCTCTTGCGCCGCCACGCCTGCTTGGGTTGCCTGGCCTTGCGCGGTGTGCCGCGCCGCTTGGCGGGCCACCCGGTGCGCATTGCCCATGCGACGCCACAGCCCGGCGGTTTGCGTGAAGACGCGTTCCCGCACGGTGGGCAACAGCAGCAGCGCCGCCAGCAGGCAGGCCAGTGCGAAGTACGCGGCAACAGCGATGAGCATCATCGGGGGTTCGGTTCGCGGTGGTCCTGCGTCAGCGGTTGAAGCCTGCAGACACAGGATCAGGTGTTGATGAAGTGGGGCAATGGGCGATGCGCCGCTTGCGCGTCGCCGCCGTCTTGTAAGCAAGCTTTACCGAGGCACCCATTGGGGCGTTGCCGCATGCAGGCCGTTCTCTAGAATCCCGCACGACCGCGCGAGACACGCGGGACTGCATTTTTCGCAGTTCACATGGGGCGCACAAGCCACCGCCAAGAAAATGAATCAGAACTCCGACACCGAAGCCGACAACGGCTCTGCATCAACGCCCCGCGCTCGCCCCCAACTGTTCGGGGCACCTCGGGCCGCGCAGCCGTTGAACGACTTCGGGCCGAGCATCTTAGCGACCATCGACGGCGGCCAGCCGCGCTTCTCGAACCGGCGCCGGCGCCAATCGAAGCTGTGGTGGTTGGTGCTCGGCGTGCCTGTGGCGGCGGCCGCTTTGTATGGCGCGGTGCGCATCAACACGGCGCAACCGAGCATGGCGGCGCAGGCAAGTGCCGTCAACGCTGCGCCGAAAGCAGTGCCCGTTGTGCAGGCGGCATCAGCTGTGGCGCGAGTGGCAGCGGCGCCGGCATCGTCTGTTGTGCCGCAAGGTGCGGCGACGATTGAAACCGTGGCGCAAGCCGCATCCGCACCCACCACGGGTGTGCGCGTGCCGATTGCAGCGGCTGCCGCATCGGGTGCGGCTTTGCCGGTGTTGGTGGCGGCGGTGGCCGCTCCGCCGCCTACCGTGGCGCAACCCGTGCCGCCTTTGATGGCGCCGGTTGAAAGCAAGCCTTCGACGGCAAGCATCGAAAAGCCACCA
>JAYSYW010000220.1:0-4350 GCA_043727255.1 Rhizobacter sp. | reverse complement strand
CACGCGCCGAGCTGCTGAAGGCCAAAAACGTGGTGCCCAAACCGCTGGGCGACATCACCTATGCCGACGTGCAAGCGTGGGTGAACGCTGAAGCGCCCTTGCGCACGGCGTTTGTTTCGCGCTGGCGCGCGCAGGCCAAAAATGCCGACTTCCGCAAAGGCCTGCTGGCCGACCTGCCCGCCCACCCCGAATGGGACCGCGTGCTGAACCCCCAGAAGTACCTGCCCAAACCCGCCAGCACGGGCGACGCGCGTTATTGATCAAGCGCGTTGCCGATCAAGCCTCACTGAACCAAGCCGTGATGAACCCCGCCCTTCCCTCTGAAAGACACCCCGCATGAAGCTGCTGCTCAAGTTCAACCTCGTGTTCCTGGTCGTGTTTGCGGTCGGGTTGGGCATCTCGGGTTATGTGGCGCGCACGCTGTTGCAGCAAGGCGCCCACCAAGAGGTGCTGGACCGCGCGCGCATCCTGATGGACAACGCGCTGGCCGTCAGCACCTACACGTCCACCCAGGTCGCGCCCTTGCTTGAGACGCAGATGAAGTACAGCTTTCTGCCGCAGTCGGTGCCGGCGTATTCGGCCACCGAGGTGCTGAACAAGCTGAAAGAAAAGCACCCCGAGTACGCCTACAAGCCGGCGATGCTGAACCCCACCAACCCACGTGACCGCGCGCAAGACTGGGAAGAAGACATCATTTCCCAGTTCAAGCAATCGCCCGAGCGCACCGAATTCATCGGCCAGCGCGACACCCCCGCCGGCCCGTCGATGTACATCGCGCGGCCCATCCGCATCACCAACCCGACCTGCCTGCGGTGCCACAGCACGGTCGATGCCGCGCCCGTGCCGCTGGTTGAAAAGTACGGCCCGGCCAACGGCTTCGGCTGGACGCTGAACGAAACCCTGGGCGCGCAACTGGTGTCGGTGCCGATGTCGGTGCCACTGCAGCGCGCCGACCGTGCCTTTGGCGTGGTGATGGGCTTGCTGGCGGGTGTGTTCCTGCTGATCGGCCTGGCGCTCAACCTGATGCTGTGGAAGCTGGTCATCCAGCCGGTCAGCCGCCTCTCGGCCTTGTCTGACCGGGTGAGCCTGGGCGAGCTCGACGCGCCCGAGTTCAACACCCAGTCGAAAGACGAAATCGGCGTGCTGGCCGAGTCGTTCGCCCGCATGCGCAAAAGCCTGGTGCACGCGATGAAGATGCTCGACACCTGAGAGGCTTGAATGAACCTGATGCGCTGCCGCGCCACGGTTCCTTCACACCTTTTGAAAACCAACTGTTGACCCTTGATGGCCCACCCCACGCACCTCGGCAAGTACCCCATCACCGGCGTTCTGGGTGAGGGGGCGATGGGTGTCGTCTACAAGTCGATGGACCCGGTGATCCGGCGGCCGGTGGCCATCAAGACGATCCACAAGCAACTGATTGGCGACGACCCCTCGGGCACTTCGGCGTCGGCGCGCTTTCGTAATGAAGCGCAGGCCGTGGGGCGCATGGCGCACCCGAACATCGTGGCCATCTACGAGTACGGCGAAGACGACACCACCGCCTACATCGCCATGGAGCTGGTGGAAGGCCGCACGCTGTCGGACATCCTCAACACCACGCAGCACCTGCCTGAAGCCGACATCCTGCGGGTGATGGACCAGTTGCTGTCGGCTCTCGACTGCGCCCACCACCACGGCGTGTGGCACCGCGACATCAAGCCCGCCAACCTGATCATCACGCCGAGCGGGCAGTTGAAGGTCACCGACTTCGGCATCGCGCGCATCGAGTCGGTGGCGCTGACGCGCGTGACTTCAACCATTGGCACGCCGGGCTACATGGCGCCCGAGCAGTACGTGGGCGAAGGGCTTGATCACCGCATCGACATCTTCTCAAGCGGTGTGCTGCTGTACCGCATGCTGACCGGCGCGCAGCCGTTCGCCGGTTCGGTGGAAGCGGTGATGTACCAAATCTTGAACAAGGAACCGCCGCCGCCCAGCCAGACGGCGGGTGTCAACCGGCCCGCGTTCTACGACAGCGTCGTGGCCAAGGCCTTGGCCAAGAAGGCCGATGGCCGCTATGCCAGCGCGGCGCAGTTCCGGGCCGCGTTGACGCAGCGCACCGACACGCTGACCGACGACGAAGCACAAACAACCATCATCGCGGCGCCCGTGAAGCCACCCCCAGCCGGTGCCACGCCGGGCATGGCTTCGGCACCGACGCAGCCTTCAACCCTGCCCACCGGCTGGGACGCCGCCACGCTGACGCAGATCGAACGCGCGCTCGCGTCCTTCGTTGGCCCGATGGCCCGGGTGATGGTGCGGCAGGCCGCCAAAACCTGCTTCGACTTCAACGCCCTCACCGCCGCCCTTGGCCAGCAGTTGCAGAGCGATCAAGACCGCAGCGCGTTTGCAAAGAAGCTCGCCGCCCAGCCCGGCATGGCGCACGCCACCGGGCAACCGCGCACAGCGGGCTCCCAGCCTGTTCACACGTCGCCTGCGGCGGGTGCGGGCACAGGCGGCACGGCATTGTCTGAAGCCGTGATTGCCCATGCACGGCAGGTGCTCGCCAGCCACATCGGGCCGATCGCCAGCGTGATGGTCAAGAAGGCCGTGGCGCAGGCGGCGTCGCAAGAGCAGTTCTTCGAGTTGCTGGCTGCGTCGTCGAGCGGGGCCGACCGCGAGCGGCTGTTGAAAGAGCTGCGAGCCCCCAAGCGCTGAAGTGGCGGGAGGCCAGCCGGCGTGGCCCCCCGCCGATCGCATCAGCAACCGACCCACAACCCAAGCCGCTTGCGACTCAATGCAGGCGGCGCATGTCTTGCGCCCAGCGGCATTCAGGCGGCTTCAGAGTACGTTGCCGATTCCAACTCTTTGTAGATGACGCCACATTTGTTCCCGATGACTTTGGGTTCAATGGCCATCTCTTCGCAGAATTCCATGTAGGCCTGGTACGCACCGTCGTAGGTGGTGTTGTTCAGAACGTCGTCAACCAGAATGGCGCCGCCCACCACGGTGGCCTCATACAGCTTGGGCAGTGTCTTCTTGGTTGAAAGGTACAAATCAACGTCGAGGAACGACAGCTTGATGGGCGCGATCTTGCGGTAGTCCACCAACGAACAGTCCGACTTGATGGCCCTCACAAAGGGGTACTCGGCGAAGTTTCTTTTCCACACTTCGTAGTCGTTGTAGGCAAAGCCCCGCAACTCGAACAAAGACTTTCCACGCTCGCTGACTTCATAGGCCAAGTCTTCCTGGGAGAACGAGCCGTAGGTGTCTACCGCGTAAAGCGTCAGCGTCTTTTCAAGCTTTTGATTGAGGATGTGCTGGCACAGGAACCGGGTGGTCATTCCGCGGGCAACACCGATTTCAACGATGTTTCCCTGCACATGCTTGAGCCGTTCGAGTTCATTGACCAAGGCCGCCAATTGAATCGGCTCGACGTTGTTGTAGGGGTAGCGCGGCGCGCCAAGTTTGGTGTGCCTGAACGCAAACAACTTTGCTGCCTCCCTCACAGGCTTGAGCAATGACGTCGTTGAGTTGTCTTGTGTCATTTGAATGTTTCCCTTTGGGTTGACTACCGGCTTGTGGACAGAACTCGAAAGCGGGCGACGACGGCGCATCGAATGCTCTTCAATGCGCGCCGTGCAAAAAGGTGGTCACAAGGTGGGGCGTGCCTGCATCGGCCATTTGGACTTGCGGGCCACCCAGGGACAGATTCCAACCAGCCCCACCAGCATCAGCAGCCATGCCTGGGGTTCGGGAATGGGGGCCGAGGGCGCACCGTCGAAGCGGATGGACGTGAGGTGGACATCCGCCCCCCAGGTGCGATCTGGGAAGAAGCTGAATGACGAGCGCACCAGATCGATCGGCCCCGGATGGAACGTGCCGAGATCGTTGCCCTCGACCAAGCCGCCGGGCGGGCCGGCCAGGGTGAGCGTGGCGTTGTGGTACGGGAAAAAGGCCATGTTGGCGCCCAGTTCAACAGCTTGCAGACCGGCCCGATTGATCACACGCAATGTGGACCACGTGACGTCGTCACCGTAGCTGTCGTCAATGCCGAATGCGTTGAGCGTGATCAGCAAGCCGCCGACCGGCAGGTAACGCACGGCCCCTTCGGGCTCGGTGAATTCATCTGCCGGGGGCACGTCCAGATCAACCCGAAAACCGCCCGTGATGGGCGCACCTTCGCGGTCACCCGGGTCTTCGTCGCCCCACCTCACGTTGTGGGCAGTGCCCGTGAACGAGCCGCTGACAACCACGCCGTTGGCCGAGGTGGAGGCCAGACCCATCCCCAGCGCGAGCAGCGCACCCGCACATCCTTTGACCAAGTTGATTTTCATGACTGCTCCCGGCGTGAGTGGTGATGCCTGT
>JAYSYW010000219.1:0-9263 GCA_043727255.1 Rhizobacter sp. | reverse complement strand
AACCACCCGGACGAGGGCCGAATGACGGTTTGCCACCCGGCGCACCGGCCGGCCGCACGATGGCCTTGGGCTCGACGCGCTTGGGCTCCAGCCCGGTGATGGTGGCCACCGGCATGCGCTGCGTGGTGAAGCGCTGGATGCGCTGGATCATGCCGAAGTCGCGCCGCTCGGCCAGCGTCACGGCCAGTCCGGTGCGGCCCGCGCGCCCGGTGCGGCCGATGCGGTGCACATAGTCTTCTTCCTTCATCGGCAGGCCGAAGTTGATGACGTGCGTGATGCTGGGCACGTCAATGCCGCGCGCCGCCACGTCGGTGGCCACCAGCACACGCAGGCGCTTGCTGCGCAGGCTTTGCAGCACGCGGTTGCGGCGGCCTTGCGGCATGCCGCCGTGCAGCGCTTCAACGGCGTGGCCCATCTCGGCCAGGCGCTCGGCCAGCACTTCAGCGTCACGCTGGGTGCTGGTGAAGACGAGGGCCTGCTCGACATCACGGCTGGTCAGGATGTGGTCGAGCAGCGCGTTCTTGTGCATGAAGTCGTCGGCCCAGTGTAGGCGCTGTTCGATGTCGGCGTGGGTGTCGGTGTGGGTCTCCACGGCAATGCGCTGCGGCTCGCGCAGCAGCTGCTTGGCCAGGCCACCGGTGGCGCCGCTGAAGGTGGCGCTGAACATCACCGTCTGGCGCTCTTTGGGCGTGGCCGCGGCAATGTGGTGAATGTCGTCGATGAAGCCCATGTCGAGCATGCGGTCGGCTTCGTCGAGCACCAGCATTTCAACGTTTTCCAGAATCGCCTTGCCGGTCTGCAGGTGGTCGAGCAGGCGGCCGGGAGTGGCGATCAGGACGTCGAGCGGTGCACGCAGTGCCTTCAGTTGAGCGCCGTAAGGCACGCCACCGACGACGGTGGTCACGCGCAGGCCTTGCACATGGCGGCCATACACCGTGGCGGCCTTGTCCACCTGCATGGCGAGTTCGCGGGTCGGGGCCAGCACGAGAACGCGCGGGCCGTAGACCATGCCTTTTTCGCGGCGCTTGGTGTTGTCACCACGGGCCGCGAGGATGCGCTCAAGCGCTGGCAGCACGAAGGAGGCGGTCTTGCCGCTGCCAGTGCTGGAAGCCACCATGAGGTCTTTGCCGGCCAGGGCGGGAGGAATGGCGCGCAGTTGCACGTCAGTGGGCGTGGTGTAGCCCGAATCGGTCAGCGCTTGGAGAAGGGCTTGTTGCAAGCCAAGGGTGTCAAAACTCATCGTTTTCTTTCATCAAGAACACGCGCCCGCCTGCCATATGGCAAGACACGAGCGCCGGCAGGTCGAGCCTGCCGCGTCAGTCGCTGGAGAGAAGGTCCGAACCCTCACCGACGCGTGGCGCCGGAGGTTGGGTGCATGGGAACAGTCAAAGCGACGGCATCGCCGCCAACCATTCCCGGGGAGGGTTCGAACAGGCCGCACGAAACGCCTTGGCGTTAACCGTGGGAAGACTCGATGAGGTCAGAGGGGATGAGCGAACCGCTGCGGCCTTGTGGTTCATCACGCTATCTCAACGTGAAACCCAAGCTGCCATCAGCGAAGCCTGCGATTCTATCCGGGCGCGGGTTTCCCCGCAAGTCCATTTATTTGGCGAGCAGGTGCTCGCGGTAGTACACCAGTTCGTCGATCGATTCCTGGATGTCAGCCAGCGCCGTGTGCGCCTGCGCCTTCTTGAAGCCCGCCAGAATTTCTGGCTTCCATCGCTTGGCCAGTTCCTTCAGCGTGCTGACGTCGAGGTTGCGGTAGTGGAAGAAGGCTTCCAGCTTCGGCATGTAGTTGGCAAGAAAACGGCGGTCTTGGCAGATGCTGTTGCCGCACATCGGTGAGATGTTCTTGGGCACGTACTTCTTCAGGAACTCGATCACCTGGGTTTCCACGGCGGCTTCGTCGAAGGTCGATGCCTTCACGCGGTCGATCAGCCCGCTGCGACCGTGCGTGCCCTTGTTCCAGTTGTCCATCGCGTCGAGCGCGGCGTCACTCTGGTGCACGGCGAACACCGGGCCTTCGACGCGTTGCGTCAATTGAGCATCGGTCACCACCACGGCGATCTCGATGATGCGGTCTTTGTCGGGGTAGAGGCCGGTCATCTCCAGGTCGATCCAGATGAGGTTCTGGTCGCTGCTGACGAGCGTGGGAGGGGTGGGGGCAATGGAAGCTTCGGTCATGTCAGGTTCTCCTTGCGGGCATTTTGGCAGGGCTGATTAAGGCGCAAGGCGAGGCCTAAACTCCGCAGCCATGGAATCCGCCACCCTGACCTTGTTCTTCGCCGCCGCGCTGGTGGCCTCGGTGCTGGTGAAGTTTTGGCTCAGCACCCGCCAGATGCGCCACGTGGCCGCGCACCGTGGCGCCGTGCCTGCCACCTTCGCCAACACCACGACCCTCGCCGCTCACCAGAAGGCCGCTGACTACACCTTGGCCAAGGGCCGCTTCGGCATGCTGAGCATGGCCTTCGGCGCGGCCGTGTTGCTGGGCTGGACGCTGCTCGGCGGCCTGGACGCACTCAACGTCGCGCTGCGCGAAGCCATCGCCCCTCGCTTCGGTGACATGGCTTATCAACTGGCGCTGCTCGCCGCGTTCACCCTCATCAACGGGCTGGTCGAGCTGCCCTTCGAGCTGTACAGCACCTTCCGTCTCGAACAGCGCTTCGGCTTCAACCGCATGACCTTCAAGCTGTACCTGGCCGACATGGCCAAGGGCGCCGTGGTCGGCGTGCTGATCGGCCTGCCGATTGCCGCGCTCATCTTGTGGATCATGGGTGCGACCGGCAGCCTGTGGTGGCTGTGGGCCTGGGGCGCTTGGACAGTTTTCAACCTCGCCATCCTGGTGCTCTACCCGACCGTCATCGCACCTTTGTTCAACAAGTTCGAGCCGCTGCCTGATGAATCGTTGAAGGCTCGGGTGCAGACGTTGATGGCGCGCTGCGGCTTCAAGGCCAAGGGCTTGTTCGTGATGGACGGCAGCAAGCGCTCGGCGCATGCCAACGCGTATTTCACCGGCCTGGGTTCAGCAAAGCGCGTGGTGTTCTTTGACACGCTGCTGAACAAGCTGACGCCGGGGGAGGTGGAAGCAGTGCTCGCACATGAGCTTGGCCACTTCAAGCACAAGCACGTCATCAAGCGCATCGTGGCGATGTTCGCCATCAGCCTGGCCGCTTTGGCGCTGCTGGGTTGGCTGTCGAACCTGGCCTGGTTCTACACGGGCCTGGGCGTGCGCCCTTCCCTGGGCGCACCCAACGACGCGTTGGCGCTGCTGCTGTTCATGTTGGTCGTGCCGGTGTTTTCGTTCTTCGTCTCGCCGCTGTTCGCGCAGTTGTCGCGCAAGCATGAATTCGAAGCCGACGCCTACGCCTGCGCCCAGGCCGATGGGCGTGACCTCGCCGCGGCGCTGCTCAAGCTGCATGAAGACAATGCCGCCACGCTGACGCCCGACCCGATCTATGTGCGCTTCTACTACTCACACCCGCCCGCTTCTGAACGGCTGGCGGCGCTGAAACTCCAGTTGGCAGGCTCACCATGACCGATCTTCAGCACCAAAAATGCCAGCCCGTCAGTGGCTCGCCCCTGAACGACGCCGATGTCGCACAGCACCTGGGCCAGCTCAGCGGCTGGCAGGTGGCCAACGGCGCCATCGAGAAAACCTTCTCCTTCAAAAATTACCACGAGACCCTTGCCTTCGTGAATGCACTCGCCTGGATCGCTCACACCGAAGACCACCACCCTGACCTCGCCGTCAGCTACAACCGCTGCGGTGTGCGCTACAGCACCCATTCGGTCGGTGGCCTGTCCCTCAACGATTTCATTTGCGCGGCCAAGGTTGATGCACTGCTCGGTTGACGTGTTGATGGCCCGCGTGGCCCGTGCGGTGCGTTTCACCGAGCCCCCCCGATGAGCAAGGCCGATGCGCTCGACATCGGGCTGGTGGTCACCGGCTACGGCCGGCACTACATTGTCGAAACGCCCGAAGGCAGGCGCTTTGTGTGCCACCCACGTGGCAAGAAGAGCGACTGCGTGGTCGGCGACCGCGTGCGCTGGCAGGTGACGGGCGACGAAGGCGTGATCGAGCAGGTGGAGCCGCGCCGCAACCTGCTGTTCCGGCAAGACGAATGGAAGACCAAGTCGTTCGCGGCCAACCTCGACCAGTTGCTGATCTTGGTCGCAGCCGAGCCGGTGTTCAGTGAATCGCAACTCGCACGCGCGCTGATCGCGGCTGAGAGCGCCGGCATCCCCGCCCGCATCGTCCTCAACAAAACCGACCTGCCGCAGATCGTCGCCGCGCGCGAGCGCTTGAAGCCGTATACGGCGATGGGCTACGAGGTGATTGAACTCGCCATGAAACGCGACCCCGAAGGCGCACGAGCGCACCTCGGCCCCTTGCTCGACGGCAAGGCCACGTTGGTGCTCGGCCCCAGCGGCACGGGCAAGAGCACGCTGATCAACCTGTTGGCGCCTGACGCCAAAGCGCAAGTGGGCGAGATTTCACAAGCCCTGAACTCGGGCCGCCACACCACCACCACCACGCAGTGGTACTGGCTCGATGCCGAGCGGCGCACCGCCATGCTCGACTCGCCGGGCTTCCAAGAATTCGGCCTGCGCCAGATCACCGCGCAGCAGTTGCCAGGCTTGATGCCCGACCTGCGCGACGCCGCCACACAGTGCAAGTTCTACAACTGCACCCACCTGCACGAACCCAGCTGCGGCGTGCTCGCGGCGCTCAAGCTCGGCGACATCAACGAGTCGCGCCACCGCATCTACAGCGAGATCTTCAGCGAACTGGGCCAGACCCGCTGGTAACGCCCTCGCGCGACGCGAGGTAGTTCTCAACGGTCACGGCTTCAGCTTCAAAGCTTTGCAGCAGCCCTGCCAACACGTCCAAGTGGCCGGCGCGGCCTTCGGTTTCGATGCGGTCGCACAGGTCGCCCAGCGCCATGGCGCCCACGGCCCGGGCAGATGACTTCAGCTTGTGCGCCACGTCGGCCATGGCCTGAGTCTGCCCGGCGTGGCCGGCCGCACGAATCTGCGCCGTGCATTCGCGTGTGCTGCTGCGAAACTTTTGCAGCACTTCGCGGATGAGTGCCGGGTTACTGCCGATCAAGGCCACCAGCATGCTGGGATCGACCGGAGCCGCCGTGCCATCGCCCGCCATCGCAGCCTGCAAGGGCGTGGGCGCTGATGGGACGGCCGGCGCCGGTGTATCCGGCGCATCGGGCAAGCGGCGGCGCAGCATGCCGTACAGGTCGGCCAGCAGCACGGGCTTGCTCAGGTACTCGTCCATGCCGATGGCGTAGCAGCCCTGCGCTTCGTCTTTCGCGGCGTTCGCGCTCAGGGCGACGATCGGCGTGCGCCGCCGGCCATTGGCCTGCTCGTCGGCACGAATGGCGACCGTGAGTTCATAGCCGTCCATCGCCGGCATGTGCAGGTCGGTGAGCAACAACCCGTAGCTGCCGTTGCGCCACAGCGCCAGCGCGGCCTGCCCGTCGCCGGCCACGTCGGCCGCAATGCCCATCAGGCCCAACTGACGCAGGATGACCTTCTGGTTCGTCTCGTTGTCGTCGGCCACCAACACCAGCCGCCCTTCATGCAAAGCCTGGCTGCGCGATGGCGGCTGCATGGCCCAACGCGGCTGGCCCGAAGGTTCGCTGTCGTCGAAGCGCTCGACCCGGCCTGCAGCCGCCGCCACGGCTTTCAGCAAGCGGTTGCGCCCCAGCGCGTTGCCGTCGATCACGCTCAAGCCCCGGGTGACGCTGGCGGGCGTGTGCGGCTTGGTGCGATCAAGATTCACGAGGACGATGCGAACGTCTTGCCCCGTGGGCACATCGGCCGCGGCGCGCATCTCGCCTTCCGACCGCTGCTCGTGCGCGATGTCGATCACCCACACGGCCAGGCCGGGCGCCCGTTCGCGCGTGCGCCGGCCGGCGCTGGCCAGGTCTGGCGTGCGTTCGACCGACGCGCCTGCATGGCGCAGGTAGGCCGCGTGGTCGTCGGCCAACCCATCCGGCCCGCCGATGACGACACACCACAACCCGCCCAGGTCGAACAAGGGCTGGAATGCCTTGGCGTCGGGCGCCGACGCGACCGGCAGGTGGACCGTGAAGGTGGAGCCTTTGCCCAGCGTGCTGGCCACTTCGATGCGGCCGTCCATCAAGCTCACCAGGTGGTGCGAGATCGCCAAACCCAGCCCGGTGCCGCCGAAGCGCCGCGTGGTCGAAACGTCGGCCTGCGAGAACGAGGCGAACAGCCGCCCCACGGTCTCTGCGTTCATGCCGATGCCGTTGTCGCAGATGCGCAGTTGCAGCATCAGGCGGCCATCGCGGCGCGAGGCCAGCGTCATCTTCACGGCGACGCAGCCAATGTGTTCGCCTTCGGCCGAAAACTTGATCGCGTTGTTGACGAGGTTGATGACGATCTGGCGCAGCCGAAGCGCGTCGCCCAGCACGGTGGCCGGGATCGCCGGATCGACAAACACCCTCAACTCGACGCCCTTCTTCGCGGCCAGGTTGTCGAGCATGCCGCAGGCGTTTTCGATCACTGCGGCCACCGACATCGGCGCCGACTCGATCTCAAGCTTGCCGGCCTCGATCTTCGAGAAGTCGAGCACGTCTTCGATGATCCCGAGCAGCGAGAACGCCGACTCACGGATCAGGTCGACCATCTCGGCCTGCGGGCCCAACAGGCTGGTCTGGTGCAGCACGTCCACCATGCCGATCACGCCGTTCATCGGTGTGCGGATCTCATGGCTCATCGCGGCCAGGAAGGCCGACTTGGCACGGTTCGCCGCTTCGGCTTCGCCGCGCAGGCGCTCCAGTTCCTCGGTCTTGCGCATCAACTCGACATTCAGCGCCTTCAGCTCGGCGTCAGCCCGCATGCGTTCGGTGACGTCGTCGCACAGCACCAGCAGGTGGCTCGGCTCACCGAAGCCGTCGAACACCGGCACCATGCGCGGGTGAACGCTGCGCACCTGCTGACCGAGCGTGCGCACGTCGCGCCACGGGAAGTCTTGCACCACGCCTTTCGCCAGCACGTCTCGGCTCTGGCGTTCGAGCAAGGCCCCGTCACCAGCCACAAAAAGTTCGGTGCTGGTCTTGCCAAGCACGTCGGCGCGGGGCACACCCAGCAGATCTTCGGCGGCACGGTTCACGCGCACGCAGCGCAAGGTTTGCGCATCCTTCACGAACAGCGCCACCGGGATGTTCTCGATCACCGAATCGAGGAAGCGGTGGCCGGCCTGCACCTCGGCCGTCGTGCGTTCCAGCGCCTCTTGGCTGGCGGCCAGGGCCTGGTTGCGCTGAATGGCGGCGTCATACGTGGACAGCAGCAGGTTCAGTATCTGCAGCCGATCAGCGGTGATGTAGTGGCGCTGGCCGTTGAAGTGGATCTCGACGCCCATGCCGATGTCGTTGACATGGCGGAACTCGCGGTTGTGCAGGATGTGCTGCACCCGCCCGACCAGGTGGCGCTCGTCGTAGGGTTTGATGATGAAACAGTCGGCCCCACATTCCAGCCCGCGGATCACGTCGTGCGGGTCGGCCATGGTGGTCACCAGAATCACCGGCACGTCACGCAACGAGGGCTCGGCCTTCACGCGCCGCGTGAGTTCGTAGCCGTTCATGCCCGGCATCACCACGTCGCTGATGATCAGCGCCGGTGCCTCGGTCTTCGCCATCTGCAGCGCCATCTCGAGCGCCTGCGCGCCGTTCGAGGCGGCCAAAGGCATCCAGCCGCGTTTGCGCAGGATGTACATCAGCCGCTGCGCCTGCGTCGGGCTGTCCTCGGCAATCAGGATGTTCACCTGCGCCGTTTCAAGGGCGCCAGGTGAGGTTTCGCCGGGCAAGTTGTCCATGCAATCAGCTCCGCTTCCGGGCGGCATGTTGCCGCGCCAGTTGAATCAGTTGTTGGGCGATGCGCTCGGGCGGCAGCACCTGCGTGGCCGCGTCGAGCCGCACCGCTTCGCCCGGCATGCCGTGCACGACCGAGCTGGCTTTGTCTTGCACCAGGGTCACGGCACCGCAGTCTTTCAAACGCTTGAGTTCCGCCGCGCCGTCTTTGCCCATGCCGGTCAGCAGCACGCCAATCGCCTGGCGCCCGCAAACATCGGCCAGCGAATCGAACAGGCAGGCAACCGATGGGCACAGGCCTTCACCACTGTTTGAGCGGGTGAGCACGATGTGGCCGTCGCTGCTGAGGCCCATCTGAAAATCGTCGGGCGCCATGTACACGTGCCCCGGCATCACCTGAACGCCATAGGCGGCGATCTGCACCTTGAGCCCCGATGTCTGCCGCAGCCATTCGGCCATGCCCGGCAAAAAACCTTTTGCGATGTGCTGCACGATCAACACCGGCAGCGCAAAGTCCGCCGGCAACGCCGCCAGGATCGTCTGCAGCACCGGCGGCCCGCCGGTGGACGCGCCGATGCCGACCGCGCCGATGCTCCCGCCCGTTGCCGGCGCCGGCGCCGTGTGTGGTGAGCGGCTGGCGAGCATCGCCCCTGGAACCCATCGCCGCACAACCCTCACCTCGGACATCAGCCGCAACGTCTGCAGCAGGTGGGCGACGGCCGCGTCAGACGGGCCGTCCATCAAGGGCTTTTCAACGCAGGCAACCGCGCCCGCTTCGAGCGCGCGAAACACCGCATCGCCCGCCCCTGTGGAGGTGCACATCACGATCGGCAAGGGCTTCGTTTCCATGATGCGGCGCGTGGTCTCGAAGCCATCGAACCCCGGCATGCGATGGTCCATCAGCACCACGTGTGGCCGGTGCCGGGCCAGGAAGTCGAGCGCCGATCGCGCATCGCCCACCGCCTGCACCACACGCAGTTGCGGGTCGGACTGCAGCCGCTCGGTGAGAAAGCGGCGCATCGATTCCTGCGCCTCCACCACCAGCACCTGGATCACTTGCGCGGGGCCCTGGGGCGTCACCGCGTCGGTTCCCTCGCCGCTCGCATTCAGGTTCACATCCATTCAGATCAACCGCTCAATGGCTTCGAGCAGGTGGCCCTGGTCGAAGCTGCCCTTGACGATGTAGGCGTTGGCGCCCACGTCGATGCCGTGCTCTTTGTCTTCACGCGTGGCGAGGGCCGTCACCAGAATCACCGGCAGCTCGGCCAGCTTGCGATCGGCACGCACGCGGGTGGTCAGGTCGAAGCCGTTCAGGCGCGGCATCTCGACGTCTGACACCAGCAGGTCGATGGATTCCGAACGCAGCACCGCCAACGCCTCGGCGCCATCGACCGCCGTCTTCACGGTGTAGCC
>JAYSYW010000218.1:0-22547 GCA_043727255.1 Rhizobacter sp. | reverse complement strand
TCGATGATGGTGTGGTCGATCACGCTCATCGTCTCACTTAAATACGTCACTTTCATGCTGCGCTATGATCGGCGCGGTGAAGGTGGCGTGCTGGCGTTGGTGACCTTCGCGCTGGAGGCGGTGAAGAAGCGCCCGCGGATGCACGTCTTCGTCGTGATGCTGGGCGCCTTCGCGGCGTCCTTGTTTTATGGAGATGCCGTCATCACGCCGGCCATCTCGGTACTGTCGGCGGTTGAAGGCATCGAGGTCGCGGCACCGGGGTTGCACCACTACATCGTGCCCATCACCCTTGTGGTGTTGACCGTGCTGTTCGTGGTGCAGCGGCATGGCACGGCCAGCATGGGTAAGTACTTCGGCCCGGTCACTGCGCTGTGGTTCGCGGTGATGGCGGTGCTGGGTGTGGTGCACATCGCCGAGAACCCGGCCGTGCTGTGGGCACTCAGTCCGCACCATGCGCTGGTCTTCCTGACCGCGCACACCGGCATCGCCTTCATCGCACTGGGCTCGGTGGTGCTGTGCGTCACCGGCGCCGAAGCGCTGTACGCCGACATGGGCCACTTCGGCAAGCGGCCGATCCGGCTGGCCTGGTTCACCCTCGTGTGGCCCGCCTTGGTCATCAACTACTTCGGCCAGGGCGCCATGCTGCTGATGCACCCCGAGAACGTGGCCAACCCGTTCTATGAGATGGCGCCGCAATGGGCGCTGTACCCGCTGATCGGCCTGGCCACCTGCGCGACGGTGATCGCTTCGCAGGCACTCATCACCGCCGCGTTCTCGGTCACCAAGCAGGCCATCCAACTCGGCTATCTGCCGCGCCTGCGGATCTTGCACACCTCGGTCAAGGAAACCGGGCAAATCTATGTGCCCTTCGTGAACTGGGGCTTGTACGTTTGCATCGTGTTTGCGGTGGTGTTGTTCGGTTCCAGCACCAAGCTTGCGTCGGCGTATGGCATCGCGGTGACGATCGACATGTTGATCACCACCACGATGACCTTCTTCGTGATCCGCTACGGCTGGAAGTACCCGTGGGCGCTGTGCGTAGCGGCCACCGGGTTCTTCTTCCTCGTTGATTTCGTGTTCTTCGCCGCCAACATCGTGAAGGTGTTCGATGGCGGCTGGTTCCCGGTCGTCATTGGCGCGGTGATGTTCCTGCTGCTGATGACGTGGAAGCAAGGCCGCCAGCTCATGCAAGACCGGCTTCGCGAAGACGCGATCGACCTGAAGAGCTTTTTGGAAGCCGTGTTCGTCAACCCGCCGACGCGGGTGTCAGGCACCGCTGTGTTCCTGGTCAGTGAACAGGGCTTCACCCCAAACGCGCTGCTGCACAACCTGAAGCACAACAAGGTGCTGCACGAGACCAACCTGTTCGTCACCGTGCAGCAGCACGAGGTGCCGTGGATCGGCTTTGACAAGCGCTGCGAAATGGAAGCGCTTGGTCGCGACTGCTGGCAGGTCACCCTGCACTTCGGCTTCAAGAACGAACCCGATGTGCCCGAAGCGCTGGCCTTGCTGCGCAGCCGGGGTTGCCAGGTGGACGACATGGAGACCTCGTATTTCCTGTCGCGCGACATCATCATTCCCACCCTGGGCAGCGGCATGGCGCCATGGCGCGAGAAGCTTTTTTCCAGCATGCACCGCAATGCCGCCGCCGCCGCCGACTTCCTGAGTCTGCCGACCAACCGCGTGGTCGAGCTGGGCTCCAAGCTTGAGATCTGACGAGGGTCGATCCGTATGAGACTGCTGTTCGTGGCCGACCCGCTGGAAGGCTTCAACGTTCACAAGGATTCGACCTTCGCCATGATGCGCGAGGCCGCATCGCGCGGCCACACGCTGCTGGCCTGCGAGCCGAAAGACCTGGTCTGGCAGCGTGGTGGTCGGGTGAGCGCGTGGCTGTGGGAGGTCACGCTCACCGGCGAGCCCGTCAACTGGTACCTCGCCAAGGCCCATGGCGACCATGCCGTGGCGCTGGCCGATGTGGGTGCCGTGGTGATGCGCAAAGACCCGCCCTTCGACAGCGAGTACTTCTACGCCACCCACCTGCTGGGCCAGGCCGAGCGCGAAGGCGCACGCGTCTTCAACAAGCCCGCCGCGTTGCGCGAGCATCCCGAAAAGTTGGCGATTCTCGAATTTCCGCAGTTCATCACGCCCACGCTGGTGACGCGCAGCGAGGCCGAGGTGAAGCGCTTTCACGCCGAACACCGCGACATCATCTTGAAGCCGCTCGATGGCATGGGCGGCATGGGCATCTTCCGCGTCGGCCCTGACGGCCTGAACCTCGGCAGCATCACCGAAACGCTGAACCAGGGCGGCGCGCAGACGCTGATGGTGCAGCGCTACCTGCCCCAGATCACCCAGGGCGACAAACGCGTGCTGGTGATCGACGGCGAGCCGGTGCCGTTTTCGTTGGCGCGCATTCCCCAAGGCACTGAAATTCGCGGCAACCTGGCGGCCGGCGGCAAGGGCGTGGCCCAGCCGCTGACCGAACGCGACCGCGAGATCGCGTCGCACATCGGGCCCATTCTGGCGGCGCGTGGGCTGCTGCTGGTGGGGCTTGATGTGATCGGCGACTGCCTGACCGAAATCAACGTCACCAGCCCGACCTGCTTCCAAGAAATCACCCAGCAGACCGGCTTCGACGTGGCCCAGCGGTTCATCGACGCGTTGGAAGCGAAGCTCTTGGGCTGAGTCGGTGCTTTCGCCGGTGTTTTCAACGCAAAGGACGCGAAGAAGACGAACCAAGAACGCAAAGAACCCAAGAAAGTTTTTGCGTCCTTGGTATTCCCCCTTTGCGTCTTTGCGTTGAAGAGTGCTCGCCAAGCGGCACCACGCGGATAATCCGCCGCTTCGCTCTTCACCACGCCTTCGGGCACGCCATGGCCGTCTTCTCTCTCTCCAATGCCCACCTCGCCTACGGCCATGTCGCTTTGCTCGACAACGCGGCGTTTTCCATCGAACAAGGCGAACGCCTGGGGCTGATCGGCCGCAACGGTGCGGGCAAGTCCTCGCTGCTGAAGATCATCGCGGGGCTTGAAAAGCCCGACGACGGCCTGCTGCAAATGACGCAAGGCGTGCGCATCTGCTACGTGCCGCAAGAGCCCATCTTCGATGCGGCAGCCAGCGTGTTTGATGTGGTCAGCGAAGGCGTGGCCGAGGCCCGCTCGGTGCGCCAGCAGTACGAAGAACACGCCGATGGCTGCGACCTCGACGCGCTGCAAACGCGCATCGAGGCGCTCGACGCCTGGAACTGGGAGCAGCGGGTGGACACCACGCTGGCGCAGCTTCACCTCGATGGCTCGCGCACCGTGGGCGAGCTCTCGGGCGGCATGAAGAAGCGCGTGGCCCTCGCCCAGGCGTTGGTCGCCGTGCCCGACGTGCTGCTGCTCGACGAGCCCACCAACCACCTCGACCTCGACTCCATCGCCTGGCTCGAAGAGCTGATGCGCGGCTTCAAGGGCAGCGTGATGCTGATCACCCACGACCGCGCCTTCCTCGACAACGTGGCCACGCGCATCCTCGAACTCGACCGAGGCACGATCCGCAGCTACCCCGGCAACTTCACCGCCTACGAGCGCATGAAAGAAGAGCAGCTTGCGTCCGAGGCGCTGGCCAGCGCGCGTGCCGACAAGCTGCTGGCGCAAGAAGAGGTGTGGATTCGCCGGGGCGTGGAAGCACGCCGCACCCGCAGCGTGGCCCGCATCGAACGCCTGAACGTGTTGCGTGCGCAGCGCCAGTCGCGGCGCGATTCGCTGGGCCAGGTGCGTCTGGAAGTGGACACGGGCACGGCCAGCGGCAAGATCGTCGGCGAGTTGCGCGACGTGAGCTTGAGCTTCGGCGACAAGGTCATCGTGAAAGACTTCAGCGCCACCGTGCTGCGTGGCGACAAGGTGGGCCTGATCGGCCCGAACGGCGCCGGCAAGACCACGCTGCTCAAGCTGATCCTTGGCGAGCTTCAGGCCGACTCGGGCCATGTGCGCCAGGGCACCAAGCTCGAAGTGGCCTACTTCGACCAGATGCGCAGCACGCTCAAGCTCGACGCCACGTTGGCCGACACCATCAGCCCGGGCAGCGAATGGGTCGAATTCGCCGGCTCGCGCAAGCACGTGATGAGCTACCTGAACGACTTTCTGTTCTCGCCCGAACGCGCCAATTCGCCGGTGCGCACGCTGAGCGGTGGCGAGCGCAACCGCCTGCTGCTGGCGCGCCTGTTTGCGCTGCCCGCCAACGTGCTGGTGCTCGACGAGCCCACCAACGACCTCGACATCGACACGCTCGAACTGCTGGAAGAGCTGCTGCAAAGCTATGCCGGCACCGTGTTCCTGGTCAGCCACGACCGGCGCTTCCTCGACAACGTGGTGACCAGCACGATTGCCTGGGAAGGCGACGAATCGCCGGGCCTGTGGCGCGAATACGAAGGCGGCTACGAAGACTGGAAGATGCAGCGTGACCGGGCGCGTTCGATGCGCGACAAGGCGACGCGTGCGGTGGCCACGGCCCCCACGCCGCCCGCTGCCACGCCTGCGTCAACCCCTGCGCCCACGGCCAAACGCGCCAAGCTCAGCTACAAGGAGCAGCGCGAACTCGAAGGCCTGCCGGCGCGCATTGAAGCGCTGGAAGTCGAGCAGAAGAAGCTGGGTGACCTGTTGGGCGGCACCGATATCTATGTGGGCGACGCCAAGTTGCTGGCGCAAACGCAAAAGCGCTTTGCCGAACTTGACGGCGAATTGCTGGCGGTGATGGAGCGCTGGGAAGAACTCGGCGCGCGTTGACCGAGAGTGGACGAGGGTGACCGAGGGCTTCGATTCGCCCTTGGCCGGACCCTGTCCCGAACCTGTCAAAGGATCAGCCCGAACGGGGCGCCGGAGCGGGGATGAAGCAACAACCCCCCCAAGCCGTTCGCGCGGAGGTATCGGAGTGCGTGCGGTGGGCCGAGCCGAACTCAGCGAGGGGTCATGCTCAAGACCGCCCCAGCGCCCCAAACCACGAGTCGCTGATGGCGGCCCGGTGGGTGCGGCTCAAGATCAGCCCCGACTGCAGGTACAGCGCGTTCAACAGCCGCGCCGCACGTTCGGTGTCGAAGCCAGGCCAGTCGGCCATCTCGCGCAGCGTGCTGCTTTTGCGCTGCAGGCGTTGCACGGCGGCCAGCAACGCGCCGTTGACACGCAAGATGCCGAGGTCGAGGCCGAGCGCCACACGGTAGACCACGGGGCCGGCGATCTCAGGCAGCAGGCTGCTGCGCGAACCACGCAGCGCCAGCTCCCACAGCACCGGGCCGAGCGAGTGGTAGTGCTGTTCTTCGCCGATCAGTGAGCGCTCGTCGTCGCCGGGGGGGCGCAACACGGCCGGTTCCACATGCAGCACCCGCAGCTCTGTGGGGCGCTGCTCCAGCAGCATCGTCAGGTTGATGGAGCAGTGCACCAGGCGTTCGATGGCAAACACCGTCAGCGGCACGACCGAGTCGCCCATCTGCAGGTGAATGACGACCTCTTGCGCATGGCGCACACACGCGGCCAGCACTTCCAACACCTCTGAGGCATGGCCCGCATGCTCGAAACGCCCCAGGTCGGCCAGCAGCGACTGGCTGAGCGAGGTCGTGCGACCGTTCTCGGCCACCTCGCCGAACGCGCGTGGCCCTCCGGGCTCATGCAGGTAGCGCTCGAAAGCGCTGACGCGCATCAGCTCGGGTTCGCCAAACGGAATGGTGGGTTCAAACATCGTGGAGTTCGTCACGTGGCGGCACTTTAGGCGACGGCGCACCCCTGTGCAAACCTTCCCAATTTGTGGCGAGGGTTTACCCGCGTGAGCGCTCACGCTCAAGCGCCCGCCAAAAACGGGCGTCCTGGGTGCTGGCGAAGTTGATGCGCATCAGCGTGGTGGGGCGCGGGCTGGCGTGAAACAGCGTGCCGGGTGCCAGCAGCCAGCCATCGTCGAGCATCTGGCGAGACAGCCATTCGGTGTCCACGCCGGTGTCCACCCATCCGAACAGGCCACGCGGCGGCGACACGAACCGGCAGCCTGCGGCCTCGGCCAGCCGCACGGTGCGGGCACGGGCGGCGTCGAGCTTTTGCACCACCCGTTCGGCATGTCGGCGCAGCAGACCGTTCTCTAAGCAGTGGGCCAGCGCTTGTTCTGTGAGGCTGGGTGTGGTCAGGCTGGTGAGCAGTTTGGTGTCGATGAGGCGGTCCACCAGGGCCGGTGGTGCGGCCAGGAAACCCACCCGCCAGTTCGGCACCAGGATCTTCGAGAAGCCCGAGATGTAGATCGTGCGCTCCAGCGCATCGAGCGCGGCCAACCGGGGCAGGTGCGGCGGCGCGAGGTGGGCGTAGGTGTCGTCCTCGACGATCACGAAGTTGTGCGCCTGGGCGAGCTGCAACAGCCGGTGCGCGTGGCCGAGCGACAGCGACGCGCCCGTCGGGTTGTGCAGCACCGAGACGGTGACGTACAGGCGCGGCCGGTCTTCGGGCTTTTGCGCTTCGATCAGGCGCTGCATGACGGCCAGGTCGGGGCCGTCGTCACCTCGCGGCACCGGCAACATGCGCAGGCCGAGTGCCGCCAGCCGGGCGAATTCGACCGACCAGCCGGGCTCGTCCACCAGCACCGTGTCGCCGGCTCGCACCAGGCTGCGGGTGACGATGTCGAGCGCCTGTGTGGCGCCCAGGGTGGTGACGATCTGCGCGGGGTCGGCCTTGACGCCAAAGTCAGCCAGCTTGAGGGCGAGGGCCTTGCGCAGGCGCATGTCACCGGCCGGTTCACCGTATTGCAGCGACAGCGCCCCCAATTGCGCGCCACTGCTGACCCGGCGCAGCGCGGTGCTGAGCATCGGCAGGTCGAGCCATTCGACGGGCAGCGTGCCCAAACCGGGCATCGGCTTGGCGCCGGGCGGCTGGAACATGCCGCGCATCAGGGCGGTGGCGCTGATGGGTGGGGTAGGTCGTGGCGCGCGGGCGGGCGTGGGCGGCTGGGCGCTGGCTTGTCGCGCGTCGCTGCGGGGTTCGCGCACGAAGAAGCCGCGCTGTTTGCGGGCTTCAACCAGGCCGAGTGCCAGCAGTTGGTCGTAGGCGGCCACCACGGTGTAGGGGCTGACGCCATGGCGGCGCGCGCATTCGCGTACCGACGGCAAGCGGCTGCCAGGCGTGATGAGTTGTTGGCGAATACGCTCTGCGAAGCGCCCCGCCAATTGGTCGGTCAGGCTGGTGTTCGCTTGGCGGGAGAGCGGTGTGGTCGGGTCCATGTGTGGGTGAGGCAGCCGGTACAGCGGTTGGTTTGTGCTGGGAAAGTGTATTGGTGGTGTGCTGGTGTTGTCACTAGACTGATCCCATGCCCCCACTCCCTGGCGCCTCAGGCGGCCGTCTGCGATGAACATTCCACGCTCCCCCTGGCAGCTCGCGCGACGTGCGCAACGCATGAATCCTTCGATCATTCGCGAGATATTGAAGGTCACCGAACGGCCCGGCGTCATCTCGCTGGCGGGTGGGTTGCCGGCACCCGACACCTTTCCGGTCGAGGCGATCCGCGAGGCCAGCGCCCGGGTGCTGCGCGACACGCCCCGTGAAGCGCTGCAATACGCTGCCAGCGAAGGTTTCACGCCGCTGCGCGAATGGGTCGCTGAACACCTGCGTGCCCAAGGCATGCGGGTGAATGCGGAGCAGGTGCTCATCACCACCGGGTCGCAGCAGGGGCTCGACCTTGCCGGCAAGGTGTTGGTCGACCCGGGCAGCCGGGTCGCGGTGGAGTCGCCCACTTACCTCGGCGCATTGCAGGCCTTCATGCCCAGCGAGCCCGAATTCGTCTGCGTGGACTGTGACGGCGACGGCCCCTTGCCCGAGGCCTTGCATGACGCCCGCGACGCGCGTTTTCTGTACGTGCTGCCGAACTTCCAGAACCCGAGCGGCCGCCTGATGGGCGAAGCCCGGCGTGTGGCGCTGTTGACTGAGGCCGAACGGCTGGGGTTGCCTCTGCTGGAGGACAACCCCTACGGCGACCTGTGGTTCGACGAACCCCCACCTGCACCGCTGGCCGCGCGCTGGCCTGAAGGTGTGCTGTACCTCGGCTCGTTCTCGAAGGTGCTGGCGCCGGGGTTGCGGCTCGGCTACGTTGTGGCGCCCGAAGCCTTGTTTCCGAAGCTGCTGCATGCCAAGCAGGCGGCCGACCTGCACACGCCGGGCTTCAATCAGCGCTTGGTGCATGAGCTGGTCCGCGACGGCTTCTTGCACGACCACGTGCCGACCATCCGAGCCCGCTACCGGGCGCAACGCGACGCCATGGCCGCCGCGCTGCGGTCTCACTTGCCCACAGGATGCCGCTGGACGCTGCCGCGTGGCGGCATGTTCTTCTGGGTCGAATTGCCGGACGGCATCGACACCCTGGCCTTGCTGCCGCAGGCCGTGGCGCGCGGGGTGGCTTTTGTTCCTGGCTCGGCCTTTGAAGCCGACACCGCCCGGGCGCGTGGCAACACCCTGCGGCTGTCGTTTGTCACCGCGTCGGAGTCGGACATCGAGCGTGGCGTGGCGGTGTTGGCGGCCACACTGAAGGCCGTTCAATGAACACGGTGAGGGCGTTGTGATGGGCACATTCCGGTTTTCCCAAGTCGATGTATTCACCGACCAACCGCTCCAAGGCAACCCACTGGCCGTGGTGCACGGCGCCAAGGGCTTGAGTGACGCACAGATGCAGGCCTTCGCGCGTTGGACGAACCTGTCGGAAACAACCTTCCTGCTGCCACCCACGGACCCTGTGGCCGACTACCTCGTGCGCATCTTCACGCCCGACCGCGAGCTGCCGTTTGCAGGCCATCCCACGCTGGGCAGTTGCCATGCGTGGCGCGAGGGTGGTGGGCAGCCGAAGCAGGTCGGCGAAGTGGTGCAGCAATGCGGCGTTGGGCGGGTGCGCATCCGGTTCGACGGCGAGCGTGCTGCGTTTGCCGCGCCGCCGTTGCGCACCGAGGCGGTTGAGCCGGCGCTGCTGACCCAGGTGTTGACCGCCCTGGGCTTGCGCCCCGGGCAACTGCGCCAAGCGCGAATGCTCGACAACGGGGTGCGCTGGCTGACGCTGCTGCTGGACGATGCGCGCAGCGTACTCGCGCTCGAACCGGATCACGCGGCTTTGCGAAGTTTGGCGGAAGTGGGCGTGGTCGGGCCACATGAAGCGGGCGCGCCGTGCCAATTCGAGCTGCGGGCATTTGCCGCACCGATCGGCGTGCCGGAAGACCCCGTCACAGGCAGCTTGAACGCCAGCGTGGCGCAGTGGCTGATGGGCGAGGGCTTGGCACCTGCCCGCTATGTCGCATCACAGGGCGCCCGCCTTGGCCGCGCGGGCCGGGTGCATGTGGCGCAGGAAGACGGCGTGGTCTGGGTGGGCGGCCACACCGTCACCTGCGTTCGCGGCGAACTGCGGCTTTGATCCGCGCTCACCGCTGTTCTTTCACTGTCTTCGCATACCGCCTCGGCGCAACGGCCTGGGCGCGATGACGGGTCAGCGGCGCAACCGCCAAGCCTGCCCCAGGGCCTGCCAGGCCTGCGCGTTTTCGGGGTTTTGCTCGCGAACCAAGGCGCTGTAGCGACGAACCACCACGACCAGTGTCGTGCCCAGCAATGCGGCCAGCGTGCTGGCCAGCACGATCAGCGCGCGTGAAGGTTTGGACTTGCGGTCGGGTGGCACGGCCACGTCCACCTGCTGCAAGGCGGGGCCTTCCTTGGCCTCGTCGAGCTTGGCCACCTCGAACTGGCGCAGCATGCTCATCAGCATCGTTTCCTGGAACTTCACTTCGCGAAGGGCGCGCACATAGTCCACTGAGGCAGCTGGCAGCCGCCCGACCGGAATGTCGATGCCACCTTGGCGCTTGCCACCGTTCGGCGACTCCATGCGGGCCAGTTCGCCGCGCAGAGCACCCAGCTCTGACGTGAGGCGTTGCAGGTCGGGGTTCTGGGCGGTGCTGGTGGTGCGCATCACGGTGAGCTGCACTTCACGTTCGGCGATCAGCGCTTTCAGTTTTGCCACTGCTTCAATGATGGCTTCGGCTTGTTTGTCGAGGACCACCATGCCGGACTTTTCCTGCACCAGTCGCAGTGCTTGTTCGGCCTGAATCAGGTTCTCTTTCGAGTCCTTCAACTGTTGCTCGAAAAAGACCCGCCGCTGCTGCGCTTCCGACACCGCCAACCGGCTGAGCAGCTTGGTGATCTCGCTGGCATGTGCATTCGCCAGTTCAGCGGCGAACTTCGGGTCTTTGTCGTCGACCTCGACGGTGATGACGCCTGATTTTTTGTCGGAGGACACGCGGATGTACGCCGGCAAAGCCTTGCGCAACACCTCGTAGGTCTCAATCTCGTAACGCTTGCGCAGTTCGAAGCGCTTGTCCAGCGCACGCTGGACGGTGTCGCTCTTCAAGAGGCTGACATACAACTCGTCGGGGGTCTTGGCCCCCAGGCTGCTCGCCACACCGCCCAGCGAGCCCAACGCGGCCAGCGCCGCAGCGGAGCCGCTTTGTTGCTGCGAGCCGGGTGGAAGAAGGGTCGTGCGGGCCGTGAAGACGGGTGGCTTCAGCAAGGCATAGGTCAATGAGCCCGCGAGGGCGAGGGCGGTGATGCCGCCAATCAGGCGTTTGCTCTGGCCAACCCATGTCAGCAGATCAATCAGGCTGACGGCAGGGCCTTCGTCCACTTCGTCCGACAGGTCGGCGGAGGATTCAACCACGGAGGATGTGCTCATGTTCGCTCAATCCCGAAGGGACTTGATGGCGAGAGCGCCGAGACCGAACTGCGAGAAGATCAGCGAGTAATCCTTCAGGTTGCGCACAAAGGCGCGGCCCCAGGTTTCAAAGTCCACCTGGCTCGGCACGACGATCGCATCCCCCGCGTTGAGCTTTTGCGCAGCGATGCCGCCAAAGCCGAGGAACCCGCGCCGGTTCGACGCATGGTCGACCGTGCCATCGGCACGCAGGATGAACACGCCCGCCTTCTCGGCGGTTTCATCCAGGCCGGCGATGTCCATGTAGTCGCCCGCCGTGCGGTTGGACTTCCACAGAAAGGAGTTGTTGTTCACCACGGCACCCGCCACGGTGACAAAACCAGGGCGGGTAGGAATCACGATGCGGTCCGCGTGCTCCAAAGAAAGGTCGGGCAACTCATCGTGGGAACTGATCTCGGGCTGGAGTTCCAGTGCGATTCGGCCATTTGGCTGCAGGCGTGACAGCCGCACCAATTGGGCGTTTGTGACGCCCACGTTGACCTGGCTGGACGGCCCGTCACGCTGGTTGGCAATGTCGCGGGCAGCTTGTGTCGCCGCAAGAGCTTCCAGACGGGCGACAGCGGCAGCGAGGTTCTCGCGTTGTCGCAGCCGCGTCTCTTCGCGGGTCAGTTCCAGCCCATAGATGTAGGCATGGGGTGTGAATCCGCCGGCGCGAAGAATGAGTTGCCTCAAGGTTTCGCCCGGCAGCAATTGATAGATGCCAGGGGCGCCGACTTCGCCTCCGAGTGACACCAGGCGGGTCTGGCGCGACACCGGCACCTTGACGTCCTTTTGGCTGTAAACCGTCACCACATCGCCAGCGCGCAGTTCCAGGTTGTGTGCCGGGTCGCCCACCAGCACCGCTTTGCCAAGGTTGAACGAAATGACCTGGGTGCTGAGGTCGTCTTCGTTCAGGCGCTCGATCACTGCGTAGTCCCAATTGAGTTCGTCGAACAAGGACGCAGGGGACTTTTTCGCTTGTTCCGCCATGGTCCGGTCTTGGCGGAGTTGGCTGCGCTCCTCACCGGGCTGCGAGTCGTTTTGCCCGTCAGTCAACGTCGGGCGGGCCGCGTCTTCTTTCAGCACCTGCACCAACAGGTTTTTGCGACGAAAAAAGTCCGGCGAGATCAAAGCCTCTTTGTTCGGGATCAGGTCGCGGATGCGCATGCCTGCCGTGAAGGGATATCGCAACGGCTGGGCGACATGGCCCTTCAAGGTGACTTCGTTGGAAAATTGCGGCGAGATGCCCAGCAGGGTCAGCACATCGCCATCGCGCAGCGGCTTTTGCAGCCCGGCACTGTCGAGCTTGAAGTCTTCGATGAAGCGGGCGGCAGGCTCTCGCTTCGGATCAATGCGCTCAAGGTGAACCTTGTTCGGATTGGCGAGCACCGGAGGGCCACCTGCATAACGCAACACTTCGCCCAGCGCTTCCTGCGGTGTTTTCAGTTCATAGATGGCCGGAGTGTCGATTGCACCGTTCAATGCCACCCGGGCACCCACCGGTTGAAACACCACCACGTCGCCAGCAGCCAGTTGAAGGTCTTTCGATTTGTCGCCCTGCACCAGGAAGTCGTACATGTCCAGCTCGGACACCACCTGGCCACCGCGCCGCAGCAACACCTTGCGCATCGAGCCGTTCGGCCCCGGCCCGCCAGCCGCCACCACCGCTGAGAGCATCGTGGACTGGCTGGAGACGGTGTAGACCCCAGGCAAGCGGGCGGGCCCCACCACGAACACCTTCACTCCGCGCAATTGCCCCAAGGTGACGTTCAGGTTGAAGTTGGTGTACAGCCGCCCGATCTGTGCCCGCAAATGCCGTTCGAGGTCAGACGCTTTGACGCCCGCGACGGTGAAGCTGCCGATCTTCGGCAGGCTGACTTGGCCGTTGCGGTCCACCGTGGCACGGTAGTCGACATCGATCGAACCCCAGGCCCGGATGAGCAATTCGTCGCCAGCGCCCACGGTGTAGTCCGCTGTGACCGGTACGTTGTCCACCGGCGCAAAGCTGTCCGCCGCGTCGGCGAAGAAGCTGACTCCGAACACCGGCAACTGGCGCCCGGTGGCAACCTCAACGAACTTTTGAAAGCCACTCGGGGTGGCGGCGGGCCGTCGGACGTTGCGCATATTCCGACGCTCACCACTTGGCTCTGAAGCGTCTGAATTGCTCTCGCTGCGATTGGGTGACGAACCATTGCTGCTCGACACGCGGGGTCGATTCTGTGGCGGTGTCGTGCGGCTGTTGGTCGGGGCAGCTACTGCTTCCACTGGCGCATATGCCGGCGTGTTGAACGTGCGCCCTTCGGGTTCTTGTGTGTTTTGCGCTGCGGCTGTGAGCGCCGTCCATGAGATGAGCAAGGCACCGAGGTGCGCGGCGGTGCGAAGACGAGACAAGGTCATGCGTGATGGGGCTCGATGGAGGCCGCTTGCGCGGCTGGCCGGGTCGCCCTGCGCGCGAACGATGCGCATGCGCCCACGAAACGGGGTTTCAAGCAGCCGCGAATGGTAGCGGAAGCCGTTGCGCCGGCATCCTTCTGCAGCCCACGTTTCGAATGGTTTGAGGCCAAGCGGGCGCGGATAAACTGCCGCCACCCCCGCTTCTTTCGGTTGAATGGACCACACCCCGGACATCCGCCTGCTGAGCCCCGACTCCCCTGAGTTGTTCGATGCCGCCCGCGCCGTGCTGCTTGAGTACGCACAGAGCTTGGGCATCGACCTGTGCTTCCAGGGCTTCGACGCCGAGTTGGCCTCGCTGCCGGGCGAGTACGCGGCCCCGGGCGGGCAGTTGCTGCTGGCGGTGGTTGACGATGAGGTTGCGGGCTGCGGCGCGTTGCGCGCACTGCCCGGCATCGACTACGCCAATGCCTGCGAGATGAAGCGGCTGTATGTGCGCCCCCCCTTCCGCCGTTTCGGCTTGGGCCGCGTGCTCGCCCAGGCTTTGCTCGACGAAGCCCGCCGCGCCGGTTATTCGGCCATGGTGCTCGACACCTTCGATGACATGGAAGCCGCACGTGGCCTCTACACCACCCTGGGTTTCGTCACGATCCCGCCTTACTACTTCAACCCCCTTCCCGGGGCGCATTACCTGAAGGCGGACCTGGATTGAGCTGGGGCGGTTCACGCCCCTCAGTGGTGTGAGATGAGGGGCGGCGTACGATGTCAGGCTCCACCAGGGTCCCCCATGACAGCTCCGTCGCAGAACGCCCACCCCCACAGCTTTGGGCTGCATGCAGGCGCTCTGCGCCTGGCGCTGCGCCCCGATCTCGGCGGTGCCATCGCCGGCCTCTGGCACCACGAGACGCCCATCCTGCGATCGACGGAGCCGGCCGCGTTGCTCACATCGCGGCAGTCCGCCAGCTACCCACTGGTTCCTTATTCAAACCGCCTTGGCAACCGCCGCTTCCGATGGGCAGGCCGCGACTACACCACAGCCACGAACTTCGATGACAACCCGCATTCCGTTCACGGTGTGGCTTGGCAGCGGTCGTGGGAGGTGGTTTCCTCCTGCGCCGACAGCGTGGTCCTGCGGTATCGGCATGTGGCCGATGCGCACTGGCCCTTTCCCTTTGAGGTCCATCAGCACTTCAGTCTGTCTCCGCAGCGCTTGGATCTGCAACTGGTCTTCACCAACACCGCCGATTCGTCACAGCCGGTGGGTCTGGGGTGGCACCCCTATTTCGTGAAACGCGAACGCAGTCATTTGCATGCTGAGTTGACGGCGCGATGGGAGTCCGATGTCACGCAACTGCCCACACACAAGGAAATGCAGCCGGGCATCGATGGAGATGTGGTGGACATGTCGTTCGACCACTGCTTCGAGGGCTGGGGCGGCGCGGCCGAAATCGACGATGAGAAGTTCTCGTTGCGGCTCACGTCGTCCCTGGGTTACCTGGTGGTCTACACACCGAACGACCAGGGCTACTTCTGCGTCGAACCGGTGAGTCACGTCAGCAACGCCATCCAAATGGATGACCCGGCTGTGCATGGCTTGCGCACGGTCGGGCCGGGGGAAAGCTTCGACGCGTCGATGGCGATCGAGGTGACGGCGCTTTGAACGCGGTACGAAGAATCGACGCGACCGTGCGGGTGGCCATCGAAACACCTGCGCTGCTCGGTGAGTCGCCGATGTGGCACCCGCGCGAGCAGGTGCTGTATTACTGCGACATCCCCGGGCGAAGCGTGCAACGCTTCGATCCGCAGACCGACGAGTTGCGTCGCTGGCAGCTTGAAAGTGAGGTGGCCAGCTTGGCGCCCATGAGCGAGGGGCGAGAGCTGCTTCTGGCCTGTCGCGATGGCCTGTGGCGCTTCGATCCCGACACTGGCAAGCGCGAGCCGCTTGCCCCACCGCCCTACGACCCGGTCCACGAACGTTTCAATGACGGCAAGTGCGACCCGGCAGGACGCTTCTGGGTCGGCACCATCTACGAACCGCGCAACGCGGCGCAGGCTTCGTTGCATCGCTATGACGGACGTTTGCTCAAGCGCATGGCCGACGGCATCACAGTCTCGAACGGCTTGGCCTGGAGCCTCGATGGCCAAACGCTGTACTGGAGCGACACCAAGGCTCACTCCATTTACGCATCCGACATCGACCCACTCACCGGCGACCTGGGTTCGATGTGCGCCTTGGCGAGCTTTCCTCTCAAACCGACGGGGCATGACTTGACGGGGTATGGCGGGCGCCCCGACGGCGCGGCGATGGATGTGGAGGGGTGCTATTGGGTTGCCATGTTCGAAGGTCAACGGGTGCTGCGGCTCTCGCCCCAAGGCACGGTCATCGCCGAATTGCCGCTGCCGGTGCGTTGCCCCACGATGCCGTGTTTTGGTGGCCCCGATATGAAGACGCTCTACATCACCACATCGCGTGAGAACCGGCCTGAGGCTGAGCTGAGGGATCAGCCTTGGGCGGGCCGTGTGCTCAGCGTTCAGCTTGATGTCGCAGGGCTGCCCGCGAACTGCTTTTGCGTGGCGGCTGAAGCGCGCCTCAAAGCTCAATAACGTGTCAGAACACTTGGGGCGATGGGTCAACTTTGAGGCGACCCATTGCGAGCCCGTGTGGCATCTCTGCAAGCGCCAATGACGATCCATGCCGACGATTGACCGAAAGGACCGGGTTTCCACGTATAATTCCGAGGCTTTGCTGACCCGCATTCACATTCAGGCATGAGCGATCCCCTCGACCATGACCTCCGCCCCGACGAAGGGCCAGGTGCGGATCAAGAGCCGCCTTTCAAGCCTTTGACCCGAGAAGAGGCGTTGGCTCTAAGGGTAAAAAATCCGGTGGTGTCGCCTTGGCGAATCGTTGCGGCGCAAGCTGCTGCGGGTTTGCTTTGTACGCTGGTGGTGGCCTGGGTCGCCCCGCGTTGGGTCGTTATGGGGTCGGCGCTTTATGGTGCTGCGGTAGTGGTGATTCCAGGGGCCTTGTTGGCACGTGGAATGACCCGGGGGGCGGGAAGTGCGGCGGCTTTGGCTGCGAGCTTCATGTTCTGGGAGTTGGTCAAGATTGTTCTGGCGGTGGCCATGTTGGTGGCGGCCGCCAAGTGGGTGCCCGGTCTGAGTTGGCCAGCTTTGCTGGTGACGATGATCGTGTGCATGAAGTTGGGTTGGTTGGCGCTGTTGCGGCGCCGCCAGTGATGGTTCAAATACAAGAGAGTTCGATTCGACATGGCTGCCGAAAACGTTGCTCACACCTCCGGCCCCAAGGCCGGTGAATACATTCAGCACCACCTGCAGCATCTGCAGAAGGACTTCTCTTTTGAGAGCGTCAAGCAATCGACCATCGTTGACTTCAGTGTCTTCAATCTCGATTCGCTGGTCTATTCGGTCTTGCTGGGTGTGATTGGTTGTTTCGTTCTGTGGCGCGTGGCGCGCAACGCGACCTCCGGTGTTCCGGGTCGTTTCCAAGCTGCGATCGAGATCCTGGCTGAACTGGTTGAAAACCAAGCCAAGGGCGTGATTCACAACGCCAAGAGTCGCAAGCTGGTATCGCCGCTTGCGCTCACTGTGTTCATCTGGATCTTCCTGATGAACTTCATGGACATGCTTCCCGTCGATTTCTTGCCGCAGATCTGGCACAGCGCCGGCCCAGCGCTCGGCTTCAAAGACTATTTGCGTGTGGTGCCCACCGCCGACTTGTCCACCACGCTGGGTCTGTCGAGCAGCGTGCTGCTGCTGTGCGTCTTCTACAACGTCAAGATCAAGGGCATCGGTGGCTGGGCGCATGAGCTGGTGGCCGCACCGTTCGGCGACAAGTGGTTCCTGTATCCGGTGAACTTCTTGATGCAGATGATCGAGTTCACCGCCAAGACTGTCTCTCATGGCATGCGGCTGTTCGGCAACATGTTTGCGGGCGAGCTGGTGTTCATGCTGATCGCGCTGATGGGTGGCGTGTGGGCGTGGGAGTTCAATCCTTTGGCCGGCGGTTTCTGGCTCGGGGTTGGGCATGTGGTGGCGGGGACCGTCTGGACCCTGTTCCACATTCTTGTGATCACGTTGCAGGCATTCATCTTCATGATGCTGACGCTGATTTACGTGGGCCAGGCGCACGACGCGCACTGATCTTCTTTCCCTCTCTTCCCGTTTCTTTCTCTCGTTTTAATTTCAACTAAGTAGGAGCAATCATGGAAAACATCCTCGGTCTCGTCGCGCTGGCTTGTGGTCTCATCGTCGGCCTGGGCGCCATCGGTGCATCGATCGGCATCGCGCTGATGGGCGGCAAGTTCCTGGAGTCGGCGGCTCGCCAGCCGGAACTCATGAACGAACTGCAAACGAAGATGTTCATTCTTGCTGGCCTGATCGACGCGGCCTTCCTGATCGGCGTTGCCATTGCGCTGCTCTTCGCCTTCGCGAACCCGTTTGTTCTCGCTTAAGCCCTCGCGTCCCTTTCACGGTTGAAAGGATCGTGCTGTGAACATCAATGCAACCCTGTTCCTGCAGGCGGTCGTCTTTGCGATCCTTGTCTGGTTCACCATGCGCTACATCTGGCCGCCCCTCACCAAGGCACTGGACGAACGCGCCGCGAAAATCGCTGAAGGTTTGTCTGCGGCCGACAAGGCCAAGAGCGAACTGGCGACCACGCAGCAACGTGTCGGCGCGCAGCTTTCTGCTGCCCGCGACGATGCAGCCAAGCGCCTCGCCGATGCGGAGCGCCTGGCGCAATCGCTGATCGAAGAGGCCAAGGGCCGCGCCAGCGACGAGGCCGCCAAGATCATCGCGGCGGCCAAAGCCGAAGCCGAGCAGGAATCCGTGCGTGCACGTGAAACCTTGCGCGATCAGGTGGCGGCGCTGGCGATCAAGGGCGCCGAGCAGATCCTCAAGAGCGAAGTCAACGCCGGCGTTCACGCCGACATGTTGAACCGCCTCAAGACCGAGCTGTAAACCATGGCCGAGCTAGCAACCATCGCTCGCCCGTACGCCGAGGCCTTGTTCAAGGCTTCGGCGGGCACGCCCGACCTGAACGCGCTTTCGCAACAAGTGCAGTCGCTGGCCGACGTGGCTGGCAATGCCCAGTTGCGTCAGTTCGCGGCCGACCCCAAGGTCAATGCCACGCAGGTATTCGACTTGATCACCTCGGTGGTCAAGGCGCCGTTGTCCGGCGCTGCGCAAAACCTGCTGCGCATCGTGATCGAGAACGACCGCTTGGCGGCGCTGCCTGAATTGGCGCAGCAGTTTCACCAGTTGGTGAACGCCAAGTCCGGTGTATCTGACGCGGTGATCCACAGCGCGTTTGCCATCGATCCGGCGCAGCTTGGTGACGTGGTCGCCACGCTGGAAAAGCGTTTCGGTCGCAAGCTCAACGCCCGTGTGGTGGTCGAGCCCGAACTGATCGGCGGCATTCGCGTGGTGGTCGGCGACGAGGTGCTCGACACCTCCGTCAAGGCCCGTCTTGAACAAATGAAGGCGGCGCTCACGGCGTAAGCCGTGCTCGCCTGCCCCTGCCCATTCGGCCATCCAAGCTGCGACGAAGGCACCGTGCCTCCAAGCAGACCGGAGAGAAGCAATGCAACTGAATCCCGCAGAAATTTCTGAACTGATCAAGAGCCGCATCGAAGGCCTCGGCGCCTCGTCGGACATCCGCAACCAGGGCACCGTCGTGTCCGTCACCGATGGCATCGTGCGTGTGCACGGCCTGTCGGACGTGATGCAGGGCGAAATGCTTGAGTTCGCACCCGCGGCCGACGGCACGCCGACCTTCGGCCTGGCCCTGAACCTCGAGCGCGACTCTGTCGGCGCGGTGATTCTGGGTGCTTACGAACACATCTCCGAAGGCGACACGGTCAAGTGCACCGGCCGCATTCTTGAAGTGCCGATCGGCCCCGAGCTGAAAGGCCGCGTGGTCAACGCGCTGGGCCAGCCGATCGACGGCAAGGGTCCGATCAACGCCAAGCTGACCGCCCCGATTGAAAAGATCGCCCCGGGCGTGATCGCACGGAAGTCGGTCGACCAGCCGATGCAGACCGGCCTGAAGTCCATCGACTCGATGGTGCCGATCGGCCGTGGTCAGCGAGAACTGATCATCGGCGACCGCCAGACCGGCAAGACGGCTGTCGCCATCGACGCGATCATCAACCAGAAGGGTCAGAACATGACCTGCATCTACGTTGCGATCGGCCAGAAGGCATCGTCGATCAAGAACGTGGTGCGTTCGCTCGAAGCCAACGGCGCGATGGAATACACCATCGTCGTGGCCGCCTCGGCCGCCGAATCGGCCGCCATGCAATACGTGTCAGCCTACTCGGGCTGCACGATGGGCGAATACTTCCGCGACCGCGGTGAAGATGCGCTGATCGTGTACGACGACCTGTCCAAGCAAGCCGTGGCCTACCGTCAGGTCTCGCTGCTGCTGCGCCGCCCGCCGGGCCGCGAAGCCTATCCGGGCGACGTGTTCTATCTGCACAGCCGCCTGCTGGAACGCGCAGCTCGCGTGAACGCCGACTACGTTGAAGCCTTCACCAAGGGCGCCGTCAAGGGCAAGACGGGTTCGCTGACGGCCTTGCCGATCATCGAAACGCAAGCCGGCGACGTGTCCGCCTTCGTGCCGACCAACGTGATCTCGATCACCGACGGGCAGATCTTCCTGGAAACCAACCTGTTCAACGCTGGCATCCGCCCCGCCATCAACGCCGGTATCTCGGTGTCGCGTGTGGGTGGTGCTGCGCAGACCAAGGTCATCAAGAGCCTGTCCGGCGGCATTCGTACCGACTTGGCGCAGTACCGTGAACTGGCCGCGTTCGCGCAGTTCGCCTCTGACCTCGACGAAGCCACCCGCAAGCAGCTCGACCGCGGCGCCCGCGTCACCGAACTGCTGAAGCAGGCGCAGTACTCGCCGCAGCCGATCAGCCTGATGGCTTCGACGCTGTTCGCGGTGAACAAGGGCTTCATGGACGACATCGAAGTGAAGAAGGTTCTGGCCTTTGAACACGGCCTCCACCAATTCCTGAAGACCAGCCACGCGGGCCTTTTGAAGAAGATCGAAGACACCAAGCAGCTCGACAAGGACGCCGAAGCCGAGATGACGAGCGCTGTCACCGCCTTCAAGAAGTCCTTCGCCTGAAAAAAATGACTGCCCCCACGTCACTTCGTTCTTGCCCTCCCGGGGGGCGCTCGGCCGCCTTGGGGTGGCCCGGCGCCGGCCGAGGTCTCGCCAACGAACAAGGAGCCCACTGATGGCAGCAGGCAAGGAAATACGCGGCAAGATCAAAAGCTTCGAGAACACGAAGAAGATCACCAAGGCCATGGAAATGGTCTCGGTTGCCAAGATGCGCAAGGCGCAAGAGCGCATGCGTGCGGCCCGTCCGTATGCCGAGAAGATCCGCAGCTTGGCGGCCAACCTGTCTCAGGCGGCCCCCGAGTACAAGCACCCGTTCATGGTGGCGAACGACGGCGCCAAGACAGCCGGTCTCATCGTCGTGACCACGGACAAGGGCTTGTGCGGCGGCTTGAACACCAACGTGTTGCGCGCCGTGACTGCCAAGCTCAAAGAGCTCGACAGTCAGGGCGTGAAGACCGAGTCCGTGGCCATTGGCAACAAGGGCCTTGGCTTCTTGAACCGCATCGGCGCACGGGTGGTCTCGCATGTCACGCAATTGGGTGACAAGCCGCATCTCGACAAGCTGATCGGCCCGGTCAAGGTGCTGCTGGACGCGTATGCCGAAGGCAAGCTGTCGGCGGTTTATCTGTCGTACACGCGCTTCATCAACACGATGCGGCAAGAGCCGGTGGTGATGCAGCTGTTGCCGCTGTCGGCCGAGACGCTGAATGCGGGCAAGCCGGCGCACGACTGGGACTACCTCTACGAGCCCGATGCGCAGACCGTCATCGACGACCTGCTGGTGCGTTACACCGAGGCGTTGGTCTACCAGGCCGTGGCCGAGAACATGGCGTCCGAGCACTCGTCGCGAATGGTGGCCATGAAGGCGGCGACCGACAACGCGGGCAATGTGATTGGCGAACTGAAGCTGATCTACAACCGCACGCGCCAAGCCGGCATCACCAAAGAACTTTCCGAGATCGTCGCCGGTGCGGCTGCGGTCTGAGAACCAAGACTCTGATTTTCAAAGGATACGAACATGACCTCGGTTGCAACTGCAGAAGGCAAGATTGTTCAGTGCATCGGCGCGGTGGTGGACGTGGAGTTCCCCCGCAACGCAATGCCCAAGGTGTACGACGCGCTGAAGCTTGAAGGCTCGGCGCTGACGCTGGAAGTGCAGCAGCAGCTCGGCGACGGCGTCGTGCGCACCATTGCGCTGGGTTCGTCTGACGGTCTGCGCCGTGGCCTGATGGTCACGAACACCGGCAAGGCGATCACGGTGCCTGTGGGCCGTGCAACGCTCGGCCGCATCATGGACGTGCTGGGTGCGCCGATCGATGAGCGTGGCCCTGTCAGCCAGGAACTCACCGCTTCGATTCACCGCAAGCCGCCAGCGTATGACGAGCTGAGCCCGTCGCAAGACTTGCTCGAGACCGGCATCAAGGTGATCGACTTGGTCTGCCCGTTCGCCAAGGGCGGCAAGGTGGGTCTGTTCGGTGGCGCCGGCGTCGGCAAGACCGTGAACATGATGGAACTCATCAACAACATCGCCAAGGCGCACTCCGGCTTGTCCGTGTTTGCCGGTGTCGGTGAACGTACCCGTGAAGGCAACGACTTCTACCACGAGATGGCCGATTCGGGCGTCGTGAAGCTGGACAACCTGGCCGAATCGAAAGTGGCCATGGTGTACGGCCAGATGAACGAGCCCCCGGGCAACCGCCTGCGCGTGGCGCTGACGGGCCTGACCATCGCCGAGTCGTTCCGCGATGAGGGCCGCGACGTGCTGTTCTTCGTCGACAACATCTACCGCTACACGCTGGCCGGTACCGAAGTGTCCGCGCTGCTGGGCCGCATGCCTTCCGCCGTGGGCTACCAGCCGACGCTGGCCGAAGAGATGGGCCGCCTGCAGGAGCGCATCACCTCCACCAAGGTCGGCTCGATCACATCGATCCAGGCCGTGTACGTGCCCGCGGACGACTACACGGACCCGTCGCCGGCCACCACCTTCGCCCACCTGGATTCGACCGTGGCGCTGTCCCGCGAGATCGCTTCGCTGGGCATCTACCCCGCCGTGGACCCGCTGGACTCCACCAGCCGCCAGATGGACCCCAACGTGGTCGGCGAGGAGCACTACACAACCACCCGGGCCGTGCAGGCAACCCTGCAGCGTTACAAGGAACTGCGCGACATCATCGCCATCCTGGGCATGGACGAACTCAGCCCGGAAGACAAGCTGGCCGTGGCGCGCGCGCGCGCAAGATCCAGCGCTTCCTGAGCCAGCCTTTCCACGTGGCTGAAGTGT
>JAYSYW010000217.1:0-4366 GCA_043727255.1 Rhizobacter sp. | reverse complement strand
GCGTGGGTGACAAGGCATGGCCGAGGCGCAGCCCGCGTGCGGCGGTGCCAACGGTGGTCACGGCGCGAGGTGACTTCACCAGCGCGACCATCGCGTCGGCCGCTTCGCGCGGGTCGTACAACGGGGGCATGGGGCGCAAGCGCCGGCCGGTGTAGTTGGCCGCGTGGGCCAGGCCGGGGGTGTCCATGAAGGCGGGGTACAGCTCGCACACATGCACTTGGGGCCAGCGTGTCAGCTCGGCCCGCAGCGCTTCAGAAAACCCGCGCAGCCCGAACTTGCTGGCCGAGTACGCCGCCGCGTAAGGCGCTGGTGACCAGGCGCCGAGCGAGATCATGTTGATCAACACGCCGCCCTTCTGGCCAATGAAATACGGCAGTGCCGCATGCGCGCCATTCATGTGGCCGATGAGGTTCGATTCGATCACCCGCCGGTGCGCCTTCAGCGGTGTTTCGATGAACGAACCCACGGCGCCCACGCCCACGTTGTTGATCCATGCGTCGATGCCGCCGAAGCGTGCGGCGGCGGCGCGGGCCAGGGCCAGCACCGCTTGCGGGTCGGTCACGTCGGTGGGCACCACCAGCGTCTGTGCGCCCAGTGCCTGGCATTCGGCGGCCACTTCTTGCAGCACCGCTTCGCGCCGCGCGGCCAGCACGAGGTTGGCCCGCTGGCGAGCGAAGGCTTGCGCGGCGGCGCGGCCGATGCCGCTGCTGGCTCCGGTCAACACCACGGTGCGGCCAGCCAGGTTGTCTTGCTTCTTCATCGTGTGCATGCAGGAAGTGAGAAGGCTCCGCCCTGCGGCAATCGGTGTGCCGGGGTGGCCTTCCGGCCGTGGCGACCGGCCCTCAGCGCCTCACATCGATGGCGCCAAGTGCAAGCAGGCAATGCCGGCTTCGTCGCCCTCAATGCGTGGGTAGCGGCGCAGCACCTCGGGGTCGTGCCCAGGCACCACGTGCTGGGGCGATGGCGCGGCGGCCTTCAGCCTGCGATGGCCGTCCAGCATTTCGGCCACGTTGTGGACGATCGGGAAGGGCCGCTCGGCCTCGATGTTTTCGTAGTAGTGGCTGGCGTCCGATGCCAGCACCACCCAGCCACGCGCGGTGCGCACCCGCACGGCTTGCAGGCCGCGTGTGTGGCCGCCGATCAGCATCAGCTCGACGCCGGGGGCCAGCAGGCTGTCGCCGGCATGGAACACCACGCGGTCGGCGTAGACCTTGCGCACCAGCTCCACCACGTCTTCAACCGCATACGCATGGCGCAACGGCGCATGGCACATGCAGCGGCCGGTGGCGTAGTCCATCTCGCGGTCTTGCAGGTGGAAGCGCGCGTTCGGCAGCTTGGGCAGGTTGCCGGCGTGATCGTAGTGAAGGTGGGTCAGCACCACGTCTTGCACAGTGTTGGGTTCGACGCCGAGGGTGCGCAGCGCGTCGATGGGGCAGCGTGCGAAGGCGCGGTCGCGGGCGATGGCTGTCTGCGCTGAGAAGCCGGTGTCCACCAGGATGCTGCGCGTGGGCGACTTCAGCAGCCAGACGAAGAAGTCCATCGGCATGGGGCCGTCGTGCGGGTCGGCGGGCAGGAAGTTGTCGCGTCTGCGCCGGGGCATGCTGGCGTAGCGGATCGCGTAGACCTCATAGACCGGCTCGTGCGCGGCGGGGGTGTCGTGGCTCGGGTGCATCGTCGGCTCCAGGCGGGGGGCGGCGGTGATTCTCGCGGTGACAGGCGAGGCCGCCACCTTTCGATTTGTGGCGATTCGCTTGCTGTCCGCTTGCTGTCCTACAGGCCGAAGCGCAACTCGCTGGCATGCAGCGCCGGCCGCCTGCATACGCTGAAGGCATCAACCTTTTGCCTCTGGAGCCCGCGATGACCCACCATGTTTACAAGCAGCTTGAACTCACCGGATCGTCCCCCGTCAGCGTGGACGACGCCGTTCAGCGCGCCATTGCCAAAGCCCACGAGAGCGTTCGCAACCTGCAGTGGTTTGAAGTGACCGAAACCCGGGGGCAGATTTTGGACGGCAAGGTGGCGCACTGGCAGGTGACGCTGAAGATCGGCTTCACGCTCGAATGAAGCGCCCCGCTTCAGACGAAGCGTTCCACGCTACCCAAGCCTTGAAATCGGGCATGCCGGCCCGACGTTGTTGCACAGGGCCCCGGGCCGTGTACCGGGGCTGACCAGCGAAAGGAATCCGATGAACGCCACCCACCCCACCCAGATTCGCCTGCCAGCCGACCTGATGAACGTGTTGACGCTCGCCGGCTTGTTGGAACGTCTGGAACACAGTTTCGAGCCGGTGTCGCCCGACCAATACCGCGCGGTCGTTGGCCGACTCACGCAGGCGCTGAGCGAAGTGAAGTTGGCCGCAACCCTGCCCGGCCAGGTGGAGGTTGGGCAGGTGCTCAACGCCATCCTTGCCGCCCACCCCGATGCGGCCCAGGTGTACGAAAACCTGAACTACCAGCACGCCGGCCTGTGCCTTGCGCCGCTTGATGTTTCGCTGCGCGCCGAACTGAAAGCCCGCGAAGCCATCAGCCGCGCAGCCGGGCCGTTGACACCCGCCCAGCCGCAAGCCTGAATGAAGGTGGTTTAGATGAGACCGGACTTGCCGGCCGCATCGACCAACCGCTTGGCCAGCATGGCGATTTGCGCAGACAAGTCGCCCGACGAGGTGCTGACCTTGGCCGTCCACAGCAGGCGGCCACTCGCCACGTCGGTGATCACCCCATTGGCTTCGTAGCCCGCGTCGGTTTGCCCGCTGCCGAGCGGCGCCGAAACGCCCACGCCAATGCCCCCACCGCCGCCACCGATGCTGAAGCCGCCCAGGCCGACGCCAATCGACGGACCCGAGCGCGTGCTTGCGATGCCCGGCTGAACCACGGCGCTCAACACCGCCGCCGCCCCAGCTGTGCGCGCGGCCGGCAGCATGTCGGTGGCCGACACCGGCCGCCATGGCGAGGGTGAAGCGAACTCGGGCGGGAACACCGGCTGGCCACCGCGCTCGCGCACTTGGCGCGCCAGCTCGTCGCGGCAGATCTGCTTGACCACCGGCTCGTAGGCGTCGCACACCACCAGCACCTTGCTTCCTGCGAACGAGACCTTGCCGCGCTGGGGATCGACCCATTGCGCATCAGGCCCGGTGGCGCAGGCGGTGAGGGTGAACACGGCCACGGCGGTGGACACGTGGGACAAGCTGGAGATGAGTGAACGGCGGCGCATGGCGGGCTCCAGGGAACGGGGGAGCCCACAGCCTACGACGCCAAAGTGCCTGCGCAAGAGGCGTGGCACCGAAAGCGGGAACGTCCTACATGCGGGCCATCCCTCGGCCATGCCATGCCCTGCCTGGCCAACGCCTCACCCATGCGATCATTCCGGCCCCATGAGCCGCCTTCCCACGCACACGCCACACGTCGATGCCCTCGGCTGCATGGCCGTTGCGCGCGCGCTCCCGTTCATCCCCTGCATTCGAATTCGGCCGGACCGCTGAGCTGCGGCTTTGAGCCGGTGCTGGGCGGTCCCTCCTGATCCAGCCCGGCGCCGCACAGCGTCGCCGATTTGCCGATTTGGTTTGTTGCGCCCCACTGCGTGGCGCGCACCCAGGGATGAACCTCGATGAACCTTGCACCTCTCACGCTCGAAGGCCGCCACGTGCGGCTTGAACCCCTTGCGCACCAACACCTGCCCGGCTTGGCCGCCGCCATTGCCGATGGCGAGTTGTGGACGCTGCCTGTCACCTTTGTGCCGCACCCGATTGACCTGCGCGGTTTCTTCGACGACGCCGAAGCCGCCATGGCCCAGGGCCGTGAACTGGCCTTTGCCACCTTCGACAAACGCTCGGGCCGGGTGGTGGGCAGCACGCGCTTTCGCTGCATCGAGCCGGCCCACAAGAAGGTCGAGATCGGCTTCACCTTCATCGCCCGCGCCTGGCAGCGAACCCATGTGAACACCGAAGCCAAGTACCTGATGCTGCAACACGCTTTCGAGGTGTGGCGTTGCCACCGCGTCGAGCTGTTGACCGATGTGCTGAACACCGCCTCGCGCGCCGCCATCGAACGCCTGGGCGCCACCCGCGAAGGCATGCTGCGCAACCACCTGGTGATGCGCGACGGCCGTGTGCGCGATTCGGTCGTCTACAGCTTGCTGCCGCAAGAGTGGCCGCAGACCCGCCAGCGGTTGCAAGACCGCCTTGTGGAGGCGCGGGCATGATGCCGCCCGCCTTTCAGTTCAACGAGTTGTGCACAACCGCCATGGAAATCCGACCCTTCGACGAAGCCGATGAACCGGCTGTCATTGCCCTGTGGCTAGCCTGCGGCCTCACCCGCCCCTGGAACGACCCGCACAAAGACATCGCCCGCAAGCTGACGCAACAGCGCGA
>JAYSYW010000216.1:0-9300 GCA_043727255.1 Rhizobacter sp. | reverse complement strand
ACCTGGGCACCGCCTCCGACGCCATCTTTTCACCGCTGGGTTACATCGACAGCGTCAGCCCGAGCACCGGCACCTGGCTGGTCACGTCGCCAGCCCCCGAGCCAGGCACCTACGCGTTGATGCTCGCTGGCCTGCTGGCCGTGGGCGGCATGGCACGCCGCAGCGGTGGTGCTCGCCGCGCTGCCGCAGCCGCATAAGGCGCGCTTCCGCGCCTTTTCCTCACGGGCTCTGATCGCGCGGCCAAGCGGCCGCCGCGCTCAGGGCCCGAGCGCTTCCACCTGGATCAACAGGCGCACCTGGTCGGCCACGAACGGCAGGCCATGGGTGATGCCGTAGTCGCTGCGCCGCAATTCCGCCTCGAAGTCGCCCCCGCACAACTCGCGCGGCAGCGTCGGGTGCGGCCGGCAGGTGAATGACAGCGCCCGCAGGGTGAGCGGCAGCGAGGTGTTGCGCAAGCTGAACTCACCGCGCACTTCACGCACCGCGCCTTCGTCGAGCCGCACACGGCTGGCGACGAAGTAAGCGCTGGGGTGTTCGGCCGAAGCGAAGTAGTACTCGCCCCGCAAGATGGTGTCGAGCGGCTTCACCCCGGTGTTGATGGATGCGGTGCCGATGCGCATCGACACCTCGGCCAGGCCGGCCTTGCGGTCCAGCGTGATGCTGCCGTCGATGTCGGTGATGCGGCCTCGGCTGGTGGATGTGCCGAAGTGGCGCACCTCCCAGAGCACCTGGGTGTGCTGGGGGTCGAGCGTGTACACCTGGGCTTGCGCTTGCGCGGCCGACCCACCCGCCGCGAGGTACAGCAGGCAGAGTGCCCGGCCCGCGAATTGCGTAGTGTAGAAATTCACGGTTTGCATGATCCTGTCCATGGGTGTCCTTGTTGAGCCGCCTCTCAGCGGTCTTGGCGCCAGACAATGAGGGCCTGCGGCGGCCATCACTGCGGCCAATTTTGAAAGCGCGCATGTCCCGAGCTTCCACCGCGTCAGACGATCCGGCGGCGGCACAGCAAGCCAGTCTCGCGCAGCGCGTTCTCGACGCGCAGACGGCGATGCTTTTTCGCCGGGGCCAAACCAGCACGGTGATCGGCATTGTGTTCGCGCTGCTGGTCTGCGTGGGTCTGCGGCCCTATGTGCACAGCGATCTGGTGTGGGGCTGGTTTGCACTGCGGTGCTGCGTGTCGGTGTTCCGCTTCACGCTCGGCTTTCGCTTTTTCCGCTCCGCGCCCAATGGCGATCGCATCTGGCGCCGCTGGTTCGTCACGTCGTTGGCGGTCGATGGGTTGGTCTGGAGCCTGCTCGGCATCTGGCTCGTCCCGCCTCAGATGCCGCACGTCGAGGCCCTGCTGATCACGTCGTTGGTGGGTGTGGCGGCGATCGGTGTGTTCGTGCTGCAACCGAGCTGGCGGGCCAGCAGCGCCTTCCTGTTCACGATGCTGTTGCCGGTTGCGCTGGATCAACTGCTGAACGGCACCCGCACCGGCGTGTACGGCGGGTGCGCCTTGCTGATCTTCCTGACGATGGTGTTCTTCGAGGCGCGTGCGTCCGAGGCCCGCATCAGTGAACTGCTGCGGCTGCGCTTCGACACCGACCGCATCGCCGAAGAACGCGCCGAGGCGCTGAAGCTCGCGCAGCGCCAAAGCAACGTCAAGAGCCAGTTCCTGGCCACCATGAGCCATGAGATGCGCACCCCGCTGCACGGCATCCTGGGGCTCACGCGCATGCTGCAGCACAACGGCCACGCGCCACCCGGCGAGCAGCTCGCGCTGATTGAACGAGCCGGTGAACACCTGCTGACGCTCATCAACGACGTGCTCGACTTTTCCAAGCTGGAAGCCGGCGAAGTGAAGCTGTCGAACGACGTGTTCGACCTCGCGGCGCTGGTCGACGACGTGGTGTCGCTGTCGATTCCATCGGCCTTCGAGACCGGCCTCACGCTCACGGCCAAGCTGCACATGGCGCGGCCCTGCCCGGTGCGCGGTGACCCGGCCCGGGTGCGGCAGGTGCTGCACAACCTGATCGGCAACGCGGTGAAGTTCACCGAGATGGGTTCGGTGACAGTGGTGGCCAAGTACCACGTGGGGCGCGGGCGGGCGCGCATTGCGGTGCACGACACCGGGGTGGGCATCAGTGCCGACGACCTGACGCGCATCTTCGACGCCTTCCAGCAGGCCGACGGCTCCTTCACCCGGCGCTACGGCGGCACCGGCCTGGGCCTGACCATCGGCCGCGAATTGGCGCAGGCCATGGGCGGCGACCTCACCTGCACCAGCGAGCCCGGCAAAGGCTCGTGCTTCACCGTGACGCTGAACCTGCTGGCGCAAGAACAGCGTCAGATCAAGGCGGTGGACCTTCCCTTGGAGCCCCCCACGCAGCCCCTGGTGGCTCGCGTGCTGCTGGCCGAAGACAACCTCGTCAACGCCCTGGTGGCCGAGGCGGCCTTGCAAAAAATGGGTGTGACCGTCGATGCCGTGAGCGACGGCGCCAAGGCGCTGGCGGCGTTTCAAAGCGAGCAGCCCGACCTCGTGCTGCTCGATTGCCACATGCCGGTGATGGACGGCTTCGAGGCGGTGCGCCGCATGCGCGAACACGAGCGCCAAGCCGGCTGGGCGCGCACACCGATCGTTGCGCTGACCGCCAACGCGCTGGAAGGTGACCGCGAACTGAGCCTGGCCGCCGGCATGGACGACCACCTCACCAAGCCGTTCCGCGAGGAACAGTTGCGCGAGGTGATGCTGCGCCTGCTGGAGCGGCCGTCGCCACTGCCTCTGACACTGCCCTGAAGGCGGGTTGATGGGTGGTTGATAGGCGGGCTGCCAGCCGGTTGATGGCCGGCCAGGCCGCTTGCTGGCTTACTGCTTGACCGCTTCCACCTGCACCAGCAGGCGCACGGCGTCGGGGATGGCCGGCACGCCGTAGCTCATGCCGAAGGCGCTGCGCTGGATCGTCGTCTCGAAGTCGCCACCGCACACCTCGCGCTTGAGCATCGGGTTCTGGTAGCAGCCGAAGCTGCTGGCTGTCAGCGTGACCGGCTGGGTTTTGCCAAGCAAGGTCAGCGTGCCGCCCACCGAGGCGACCTTGTCGCCGTTGAAGGTGAACTGGTCACTCACGAAGCGCGCGTTCGGGAATTCGGCGACGTTGAAGAAGTCCTTGCCCTTCAGGTGGCCGTCGAACGGGCCGGTGCCGGTGTTGATGGAGCTGGTGTCGATGGTGATGTCGATCTTGCCGGTCTTGGCCGCCTTGTCGAACGTCACCACGCCTTCCTTCTTGTCGAAGCGGCCCCGGTTGGTGCTGACGCCGAAGTGCTTGGCCTCGAAGGTCACGAAGGTGTGTGTCGGCTCGATGGCGTAGGTGGCGCTTTGCGCTTGCGCGAAGCCAGCGGTGGCGAGCAGGGCGGCGGTGAGGAGGGTCTTCTTCATGTGATGTCCTTTTTGAGAGCGGGGGAAGGAAAGGAAGGGAAGGTCAAAAGCAGTCAGAGTGCCGAAACGCCGGCCAGCGCCAGCTTGAATTTGACGGACACATCGTTGGCGACCATCGAGGTGTCTTTCCAGTCGCCGTCACCAATGCGGAAGTCGAGCCGCTTGATCGTGAAGGCGCCGCTGGCGGTGGTGGTGGCGCCGGCTTGCGCCACTGTGACAGGCACCACCACGTCGTGGCTGCTGCCCTTGATGGTGAGCTTGCCGGTCACGTCGAAACGGCCCGGCCCCGCGGCCTTCACGCTCGCCGATTGAAAGCTGGCTTGCGGGAAAGCCTTGGTGTTGAACCAGTCGGGCTTGGCCACTTCGGTTTCGGTTTCGGTGGCGCCGAAGTACACGCTGGCCAGGTCGATCGTGAAGCCGATCTTTGCGGCCTCGGGCTTCTTCGGGTCGAACGCCACCTGGGCGTCGAACTTCTTGAACTTGCCGTCCACCGGCACGCCCATCTGGCGGCTGGTGAACGAGAGCTCGCTCTGCGCGGGCAGCAGCTTTTGCTGCGCGAAGACGGGGCTGGCGACGGCCAGGGCGAAAGCCGAAGCGGCCAAGAGGGCAATGCGTTTCATGTCGGGTTCCTTGAAGGGGAAAAAGCGGCAAAGGGAAAAGAAGGGGAAGCAACAGAGGGGTCAGCGGCGGCTCGGCCACATGCGCAGCAGCAGGCCGTCGCGTTCGATGAACTGGTGCTTCAGCGCCGCCGCAACGTGCATCAGCACCAGCGCCGCCAACGCATAGGCAAGGTAGCCGTGCCAAGGTTTGATGGCTTCGGAAAGGGCTTTGTCCACCGGCACGAAGTCGGGCAGTGGCAGCACGCCGAACACCACGATCGGGTAGCCGGCCGCCGAGCTGTAAGCCCAACCCACCAGCGGCACCGCGAAGAACAGCAGGTACAGCAGCCGGTGCGTCCAGTGCGCAGCTTGCTGTTGCCACGCGGGCATGGGCGCGTCGGCCGGCGGGCGGTGTGTCAGGCGCCACAACAGGCGCAACGCCGACAGCGCCAGGATCGTCGCCCCCGCCCATTTGTGCCAGTTGTAGAGCTTCAAGCGCTGCGGCGAAATCGGCAGGTCGGTCATGTACAAACCCACGCTGAACGAAAGGACGATGGCCACCGCCAGCACCCAATGCAGGAGGATGGCGACCAGGCTGTAACGCGGCGAAGTGATTTTCATGGCGGGGCCTTCGTTGAGGTGCTCGGGTGATGGCGGACTGTAGGGGCCGGCTCTTGGCGACCCTTTCACCGGGCTTGTTGTGACCGTTCAAAAAATGTCTTGCAATCTCAAGACGGGTGAGCAGGGTCTTTGGATGCAGGGCCGAACGAAATGCCGTGTAAACCCTGACCGGACTTTCCCGTAGACCGCCCGATGCACGCTCGTGCAAAGCGCATCGGGCTCCTAGACTGAGTTGGCTGACCGTTCGACCTGTCGAACCGCATTCAATCCCTTGAACGGCTGATGCGGTCGTGCAGTTGGCAAGCCCGACTCCCCCAAGGACCGATGCTTCAACTCGAACCCGCCCTGCAAGACGCGGCCCGCACCGGGCCTAGAACCAAGCCTGTTGTGGCCTTGGTGCCTGCTGTGGCGCGTGCGTTCGCGGTGCTCGACTTGCTTGAAAAAGAGCGCGACTCGATGACCATGGCCCGGCTCGCCACCCGGCTGAGCCTGCCCAAAAGCAGCGTGCATGGCCTGTGCAACACCTTGATCGCGTTGGGCTACCTGCGCCGCCAGCACGACGGTGGCTACTTCATCGGCCCGCGCGTCATGGGCCTGGCCCACGCCTTCGCCGCCCGCACCAGCCCCGCCACCGAATTTGCCGCCCTGTGGGCCGAGCTGCGCACGCCGCCATCTGAAACGGTGATCTTGTCGGTGATGGACGGCGCCGAAGTCGTCTACGTGGCCGCCCGCCATGGCGAACGCCCGCTGGGCCTGGCCTTCACCGTCGGCATGCGCCTGCCGGCCTACCGCGCGGCCACCGGCAAGGCCATGCTGGCCTTTCAAGACGCGGCGCGCGTCAAACATCTGTTGGCCGGCGCCCGCCTGCCGGCCTTCATGAACCGCCCGGGTTTGAAGCGCAGCGAGGTGCTGGCCGACCTGGCGCAGGTGCGCGAACGCGGCTTCAGCATCGACGACGAAGGCGTGCGCGAAGGCGTTTACTGCTTCGGCGCACCTGTGTTCGACGCCTCCGGCCAAGTGGTGGCCGGGGTCGGTGTTTGCCTGCAAAAAGCCACTGTGAACGACACCACCTGGGCATTGCAGCGCGACACCGTGATTCACGTGGCCCACGACCTGTCGCAGCGGCTGGGCGCGGCTGTTGAACCCATCGCAAAGGACGTCCCATGAGATTTCCCAGGCAACCATCTTTGGTGCCGGCCGAGTGCCGGGCCGATCGCAAGCTGGGCGGCGTCTGCGCTGCTGACAGTTCGATGTACCCAGCAAGCGAGGGGCAGACATGAGTGACTACATCCTTGAAACCCGTGCGCTGACGAAAGAATTCAAGGGCTTCGTCGCGGTTGACAAGGTCGATCTGCGTGTGAAGCGCGGCCAGATTCACGCCCTCATCGGCCCCAACGGCGCCGGCAAAACCACCTGCTTCAACCTGCTGACGAAGTTCATCACGCCGACCAGCGGGCACATCATCTTCAATGGCGACGACATCACCCGAGACTCGCCAGCGTCGATTGCGCGGCGCGGCATCATCCGCTCGTTCCAGATCTCGGCGGTGTTCCCGCACCTCACCGTTCTGGAGAACGTGCGCGTTGGCCTGCAACGCAAGGTCGGCACCTCGTTCCACTTCTGGAAGCCCGAAGCCTCGCTGCACTCGCTGAACGACCGCGCGATGGAGTTGCTGTCCGCAGTGGACCTGCGGGCGTACGCCGACCTGACAACCGTCGAACTGAGCTACGGCCGCAAACGCGCGCTCGAGATCGCCACCACGCTGGCGATGGACCCCGAGCTGATGCTGCTCGACGAACCCACCCAGGGCATGGGCCTGGAAGACGTGGACCGCATCCGCCAGCTCATCAAGAAGGTGTCGGCCAACCGCACGGTGCTGATGGTTGAACACAACATGAGCGTGGTGTCGAGCATTGCCGACACCATCACCGTGCTGCAGCGCGGCGCCACGCTGGCCGAAGGGCCGTATGCCGAGGTGTCGAAGAACCCGGCGGTGGTGGAGGCGTACATGGGCACGGCCAACATCGAACTTCAAGGGGCACATTGATGGGGCCCCCACGTCGCTTCGCTGCCGCCTTGCAGGCCGCGCTGGGCCATGGGCCCAGCTCCTCGTCAGGCGTGGACAGTCCACTGGACTGTCCACGTCCGGACTCGGCCCCCCGAGGGGGCGCTGGCCTGTCCTTGGGACGGCCCGGCGGACGGCCTTGCTTGAGGGGGAGCACGTCGTTTCGCTTGTGCTCCGGCGGGGATGTTCGTGCTGCTTCTCCCCCTGCTCGTGCGGCTCTCCCCGCCGTTCGCACGGCCTCCCGCCCCGTTCGCCCTGAGCCTGTCGAAGGGCCGGCTCGCACGGCACCGTTCGCCCTGAGCTTGTCGAAGGGCTTGCCTGCATGGCGCATGGGCTTCGACACGCTCAGCCCGAACGGGTGGGGAGAAGCCGGCGTGAACAGGCGCTGTGCCCAACTCCAAGCCGAACCCCAAGCCGGAGCCCACCCATGACCCCCTTCCTCGAAGTTCGCGAACTCCACGCCTGGTATGGCGAATCACACGTGTTGCATGGCGTGAACTTCAGCGTCAACGAGGGCGAGGTGGTCACCTTGCTGGGCCGCAATGGCGCCGGGCGCACCAGCACGCTGCGCGCCATCATGGGCCTGACTGGCAGCCGCAAAGGGTCGATCCGCGTGCGTGGCACCGAGTGCATCAACCTCTCCACGCACCGCATCGCCCGCATGGGCCTGGGCTACTGCCCTGAAGAGCGCGGCATCTTCTCCAGCCTGTCGGCCGAAGAGAACCTGCTGTTGCCACCCAAGCTGGCCGAAGGCGGAATGGGCGTCGAGCAGATCTACACCATGTTTCCCAACCTGCGCGAACGCGCGCACAGCCAGGGCACGCGCCTCTCCGGAGGCGAGCAGCAGATGCTGGCGGTTGCGCGCATCTTGCGCACGGGCGCCAAGCTGTTGCTGCTCGACGAGATCTCGGAGGGCCTGGCCCCGGTCATCGTGCAAAAGCTCGCCGAGATGGTGGTGGCCTTGCGCAAGCAGGGCTACACCATCGTGATGGTCGAGCAAAACTTTCGTTTCGCCGCTCCGCTGGCCGACCGCTTCTGTGTGATGGAACACGGCCGGATCATCCAGGAGTTCACCCAGTCACAACTGCCCGAGCGCATGGCGCAACTGCACGAATACCTCGGGGTGTGACCCCCCGTTGTGACTTTTCTCGTTCCCTCAAGGAGAACCGCATGAAGCTCAAAAAAATCGCTGTTGCTTGCTCTCTCGTTGGCGCCGCCACGCTCGGCCTGGCGCCCACCGCACAGGCACAAATCTCGGGTGACGTGATCCGCATCGGCGTCATCACCGACATGTCGGGCCTCTACTCCGACATCGACGGCCCGGCCGGCGTGGAAGCCGTGCGCATGGCGGTGGCCGACGCTGGCGGCAACATCAAGGGCAAGAAGATCGAGGTGCTGTACGCCGACCACCAGAACAAGCCCGACGTGGCCGCCTCGAAAGCGCGTGAATGGTTCGACACCCAGGGCGTGGACTTGCTCATCGGCGGCACCAACTCGGGCACCAGCCTGGCCATGTCGAAGGTGGCGCTTGAGAAGAAGAAGCTCTTCATCTCGGTGGGCGCGGCCACTTCGGCGCTGACCAACGAACAGTGTTCGCCTTACACCGTGCACTGGGCCTACGACACCGTGGCGCTGGCCAAAGGCACCGGCAACGCGGTGGTGAAAGCCGGCGGCAAGAGCTGGTACTTCCTGCAGGCCGACTACGCCTTCGGCGCGCAGTTGATGAACGACACCTCGGCGGTCGTGAAGGCGGCGGGCGGCACCATCGTCGGCTCGGTCAAGCACCCGCTGTCGGCGAGTGACTTCTCCTCGTTCCTTCTGCAGGCGCAGTCGAGCAAGGCGCAAATCCTGGGCTTGGCCAATGCGGGTGGCGACACCATCAACTCCATCAAGGCGGCCAACGAATTCGGCATCACGCAGACCATGAAGCTGGTCGGCCTGCTGATGTTCATCAACGACGTGCACTCGCTCGGCCTGAAGGCCGCGCAGGGCATGTACCTGACCGACAGCTGGTACTGGAACCGCGACGCCGAAACCCGCGCCTGGAGCCGCAAGTTCTTCGAGAAGGTCAAGCGCATGCCCTCGTCGCTGCAGGCGGCCGACTACTCGGTGGCGCTGAACTACCTGAACGCGGTGAAAGCCACCGACACCGACGACACCGACAAGGTGTTGGCGCACATGAAGAAGACCAAGGTCAACGACGTGTTCGCCAAGGGCGGCTTCATTCGCGGTGACGGCCGCATGGTGCACGACATGTACCTGATGCAAGTGAAGACGCCGAAGGAATCGACCGAACCGTGGGATTACTACAAGGTCGCGCAGACCTTCAAGGGCGAAGAAGCCTGGACCACCAAAGCCGAGAGCAAGTGCGCCCTCTGGAAGTGATGTGACGCGGCGGTGGTGTGTGCCACCGCCCTTCACCCGCCCGTCGCCTTTTCATCCCATTCGCCCCCTGCGCAAGACCCACGGAGAAGCACCCATGAAGTTGAAGAAGGTCGCCATCACCTGTTCGCTGGCCTGGTCCCTGGCGGGTGCCGCCTTGTTCGGCGCCACCCCGGCGCAGGCCCAGATCTCGGGTGACGTGATCCGAATCGGCTTCA
>JAYSYW010000215.1:0-4383 GCA_043727255.1 Rhizobacter sp. | reverse complement strand
GAGAGCCTTCTGATTGCGGCGCTGGGCGGCCTGGCCGGGTTGCTGTTGACGTTTCCGCTGGCCGGCGCCTTCCGCGCCGCGGTGGGCACGCTGTTCCCGGTGTTCCAGGTGTCCCCGCTGACGATGGGGCTGCAGGTGGCCGCCGCGCTGGGCGTGGGCCTGGTGGCTGCCGCCTGGCCAGCCTGGCGCATGTCGCGCATCGACATCGTGGCCGGGCTGAGGCACGTCGGATGAAGCAAGGTGACCTGATCGAAGCCGAGCGGGCCGAGCGCCGGGCCGCTCCCAAGCCGGCCCGCATCCCCTCGGGGGATCGACTGATGTACCCATCAGGCGAGGGGCCAACTTCCACCAAGGGGCGTTTCCTGCTCGAAGCGCTGGGCGCGCATGGCGCTGCCTGAGCTCGGCCCGCTGCACCGGCGCCGCCTGCGCGACATCTGGCGTTCGGCCGGCTGGCCCTGCCAAGACCTGGTCGAGATCGACTTGTTGGCCGCCGGCCTGCTGGAACGTGTGCGCCAGCCCTCGGGCCACGAAACCCTGCGCGTGACGGACACCGGCCTGCAACTGCTGGCCGACTCGCTGCAAAAGAACCGCGCCCGCCGCGACCCGCACGAAACCCTGGTGGAACGGGTGGCCCGCGAGATGGGCCGCGCCGGCCGCATCGCCTGGCGCGGCCTGAGCCTGCGGGCCAAGGTGGCTGACGCCTGGGTGATGGCGATGCCCGACGTGTTTTCCATCCGCCACACCACGGTCGAGGCCTACCTCGAGCCCATCGTTCACGAGGTCAAGGTGCAGCGCAGCGACCTGCTGGCCGACCTGCGGCGCGCGGCCAAGCGGCAGGCCTACCTTGAGCTCAGCAGCGAGTGCTGGTACGTCATCAAAGAAGGCATTGCCGAACCCGACGAGGTGCCCACCGAATGCGGCGTGTTGATCGCGCGCGGCGCGGCGTTGGATGTGGCGCGGCCCGCCCCCAAGCGCCCGATGCGCATGCCCTTCGGCCTGTGGATGGCGCTCGCCCGCGCCACGCCGGTGGATGGCTGCGACGCCGACGAGGCGCAGGGCCGGCTGGGGGACGCTGCCGCGGCCGGCCCGGCCACCGATCCAACCCCCAACCCAAGCCCCAACCCAGGCAGCGATTGACTCGACGCAACACAACGCCATCTTGGGGATGGTGCCCACGGCGTGACTGCCTAGACTGAGCCGCGCACGGCGCGCAGGGGAGACGGACATGTCAGCAATGGTGGAACCGGCAGTCACACTGGATGCGGCAATGTCCGCTCACGAAGTGCTTGAGCGCCTGGCCCTGCAGGGCCATTGGCTGGACCCGATGCACCCCGCCGCCCAAACCCGCATCGACACCCTGGCGCTGCGCCTCGGGTTGACGTTTGACGAAGCCGCACGGCGGCTTGCGCACACCCCGGCCCGCCTGCACGTGGCGGTGCGCCGCCAGTGGGGTGACCGGGTGCTGTGGTACGCGCTGTCACTGGCGTGGGTGCTGAAGGAATGCATGGCGGCCCCGCCCGAACAACCGCTGCTCGACGTGCTGAACCTGCATGAAACCGACAGCGGCCCGCCCGTCGATGTGGCCGACATCGACCAGCGCCCCACACCCCACGGCGTGGTGCTCGACCGCGGTGAACCCGTCGGCGTGCTGCTGCCCACCCAGCGCATGCAACAGCAGCAGTCGGCGCCGCCCGAACCACCGAACGTCTTTGCAGAGCCGCCCCCTCATCCCACCTCACCGGCCACGAACACCGACTTCGGCTCGGCCACCGGCCCGCGCACCGGGTCAGCACCCTCACGCAATGGCGACGACGTCGACGTGATGCACGCGCGCACCAACCTCGGCAGGAAGAACGACGAGAAGCGCAAAGCGAATGGCGGCGGCCTGCTCGACAAGCTGAAAAACGCCTGGCGCGGCCCGGCACGGGCCGGCCACATGCCGCCCTCGCGTGACACCGCACGAGAAGCCCCAAGAGAAGCCGCCCCCGAAGCACCACCCACCCCCGTCGAAGCCTGGCCGCGCATCGACGCCCCACCTTTCGTCGCGGCGCAAACGCTGTTCGAGGTGGTCGTCGGCTTTGCGCACGAGCAGCAAGCGGGTGTGGTCGGTGGGGCGGTCTTGCTGCCCAGGACAAAACCGCACGAGGTGATCAACCTCACGGTCGAGCTGATCGCCAGCGGGCTAGATGCCCCCAAGGGCTGGAGCCGGCGCATGCAAGTGCCGCTCGACGACCTGGCCTCGGCGCAAGTCACCTTCCAGCTCATCGGCCGGCCACCCGTGGCGCCACTGCCCATGACGCTGACCACGCTGGAAGTGCGCTACGTGCTCGATGGCAACGTGTGCGGCCTGGCCACGCGCCCGCTCGTCATCACCGCCACCGCCGCCGCGCCCGAGGCACTGCCCGTCGGCCAGGCCTGGGCCACGCAACCGGCCACGCAGAGCGCCGTCACCGTGCTGCCCGACGCACAGGCGCCCGACCTCACGATCGAGATCTTCAAACCCGACCGCAACTTCACCAACGGCCACTTCGTCTGCAAGCTGTATTCGCCGCACACCCTGGCGGCCGACACCGGCCCGCACGAGATCGACCTGGGCCAGGACGCGAGCAGCTTTGCCAAGGGGCTGGTCGATGACGTGCGGCTGTACAGCCGCAACGCGCTGATCAAGAACACGCTCGAAGCCAACGGCAAGGCCGTGGCCGAACGCCTTCCCGCAGCCGTGTTCGAGGCGCTCGCCGAAGTGGCGGCCAAGGTGGCGCCGGCCGTGCCCGCCGTGTTGATCGTCAGCGCCGAACCCTACGTGCCCTGGGAACTGGCCTGGCTCGACACCCCCATCGACCCCACTCGCCCCGCCTTCCTGGGCGCGCAGGCGCTGGTGGGCCGCTGGCTGCGCGAAGGCGGCTGCGCGCCGCGCCCCGGTGCCGCCGCCGCCGCACCGCCGCTGCGCCCGCAGCTGCAGCCGCTGTCGCAGATGAAGGTGCAGAACATGGCCGTGATCGCCGGGCTCTACAAGGCCGCCTCGGGCCTGCGCAAGCTGCCCCAGGCCGAAGCCGAGGCGCAGGCGCTTACGTTGGCTTATGCGGCACAGGCGCTGGCGGCGTCGCCCCAAGCCATCAACCAGTTGCTCGACGCCCTGCCGGCCCCCGGAGTTGAAGCCGTGCACTTCGCCGGCCATGGCGACTTCGACCCCAACCTGCCCGACAGCTCGGTGCTGTTCCTTGACGACGGCTCGCCGCTGAAGTCGAAGCTGTTCCGATCGGCCAAGTACGGCGGCGAGAAGCAGCCGCTGCTGTTCCTCAACGCTTGCATGATCGGCGTGGGCGGTGAACTGCTCGGCGACATGGGCGGCTTCCCTGGCAACTGCCTGCGCGGTGGTTTCGGCGGCCTGCTCGGCGCGCTGTGGGAGGTTGACGACGCCGTGGCGCACGCCGTGGCGCTTGAATTCTGGCAACGCGCCTTGCCCCCCGCGCCCGCAAAACCCGAGCCGGTGGCCGCCATCCTGCGCGACCTGCGTGCCAAATACGCCCCCGTGGCAACACCCGGCGCGCTGCCCGTGCCCACCTACCTTGCCTACGTCTTCTACGGCCACCCCCGGCTGACACTCACGCGCACCGCCTGACCCCCTCAAGGAGCAAACGAATGACCACCCTCACAGGTTCCCCGCGCCCGGTCGATCTGGGCGCCGGCTACACGCTGCGCGCACCCGGCCTCAAAGGCGACGCCCAACTGCGCCAGGCCAGCGGCGCGCCCACGCGCTCGGCCGCGCGCGGCATGGACACCGGCCTCGACGCGCTCGACGATGCCCTGCGCGCCACCGGCGTCACCGAGGTGCGCGAGATCGAACTGAGCCTGCAACCCGCCCCCGGCGCGGCCGCCGTGGTGCCGCTGCGCAGCACCCACGCAGAACCCGCGCTCGAACTCGAAGTACCCGACCTCGGCCCCGACACCGGGCAGATCGTGCTGTCGATCGACGCCGCAGGCGCCTTGCGCTGGCACCTGCCCGAACCCGCCGCCGACCCCGCGGCGCCGGGCGACTCTCGCGGTGGCGGTGCCACCAAGCGCTTCGTGATCCCCGCGCTGCCCACACCCGGCGTGCAAAGCAACGGGGCCAGCCAGCGCGGCGTGTTCGGCAGCATGGCCAAGCGGCTGCTCAAGGTGCTGATCTACCCGATCACCGACCCCGTCGTCGGCGCCATCGGCGACTTCTTCACCGAACGCTGGGAAGCCAAGCACCGGCCCTACGGCCTGCGCAGCTTCACACCCGCCAACTTCCGCAACCCCGAGTTGCCAACGCTCAGCCTGGCCGAGCTGCAAACGCTGCGCGACGGTGGCCCGGCGCTGCTGTTCATCCACGGCACCTTCAGCACCGCGCACGGCGCCTTC
>JAYSYW010000214.1:0-22961 GCA_043727255.1 Rhizobacter sp. | reverse complement strand
CTTGTCCCATAGCTACGGCTATGGGCCTGCGAACCCGGCAAAAACTGTCCTCGCTGAGCCCAAATTTCGCTTCGACGCCCCAAGCCCGACAGGCTCCTGGGCAAACGCGCTTTCAGCCATGCCCATGCTTAGCCGGGCAGCATCGAAGTGCTGCCCGGCTTTGTCTTGGGATGCTGAAATAGCGGTGATTAACCCTGCAGGTACAACATGACAACCAATCTGGAATACGGCCCGACCTTCGATCGGGCAATGAGTGCCAGTGCCGACGGCAATTCAGAACAGGCGATCGAGCTTTTTCGCGAGGCGATGAAAGAGCAGCCAGAGTTCGCCTTGCCAGCATTTTTGCTAGGCGCAGAGTTCGCTCAGTTGGGGCGAATCGAAGAGGCCGTGCAGGCGTATGCGAGCGCAGTGGTGCTTGCTCCAGAGTTGCACATCGCGCGCTACCAGTTGGGGTTGCTGCAACTCACATCAGGCCATGTGGCGCTTGCGCTCCTGACTTGGCAGCCGTTGGTGCAATTGCCTGAAACCGAGCCGCTGCGGGCTTTTGTCATGGGCTTCACAGCGATGGCGGGTGACAAGTTTGACGAGGCTCTGGCTTACTTTCGGGCAGGGCAGTCGTTGAATCAGTCGAATGAGCCGCTGAACCGCGACATCGAGATGGTGATCGGGAAGATCCAAGCCCTGGGGACAAACATGTCTGAAGGCTCCGCTCAGGGGGCTGCACCGGGCGGCGAGGAGGAGGCTGCAGACGCCAACTCATCCCATGTTCTGTTGTCGAACTACGGCAATGGCTCTATTCACTGACGCAGCGCGCGTGGCTGTGTCATGACTCAGATCAGCGGCGCAGCCGCGCTTGCACTCTTCATTCATCGCCAGGTGGAGGCGATGCGTTCGCCCAGTCGCGGCGTTGAACGCTCGCGCACTTCCGCTCAGTTGGGCAATGGCTCCCGACCAGCAGGCTCGAGTTCTACCGAGAACAAGGGCGACATCTCGACCCTTGTTTTTCGGAGGATCCGACTCATTGATCCAGCCGACCCTCAGCGCAAGCGCAAGGCGTTTCGAATGTTCATCGAGTCTGTGTTGTTGTTTGAGCTCGGGGAAGGGCTGATCAATGACCCGGCTTTCTATCAGCTGGTCGATTCAGTTCAGCAGGCGATGGAAGCTGACGCAGGCTTGGCCAAGGCGGTGGAAGAAGCGTCGGCCATGCTCGTTTTGATGCCTGAAGCCTGAGGGTATTGCGCGCCGAGTGGTGTTGGCTCAGGGTGCCCTTTTCAGCCTCACGTGCGCCACCAAACCGCCGTCAAGCGCATTCGCCAGCTCGAAGCTGCCGCCCATGCGTTGCACCGCTTTTTCGACGATAGCCAGACCCAGGCCCGCGCCGGTGGCGGCGGTTCGGGCTGCGTCGCCGCGGAAGAAGGGGGTCGTCAACTGTTTGAGTTTTTCAGGCGCGACACCGGGCCCGTGGTCTCGCACGCTCAAGATCACCCACGGCCCGGTGCGGGCGTAGCTGACCTGCACGCGTGCGATGCCTGTGTCGTTGGATCGCCCGTAGCGGCGGGCGTTTTCAAACAGGTTCTGGAACACCCGGCCGAGTTCGATGTCGTCGGCCATCACCTTGGTGTCGATCGCCACGCGCGAGCTGATGCGGATCTGGCTCGGGTCGCGGAAGGCCGACATCTCGCGTTCGACCAGGCTGCTCACGTGCACTGGCACCAGCTTCACCTCGCCAGGGCGGGCGTAGTCCATGAACTTGTCGATGATGGCGTCGAGCTGGTCGATGTCGGACGCCATGTTGCGCTTGGCTTCTTCGTCGTAGACGCTCATTTCGGCTTCGAGCCGCAGCCGCGCCAAAGGCGTGCGCAGGTCGTGCGAAATGCCAGCGAGCATGACGGCGCGGTCTTCTTCCACCTTGGCAAGTTCGCGCGCCATGCGGTTGAAGCCCATGTTGACCTGGCGGATCTCGCTGGTCAGCGTGTTCTCGTCGAGCTGCGATTCGTACTCGCCGTCTCGAATGCGGCTGGCCGCGAATGACAGGTCGCGCAGCGGTTGGTTGATGAGCCGTGCCACCGCTGCCGAACCGAACACGGTGGCCAGCAGCGCGATGGTCACCCACAGCACCCAGGTGCTGCCTGACATCGGCTGCACCCGGGTGGGGTCGGCCTGCAGCCAGTAGCGGTCTTTGTCGATCGAAAAACTGACCCACAGGCCGTGTTCGCCGTTCACCGATGACGCGACCTCGGTGTCGGGGTCAAGCCGCGAGCGCAGCTCTTGGGCGATGGCCTTGGTGAAGCGATCGGTCCCGAAGGGTTCCCAGTTCGCGTTGGGCTCGCGTGGCAAGACGCGCACCGCTTCTTTGTCGGTCAGTGCCTTGAGCAGCGTGATGCGGTTGATTCCGTCCACATGCTGCAAACCGGCGCGTGACAGGTTCACCAGGCTGGCGATCTGTTGAGCGGCTTGCACCGCGCGCGGCTCGAATTCGAGCGCGCGGAAGGTTTGCACCCAAGCAAAGATGCCGCCCGTCAGAAGCAGCGCCAACAGAAAGAAGGTGCGCCAGAACAAGCTCAGCTTGAGGGGGCTGCGGGGCATGGCGGGTCGGGGCGGGTGGGGTTCGGTCGGCGCAAAAAAAAGCCCCTTGCCGGGGCTCATGCGCTTGCGCCACAACTTACGCAGCGCCATCGGGGACAAACACATAACCGACGCCCCACACCGTCTGGATGTAGCGCGGCTGTGCCGGGTCAGGCTCGATCATCTTGCGCAGGCGGGAAATTTGAACGTCGAGGCTGCGGTCGAAAGGCTCAAACTCACGGCCACGCGCCAATTGCGCCAGCTTGTCGCGCGACAGCGGTTGGCGCGGGTGGCGCACCAGCGCCTTGAGCATCGAGAACTCGCCGGTGGTCAGCGCGATCTGCTCACCGTCTTTGGACAGGCGGCGCAGGGCCAGATCGAACTCGAAGGGGCCAAAGGTGACGGTTTGCGCGTCTTTGGCCGGAGCGCCTGGGGCTTCAAGGGCAGGCCGGCGGCGCAAGACGGCGTGAATGCGTGCCAGCAATTCGCGCGGGTTGAAGGGCTTGGGCAGGTAGTCGTCGGCGCCGACTTCCAGGCCGACGATTCGGTCAACGTCTTCCACCTTGGCGGTCAGCATGATGATCGGCGTGACGTCGTTGGCTGCCCGCAGGCGCCGGCAGATCGACAGGCCGTCTTCGCCCGGCAGCATCAGGTCCAGCACGATCAAGTCCACCGTTTCGCGGGTGAGCACGCGGTTCAAGGCCTTGGAGTCTTCGGCCAGCAAGACTTCAAAACCTTCTTGTGTGAGGTAGCGGCGCAGCAGATCGCGGATGCGGGCATCGTCGTCGACGACGACGATGCGATCAGGGCGTGTGGCGGTGTTGGACGTCATGGCTTTGTCTCCCCGGTCATCCGGCTGTCATATGTAACAGCGGTCATTGTGGCCAGCTTCATTCAGGGTTTTAGCCGTTCTGACCATAAGTTACAAATCTTGCGGCAGCGTGGGGAAGGGCTGTTCCAGCGCTCTTGGTGAAGCTGTGTGAAGTTGGCCCCAAGATGTCGGCCGACGCAGCCGTCGGCCCGTTGAGCGCTGCGGGTTTCCACTCACCGTCCACCTCGAAGGAGCACCGCATGCACAAGATGCGAAGCGTGTCCGCCCTGGCGCTTGCCAGTTTGATGTCTGCCACCGTTTGGGCCGCTGACGCGCCTGTGCTGCATGTGGTGGGCCTGGCCGCCAGCGCCAGCCAAGAAGTCACGAAAGACACGCTCAGCGTGACGCTGACCACGACCCGGGAGGCCTCTGATGCGGGCACCGTGCAAACTGCGTTGAAGCAAGCGCTCGACGCCGCCCTGACGCAAGCCAAGCGGGTGGCCAAGCCGGGCCAGATCGACGTGCAGACAGGCAATTTCTCGGTCTTCCCGAGGTACTCGCCCAAGGGTGGCATCAACGGTTGGCAGGGCACGGCCGAACTGGTGGTGGAAGGCAAAGACATCCCCGGCATCGCGCAACTCACCGGCCGGATCACCACCTTGACGATTGCTCGGGTGGGCACGTTGTTGTCGAAAGAGCAGCGTGAAAAGGTTGAGGCCGACGTTTCTGCGCAGGCAATCGCTGCCTACCGCGCCAAGGCGGCCGATTACGCGAAGCTGTTTGGCTACACCGGCTACACGCTCCGCGAAGTGAATGTGGGCAGCAACGAGCCGGTGGCTTATGCCCAAATGGCAATGCGGCAAAAGACGATGTCAGCGGCGAACGACGAGTCGTTGCCGGTGGAGCTGGGCAAGGGCACCGTCACCGTCACGGTGAACGGCACCGTTCAGCTCAACAAGTAAGGCTGACGACGGCGGCGCGGTTTGCTTGCGGCTCACTTGCGATCTACTGCGCCACCCAGCCGCCGTCCACATTCCAGGCCACGCCACGCACGTTGTCGGCGGCGGGTGAGCAAAGAAACACCGCCAGTTCGCCCAACTGTTCGGGCGTCACGAACTGCAGCGAAGGTTGTTTTTCGCCCAGCAGATCGTTGCTGGCCTGTTCGACGCTGATGCCTTCGCGTGCCGCGCGATCGTCGATCTGTTTTTGCACCAGCGGCGTCAACACCCAGCCGGGGCATATGGCGTTCGACGTGATGCCGGTGCGGGCGGTTTCGAGCGCCACCGACTTTGTGAAGCCGACGATGCCGTGTTTGGCCGCCACATAGGCCGACTTCTGCGCCGAGGCCACCAACCCGTGCGCCGAGGCCACGTTGATGATGCGGCCCCAGTTGCGTGCCTTCATGCCTGGCACCGCCAAGCGCGTGGTGTGGAAGGCCGAGCTGAGATTGATGGCGATGATGGCGTCCCACTTCGCCGTGGGGAAGTCTTCCACTGCGGCAACGTGCTGAATGCCAGCGTTGTTGACGAGTACATCAACCCCGCCGAATTCGGCCTGAGCGTAGGCCATCATGGCTTCGATCTCGGCCGGCTTGCTCATGTCGGCGCCGTGGTAACCCACCTTCACACCGAAGGCCGCAACCTCGGCTCGTGCGGCTTCGAATTCACCAAAGCCATTCAGCACAACGTTGGCGCCCTGGTTGGCCAGGCGCAAGGCGATGCCCAACCCGATGCCGCTGGTGGAGCCGGTGACGAGGGCGGTTTTTCCTTTGAGCATGATCGTGACCTCCGGGTTGATACAGTGCATCTGCAAAAGGAAATGATGATGCATGAACCGCGCCTGAACCATGTGCAATGTCTGGAATCGATGAGGCTGCGCCGCATGGCCTATTGGGAGTGGGGCGACCCCGCCAACCCGCGTGTGCTGCTGTGCGTGCATGGCTTGTCCAGGCAAGGGCGCGACTTCGACACGCTGGCGCAAGCGCTGCGGGGCGACTACCGCGTGGTGTGCCCCGACATCACGGGCCGGGGCCAGTCCGACTGGCTGGTCGACCCGACCGGCTACCACGTGTTCACCTACGTCGCTGACATGGTGACCCTGGTGGCGCGGCTGAACCCCGTGTCGCTTGATTGGGTGGGCACATCCATGGGCGGCTTGATCGGCATGGTCTTCGGCGCTTTGCAAGGTTCGCCCGTGCGGCGCATGGTGCTCAACGACATCGGCCCGGCCATTGAGCCGGCTTCGCTGGCACGCATCGGCGAATACCTGGGGGCGCCGATGCGTTGGGCGTCGGTTGAAGACGCCGCCGAAGCCATGTGGCAAGTCTCGAAAAGCTTCGGCCCGCACACCGCCGAGCAATGGCTGGCGCTGTCGCGCCCGATGGTGCGCGCAGAAGGCGACGGCGTTGTGCCGCACTACGACTTGAACATCGCCGTGCCGTTCAAAGCGGCTGCGAACGATGCGTCTGGCGGTGGCACCGCCACCTTGTGGGGCATGTATGAAGCACTGAAAGCGCAGGTGTTGCTGCTGCGAGGCGCTGATTCAGATTTGCTTTCGCGTGACACAGCGCTTGAAATGACGCAACGCGGCCCCCGTGCGCGCCTTCATGAATTTGCCGGCGTTGGCCACGCGCCAATGCTCAACTCGCCCGACCAGGTGGCGGTGGTTCGGGAGTTTTTGCTGTCCCCATGAAAACGGGTTTGATGGACAGCCGCGCAGTCGCGGCGCCAATCGTTCGATTGATTGATGAGCCGGCAGACGCCACTTCGCCCGCCGAAGCCTCGCAGCTCGCCCGTGCCCGCGCGTTCGCGGAACCCTTGCTGGCCGGTCGTTTGCTCGACACCGGCGAGGACGCGCTGCTGCATGCCGACGGCGTGGCGGCCATCTTGCAAGGCATAGGCGCGGCGCCGTCGATGCGTGCCGCCGCATACCTGGTGTATGCCGGCGACTACTTGCAGAAGCCGGAAGAAGTCGTTCAGAAGGCGTTCGGGCCGTCTTACGCCAGCCTCGTCACACACACCCGCAAGCTGATGCAGATTCAGCGCGCCGCGCGCGAAGCGCAGGTGCATGAGCAGCAACGGGCCGCACAAACCGAGCGGGTGCGCAAGATGCTGCTGGCGTTTTCGCACGATCTGCGGGTGGTGCTGCTGCGGCTGGCTTCACGCCTGCAGACCTTGCGTTATCACGCCAGCAGCAAGCGGCCCTGCGCCGAGTCGCTGGCGCAAGAAACCATTCAGATCTTCGCGCCGCTGGCCAACCGGCTCGGCATCTGGCAGATCAAATGGGAACTCGAAGACTTGGCGTTTCGCTTCACGCAGCCTGAGCAATACAAGCATGTGGCCAAGCTGCTCGACGAGCGCCGTGTCGAGCGCGAAGAAGGCATAGAGGCGTTTCGCCGGCAGTTGAGCGATGACCTTGCCCAGCAGGGCCTTCAAGCCGAGGTGCAGGGCCGTCCCAAGCACCTGTACAGCATCTGGAAAAAGATGCGCGGCAAGAGCCTGAACATCGCGCAGGTGTTCGACATCCGGGCGCTGCGGGTCATCGTTGCCGACGTGCCCGCGTGCTACGCGGCGCTCAGCCGCGTGCATGAACTCTGGCGCCCGGTGCATGGCGAGTACGACGACTACATCGGGCGGCCCAAGCCCAACGGCTACCAGTCGTTGCACACCGTGGTGCTTGATGAGCAAGACCGGCCGGTCGAAGTGCAGATCCGCACCCGGGCGATGCACGAACATGCCGAACACGGCGTGGCTGCGCATTGGGCCTACAAAGAGGCGGGCAACAAGGGCTACGCGGGCGTCAGCGCCAGCGGTGACTTCGACAGCCAAGTCGCCGAAGCGCGCAAAGCCGTGCTGCGCCAACTGCTGGCATGGGAACGCGACTTTGTGGAAGGTGGCGACGACGAAATGGCGGGCGCCGGCAAGGTGTTCGACGATCGCATTTACGTCTTCACGCCCCAGGCCGCGGTGATTGAGTTGACGGCAGGGGCGACCCCGGTGGACTTTGCTTACGCCGTGCACACAAACCTGGGCCATCGCTGCCGAGGGGCCAAGGTCGATGGCGTGATGGTGCAGCTGAACACGCCGCTGCAAAGCGGGCAGACGGTCGAGGTGGTGTCGGTGAAAGATGGCGGCCCATCGCTCGATTGGCTGAATGCCGAGCTCGGCTACCTGCAGAGCCCGCGTTCCCGCACCAAGGTGCGCGCCTGGTTCAACGCCCTGGCCCAAGAGGCCACCGTGGCGCGCGGCCGGGAAGCGGTCGAAAAGGTGTTGCAACGCGAAGGTAAGACCGCCATCAAGCTTGATGACCTGGCGGGCCGACTCGGCTTTCGCAATGCCGACGCCTTGTTTCAGGTGGTCGGCAAAGACGAGTTTTCGCTGCGCGACATCGAGGCCTTGCTGCGCCCGCCCGAGCCGGTGCCGAGCCAAGAGCAAATCATCACCCAGCGGTTGACGCGGCCCGAGGGCGAGTCGCCCAAGGGCGGGGTGTTGGTGGTGGGGGTTGAGTCGCTGCTGACCAGCCTGTCGCGTTGTTGCCGCCCAGCGCCGCCCGACGCGATTCGGGGGTACGTCACACGCGGCAAAGGCGTGGCCATACACCGTGCCGATTGCTCCAACTTCCGACAGATGGCGGTGCGCGTGCCCGAGCGCGTGATCGCCGTCGCATGGGGGGTGCCAAGGGGCGACAAGGCGGCGCTGTACCCGGTTGATGTGATGGTCGAGGCCAGCGACCGGCCCGGCTTGCTGCGGGACATCTCGGAGGTGTTGGCCAAGGAGAAGATGAACGTCACCGGCGTGAAGATGCAGACCACCAAAGATGTGCGTGGCGGCACGACCTGGATGACCTTCACCGTCGAGGTGTCGGACTCGGCCCGGCTGGCCCATGTGCTGGGCCTCATCGCACGCATTGATGGCGTGCGCAGCGCGCGCAGAAAATAACGGCCAAAACCTGGGCTATACTGAGCGGCTTCCGGAGGCGCGTAGCTCAGCTGGTTAGAGCACCACCTTGACATGGTGGGGGTCGTTGGTTCGAGTCCAATCGCGCCTACCAAGAGTTCCTCTCTTGGTTCAATGTTCCGGCCTGCAGGCGCAGGCGGGAAAACCCCTCCGGAACCCCATCAAGCCCACTCCTAGAATCGTTGTGCGCATACGCATCAACGGTTTGATCAGGAGCTTTCTGAATGCCATCTACCCGCCGCGGTTCGACAGCTTCCACGCCCACCGAGGGCGGGGCTGAGATGGCGAGCGGTCAGCGCATCCTCAAGAAGTACCCCAACCGCCGTCTCTACGACACACAGAACAGCAGCTACATCACGCTGACCGATGTGAAGGCGATGGTGCTGGAATGCCAAGACTTCGTGGTGCGCGACGCCAAGACAGGCGAAGACCTCACCCGCAGCATCCTGCTGCAGATCATCCTGGAAGAAGAAACCGGTGGCGTGCCGATGTTTTCGGCCCAGGCACTGGCGCAGATCATCCGTTTCTATGGCCATGCCATGCAGGGGATGATGGGTTCGTACCTTGAGAAGAACCTGCAAACCTTCACCGACATTCAGGGCCGGCTGGCAGAGCAGTCCAAGGGCCTGCTTGAACCCGTTGCGATGAACCCGGAACTGTGGACACAGTTCCTCAACGGCCAGGCGCCCGCGGTGCAGGGCTTGATGGGCAACTACGTCGAACAGTCGAAAAAGATCTTCGCCCAGATGCAGGAACAGATGGCCAAGCAGGCCGGCACGCTGTTTCCTGGCATGCCGGGTTTTGGTGCGCCCAAGCGCTGAAAAGCGATCCACGTGGGCTGACCCGGCCGCCGTGATCTCGGCGAAAATCGCCAGATGACACAAGACACCACCGTCGCTTCGCCGACCCCCGCTGCCAGCCCCAAGATCGGTTTCGTTTCTCTGGGCTGCCCCAAGGCGCTGACCGACTCCGAGCTGATCCTGACGCAATTGCGCGCTGAGGGCTACGACACCTCGAAGACCTTTGCCGGCGCCGACCTGGTGATCGTCAACACATGTGGCTTCATCGACGACGCGGTGCGCGAAAGCCTCGACACCATCGGTGAGGCGTTGGCTGAAAACGGCAAGGTGATTGTCACCGGCTGTCTGGGCGCCAAGACCGGCGAGGGTGGTGGCAATCTGGTGCGGCAAATGCACCCCAGCGTGCTGGCCGTCACCGGGCCGCATGCCACGCACGAGGTGATGGATGCGGTTCACCTGCATGTGCCCAAGCCTGCGCACAACCCGTTTGTCGATTTGGTGCCGGCGCAGGGCGTCAAGCTCACGCCGCGTCATTACGCGTACCTGAAGATCAGCGAAGGCTGCAACCACCGCTGTTCGTTCTGCATCATCCCCAGCATGCGTGGCGATCTGGTTTCACGGCCGATCGGCGACGTGCTCGGCGAGGCGCAACGCCTGTTCGAGGCAGGCGTGAAAGAACTGCTTGTCATCAGTCAGGACACCAGCGCCTACGGGGTGGACGTGAAGTACCGCACTGGCTTCTGGGATGGCAAGCCGGTCAAGACCCGCATGCTCGACCTGTGCGAAAAGTTGGGCGAACTGGCCGCGCAGCACGGCGCCTGGGTGCGCCTGCACTACGTCTACCCGTACCCGCATGTGGACGAGGTGCTGCCCTTGATGGCGCAGGGCTTGGTGTTGCCGTACCTTGATGTGCCTTTCCAGCATTCACATCCCGATGTGCTGAAGCGCATGAAGCGCCCAGCCAACGGAGAGAAAAACCTCGAACGCTTGCAGCGCTGGCGCGAGATGTGTCCCGAGCTCGTGGTGCGCAGCACCTTCATCGCTGGGTTTCCCGGAGAAACTGACGCCGAGTTCGAGCATTTGCTCAACTTCATGCAAGAGGCGCGCATTGATCGCGCGGGCTGCTTTGCGTACTCACCGGTGGAGGGTGCGACGGCCAATTTGCTCGACAACCCCGTGCCGGCCGAGGTGCGCGAGGAACGGCGCGCGCGGTTCATGGCGGTGGCCGAGGCGGTGTCGGCCGACAAGCTGCGCGAACGTGTCGGCGCGACGATGCAGGTGCTGGTGGATTCGGCGCCTGCGCTGGGCCGCCGGGGCGGTGTGGGCCGCAGCTATGCCGATGCCCCCGAAATCGACGGCACCGTGAAGCTGCTGCCGCCCGAAAAGGCGTCGAAGACGCTGAAGGTCGGCGAGTTCACCAAGGCGCGCATCGTCGGTACGCAAGGTCACGACCTCATCGCGCAGCCTGTGTGAGCGTTGCATGAGCCACGACGCGTCAAGGGACAAGCGCACCGGGTTGATCCACCACGACTACCGGCCGCCCACCGGATTCGACGCGGTTCAGCCGGGGGTCCACAAGGCTTCGACGGTCATCTTCGCGAACATGGCTGCGCTGCGTGCACGCACCTGGCGCGAGAAGACGGGCTACACCTACGGCCTGCATGGCACGCCGACCACCTTCACGCTGGAAGAACGCATCGCCACGCTGGAAGGCGGTGTGCAAACCTTGCTGCTCCCCAGTGGGCTCGCGGCCATCACGCTCGTGGACATGGCCTTGCTGAAGCAGGGTGATGAAGTCCTGATCCCCGACAACGCCTATGGTCCCAACAAAGAACTGGCGCGGCACGAGCTGGAGTCATGGGGCATTTCGCATCGCTTCTATGACGCGATGAACCCGCAGTCATTGGCCGATGCCATCGGCCCAGCCACGAAACTGGTGTGGCTGGAGGCGGCGGGTTCGGTGACCATGGAGTTCCCGGACCTGCCGGCATTGGTGAAGATCGCACGTGAGGCGGGGGTGCTGACGGCGCTCGACAACACCTGGGGCGCGGGCATTGCATTCAACCCCTTTGCGCTGCCAGATGGCGCCGCCGTCGATCTTTCGGTGCAAGCGTTGACGAAGTACCCCTCAGGCGGTGCAGACGTGCTGATGGGCTCCGTCACCACGCGTGATGAGGCCCTGCATCAAAAGCTCAAAGCCACCCACATGCGCATGGGCTGGGGCGTGGGCGCGAACGACGTGGAACTGGTGCTGCGCTCGTTGCCCACCTTGCCCTTGCGGTACGAGGCGCATGACCGCGCTGGGCGCGCGTTCGCCCGGTGGTGGACACAGCGCCCGGAAGTCACGCAGGTCTTGCACCCCGCGTTGGAAGGCACGCCTGGTCATGCGCATTGGCAGGCCATTTCCGATCAGGCTGCGGGCCTGTTTTCTGTGGTGTTTGACGCCCGATACGACCCCGCGCAGGTCGATGCCTTCATCGATGCCTTGAGGCTGTTCAAGATCGGCTATTCATGGGGTGGGCCGGTGAGCTTGGCCGTGCCCTATGCGCTGGCCGTGATGCGAGGCAAGCCGGCGTGGAAAGGAACACTCGTGCGGTTTTCGGTGGGGCTCGAAGCGGTTGGCGATTTGATTGCGGATTGCGAGCAGGCCTTGGGGGCGCTCAGCGCCTGAGTGGCTCTCAGTCGCCGGTCCTTTGCCTGCGGCGAAGGGCCCGGTGATCCGCTGCGCGTCTCAGCCCTTTGGGTCTGATGAGACTTTGTGTCTCATCAACCGTCCCTTTTGCCTGTGGCGAAAGCTCCGGTGGTCCGCTGCGCGTCTCAGCCTTTCGGGCCTGATGAGACTTTGTGTCTCATCAACCGTCCCTTTTCACGTTCCCAGTCGCGTTTCTTTTCGGTGTTGCGCTTGTCGTGCTCGGCCTTGCCTTTGGCCAGGGCGATTTCAGCTTTCACGCGGCCGTCTTTGAAGTGCAGGTCCAGGGGCACCAGCGTGAAGCCCTTTTGTTCGACCTTGCCGATCAGGCGCTTGATCTCTTCCTTGTGCATCAAGAGCTTCTTGGTGCGGTCGGCTTCGGGGCTTATGTGCGTGGACGCGCTGCGCAGCGCGTTGATGCGACAGCCGATAAGGTACAGCTCGCCATCGCGGATCACCACGTAGCCATCGGTCAGTTGAACCTGGCCGGCGCGAATGGCCTTGATCTCCCAGCCTTGCAGCACCATGCCGGCCTCGTACTTCTCTTCGAGGTGGTAGTCGAAACGTGCTCGTCGGTTTTCAGCAATGGGGGACATGGGGACGCAGATCAGGGCAAGGGCGCTCAATACAATCCGGGCATTGTATGAAGCATGTCAAACGATCTGTCCTCCTTTGGTATTCCGCCCACGAGATGTACTCGCTCGTGACCGATGTGGCCGACTATCCCAAGTTCCTGCCCTGGTGCGAGCGGGCTGAAGTTCTTGAGCAGCGCGATGACGGCGTGACCGCACGCCTGCACCTCGCCTTCGCGGGTGTGCGCCACGCCTTCACCACGCGCAATCACCATGTGCCCGACTCGAAGCTGCACATGGAGTTGGTGGACGGGCCGTTCTCAATGCTCGATGGCGTGTGGCTCTTCACGCCTCTGGCCACGCCGGGCAGCGAAGAAACCAAGGCATGCAAGATCGAATTTGAACTGCGCTACGCGTTTTCAAACCGGGCGCTTCAAATGGTGGTCAGCCCGGTGTTCGATCGCATTGCCAACACCTTTGTCGATGCCTTCGTTGCCCGCGCTGAGCAGGTGTATGGGCCCCGCTAGCTTGACCGTCGAAGTGACTTACAGCCCCAGGGCTGGAGAGGTCAGTCGGATCGAGGTGACGGTGGCTGAAGGTTCAACAGTGCAAGCGGCCATCAGCCAGAGCAGGGTGCTGCAAGCGTTTCCCCAGATCGATCTGGCACAGGCGCGCGTCGGCGTGTGGGGCAAGCTGAAGGCGTTGGACGCCACCTTGCGTGACCGCGACCGGGTTGAGATTTACCGGCCGCTGCAGGTCGATCCGAAAGAGGCCCGGCGCGTTCGCTATCGGGCGCACCGTGAGAAGACAAAAACGCGCTGAGCTGCGCGTTTCCTGCCCTTCTTATTTGCAGTCGGAAGCGATCACGTCACGCATGCGCTTGGACTCTTCAGCGCGCGCCTTGTCGTCGAGGATTTCGCGCTCACCCTGGGCATTGACGCGTGCCATGCGCATGCCGTCTTCCAGCGTGCGCAAGGCGGTTTTCGCGCGGCTGCAGTTTTCAGCCTTCGCAGCCTGATGTTTTTCTTCTTCGGCCTTGCGCTTGGCCGCTTCTTCTTCCTCGGTCTTGCGGCGCTTGGCTTCGAGTTCGGGCTCCACGCCCTTGGCCGCACTGGCGGCAGCCGACGCAGCCTGGGCCGCTTGAGGGCTGGGCGCGGGCGCCCGCATCGAGGCTGCAGGGCGCTGAAGAATCTGTTTGTCGGTCACCGTGGAAGGGGGCGGCAGGTCGCTGTACTGCACCTGGCCGTTCTTGTCGCGCCACTTCCACTGGCCCCACGCCCCCGTGGTCACACTCATCGCCAACAGGGCGCCCAAGGCCATCGCGCTGAGCCGAAAAACAGGGAGGGAAGGGTCAAATTTCATGGGCGAAAGTGTAGTCGTGCCCATGTCGGGCAAGGTGCATCTGCCAGGGCCGCTGTGTCACCTTTTGTTGGTTCCCGTTGAAGCACAGGGCCACTTCGTGAACTATGCACGGTCTTCGGTCGCAAGGCCGTGGTCGGCTTGTGAAGGGCGTAGCCAAAGCATGCGGAAGCGAGATGACAAAGCCTCCCTATAATTCGCTTTTGCGTCAGGAGCTTCCTCATGCGCCTTCTAGGCAAAGCGCTCACCTTCGACGATGTGTTGTTGGTGCCGGCCTTCTCTCAGGTGTTGCCTCGCGACACCTCGCTTGCGACTCAACTCTCCCGCAACATCCGCTTGAACCTGCCCTTGGTGTCCGCCGCCATGGACACGGTGACAGAGTCGCGTCTGGCCATCGCCATCGCGCAAGAGGGTGGCATCGGGATCGTTCACAAGAACCTGACACCCAAGCAGCAAGCCGCTGAGGTGGCGCGCGTCAAGCGCTACGAATCCGGTCTGCTGCGCGACCCCATCACCATCTCGCCTGGCGTGCCGGTGCGCGACGTCATCAACCTGTCGCGCCAGCATGGCATTTCGGGCTTTCCGGTGATCGAAGACGGGCGCGTGGTGGGCATCGTCACCGGTCGCGACTTGCGTTTCGAGACCCGCATGGATGCGCCAGTGCGCGACATCATGACGCCGCGCGAACGGCTGATCACGGTGCGCGAAGGCACCGCGCTCGCTGAAGCAAAAGCCCTGATGCACAAGCACCGCCTGGAGCGAGTGCTGGTCGTCAACGAAGCTTTCGAGCTGCGCGGCCTCTTCACGGTGAAAGACATCACCAAGCAGACCAACTTCCCAAACGCCGCGCGTGATGCGCACGGCAAGCTGCGCGTAGGTGCGGCGGTTGGCGTGGGAGAAGGCACCGAAGAGCGCGTCGATCTGCTGGTCAAAGCCGGCGTTGATGTGCTTGTGGTCGATACCGCCCATGGCCACAGCGCGGGCGTCATTGAACGTGTGCGCTGGGTCAAGCAAAACTACCCGCAGGTCGACGTGATCGGCGGCAACATCGCCACCGGCGCGGCCGCGCTGGCGCTGGTGGAAGCCGGCGCTGACGGGGTGAAGGTCGGCATCGGCCCGGGTTCGATCTGCACCACCCGCATCGTCGCTGGCGTGGGTGTGCCGCAAATCACGGCCATCGACAACGTGGCCACGGCGCTGGCCGGCACGGGCGTGCCGCTGATCGCCGACGGTGGCATCCGCTACTCGGGCGACATCGCCAAGGCTATTGCAGCTGGTGCCCACACGGTGATGATGGGCGGTATGTTCGCCGGCACCGAAGAAGCGCCGGGCGAAATTGTGCTGTTCCAGGGGCGCAGCTACAAGAGCTACCGTGGCATGGGCTCCATCGGCGCCATGCAGCAGGGTTCGGCCGACCGCTACTTCCAAGACAACACGGGTGCCAACCCGAACGCCGACAAGCTGGTGCCGGAAGGCATCGAGGGCCGGGTGCCCTACAAGGGCTCGTTGATCAGCATCATCTTCCAGATGGCGGGTGGCTTGCGTGCATCCATGGGCTACTGCGGCACGGCCGATATCGAAGACATGCGCAGCAGGGCCGAGTTCGTGGAGATCACGTCCGCCGGCATCCGCGAAAGCCATGTGCACGATGTGCAGATCACGAAGGAAGCGCCGAACTACCGCATGGAGTGAGGCAGAACTTCTCGCGTGAACTGCTTTGATTCCACCGTTCCAACGCCTGGGCAGGCATGCGTCTGCCCATGGCTCGGCTTGACCACGCATTGCCTGCCGGCCCGCGAACGGCTGGCAGGGGCGGCGGCCGGCCGTTCAACTCACCGACGGCTACGCCCCACATGAGCGACCTCACCGCGTTGCCCGCCTCGCCGGCCGCTCGCCCCGCCGCCATGCGCTTCATCATGCTCACGGTGCTGATCGACATGATGTCGGTCGGCCTGATCATCCCCGTGCTGCCCGAACTGGTGGGCGCTTTCACCTCGTCGCCCAGCGAGCAGGCGCTGTGGTACGGCGTGATGACGTTTTCGTTCGGCCTGTCGAGCTTCTTCGGCTCGGCGATGTTGGGGGCACTGTCTGACCGCTACGGCCGCCGGCCGGTGTTGCTGCTGGGTTTTTGCGGCCTGGCTTTGAACTTCTTCGCCACGGCGATGGCAACCGAGCTGTGGGTGCTGATCGTCGTTCGTCTGGTGGGTGGTGCCATGCAGGCCAACGCGGCCGTGGCAAGCGCCTACGTGGCCGACATCACCGCCCCCGAAGACCGCGCCAAGCGCTTTGGTCTGCTGGGCGCGATGTTCGGCCTGGGCTTCATCTTCGGCCCGGCGATGGGCGGGGTGCTGGGGCAGATTGACGTGCACCTGCCGTTCTTTGCGGCCGGCACGCTCTCGTTGGTGAACCTGCTGTATGGCTACTTCGTGCTGCCCGAGTCGCTGCCGCTCGAGCGCCGCCGGCCGGTCAAGTGGTGGAAGGCCAACCCGGTGACCACGCTGCGTGCGCTGTCGAAGCTGAAGGGCGTGGGCGCGCTCGTGGCGGTGCTGGCGTTTTCTGGCCTCGCGCAGTTCATCTTGCACACCGTCTGGGTGCTGTACACCGGCTTTCGTTTTGGCTGGGGGCCTGCGGCCAACGGCTGGTCTTTGTTTGCCGTGGGTGTGGTGTCGGTGGTGGTGCAGGGCTTCTTGCTGTCGAAGATGCTCAAGCAGTTCGGCGCGGCACGGCTGTCCCTCATCGCCTTGAGCTCGGGCGTTGTGGCCTATACCTTGTGGGGCGCAGCCACGCAGGGCTGGATGATGTACGCCGTGATCGTCTGCAACCTGTTCGGTTTCTCGGCTGCGGCGGCGCTGCAAAGCCTGATCTCGAACGCCGCCGATGCGCGGGTGCAGGGCGAAACCATGGGCGCGGTGTCATCGCTGAACAGCTTGATGGGCGTGCTGGCACCAGTGATTGGCGCGCCCTTGCTGGCCACCGTGTCGCATCTGCCCCGCACCGACTGGCGTGTTGGTGCGCCGTTTTTCTTTTGCGCCGTGCTGCAAGCCGTGGCGGCAGTGCTGGCCTTTCGCCACTTCGCCAAGCGGCGGGCGGCCCTGGCCGCGCACGGTGCTGCCTGAGCGCCGTTTCTTCATTCCCTTTCATCGCTGATTGACCGCCATGCACGACAAGATCCTCATCCTCGACTTCGGCTCACAGGTCACCCAGTTGATCGCCCGCCGGGTGCGTGAAGCGCACGTGTATTGCGAGATCCACCCGAATGACGTGAGCGACGCGTTCATCCGCGAGTTCAACCCGAAGGGCGTGATCCTCTCCGGCAGCCACGCCAGCACCTACGAAGAACACGACCTGCGCGCCCCGCAGGCGGTGTGGGACCTGGGCGTGCCGGTGCTCGGCATCTGCTACGGCATGTTCACCATGACCGTGCAGCAAGGCGGCAAGGTCGAGGCCAGCACGCACCGCGAGTTCGGCTACGCCGAGGTGCGCGCGCACGGCCACACCGCTTTGCTCAAGGGCATCGAAGACTTCAGCACGCCCGAAGGCCACGGCATGTTGAAGGTCTGGATGAGCCACGGCGACAAGGTCACCGAACTGCCGCCGGGCTTCAAGCTGATGGCGTCCACCCCCAGCTGCCCGATCGCCGGCATGGCCGACGAAGCGCGTGGCTACTACGCGGTGCAGTTCCACCCCGAAGTCACCCACACCGTCAAGGGCCGCGAGCTGCTGAACCGCTTCGTGCTCGACATCGCCAAGGCCAAGCCCGACTGGGTGATGGGCAACTACATCGATGAAGCCGTGGCCCGCATCCGCGAGCAGGTGGGCGACGAGGAAGTGATCCTGGGCCTGTCGGGCGGTGTCGATTCCAGCGTGGCCGCCGCGTTGATCCACCGCGCCATTGGCGACCAGCTCACCTGCGTGTTCGTTGACCACGGCCTGCTGCGCCTGAACGAAGGCCAGATGGTGATGGAGATGTTTGCCGGCCGCCTGCACGCGAAGGTGGTGCATGTTGACGCCGCCGATCAATTCCTCGGCCACCTAAAAGGCGTGTCCGACCCCGAGGCCAAGCGCAAGATCATCGGCCGCGAATTTGTTGAAGTTTTCAAGGCCGAGGCCGCCAAGCTGAAGGCTGGCGGCCAGGGGCACAAAGGCGAAGCCGGGAGTCGCACCGTCAAGGGCGCGACGTTCCTGGCGCAGGGCACGATCTACCCGGACGTCATTGAATCGGGCGGTGCCAAGACCAAGAAGGCCACCACGATCAAGAGCCACCACAACGTTGGCGGCTTGCCCGAACAGCTCGGCCTGAAGCTGCTCGAGCCGCTGCGCGAACTGTTCAAAGACGAAGTGCGTGAACTCGGCGTGGCACTCGGCCTGCCGCACGACATGGTGTACCGCCACCCGTTCCCCGGCCCGGGGCTGGGCGTGCGAATCCTCGGCGAAGTGAAGCCCGAATACGCCGACCTGCTGCGCCGTGCCGACGCCATCTTCATCGAGGAGCTTCGCAACTTCGTCGATGCGGCCACCGGCAAGACTTGGTATGAGCTCACCAGCCAGGCCTTCGTCGTCTTCTTGCCTGTCAAGAGCGTGGGCGTGATGGGCGACGGCCGCACCTACGACTACGTGGTGGCGCTGCGTGCGGTGCAAACCAGCGACTTCATGACCGCCGACTGGGCCGAGCTGCCCTATGCGCTGCTGAAGAAGGTGTCGGGCCGCATCATCAACGAGGTGCGCGGCATCAACCGCGTGGCCTACGACGTGTCGAGCAAGCCACCAGCCACCATCGAGTGGGAATGAGCCGCTGAACGCCATGCCCGCGCAGCTCGCGTTGCCGGGGTTTGAAGTGGCGCCCCGCCCGACAGACCGGCTGTTTTTTGCGATCTACCCTGACGCGCCCACAGCCACACGCATCGCCGAACTGGCACGCCAACTGCGCGAAGCGAACGGCTTGCGCGGCAGGCCACTCGCCAAGCCCCGTTTTCACGTCACGCTGCATTTCCTGGGCGACCACTTCGGGCTGCCGGAAAGCCTTGTCACGGCGGCCACTGAGGCTGCTGCATCTGTGGTGATGCCTCCGTTCCAGGTGGCGTTTGACCGCGCGGCGAGCTTCAAGGGCCGGCCGCGCAACCGGCCGTTCGTGCTGCTTGGGGATGACGGCCTGGCCGCCCTGGCCCAGTTGCAGCGGGCCCTGGGCATCGCGCTGACGCAGGCCGGGCTGGTGCACGCCGTCGAGCCGCGCTACACACCCCATGTGACTTTGCTGTACGACGACCGCAGCGTCGCCGAGCAGCCGGTCGAACCCGTCGGCTGGCGTGCGAACGAGTTCGTGTTGGTGCACAGCTTGATCGGGAAAAGCCGCCACGTGCCATTGGCGCGCTGGCCCTTGCGAGGCTGATGCGCTTGATGCGGATGCGGTTGGCGGGTCCGCCTGAACCGCAACAACCGCACCAACCGCAACAACCGCCGGGTATGCCGGCGTGTCAGCGCCCCAGCGTGATGACGGCCGCCGCCAGATCGCCCACCGACAAGGGCGCGCAGCCCTCGGCCTCGTTGCCGATCGTGACGAAGGCGTTGAAGCCTGCCGCCGTGGTGCCGCGAATCACCTGTGCCAACGCGTGGCGGGTGTCGATGTCCGCGTCCACCGTCTTGTCGAACGGCGCGTAGCGCTTCATTCCCTCCTCGTAGCCATACGGGCCGTGGATGCGGTTCATGTTCCACCGGCACACCAGCGGGCCGGGCCACAGGGCGCGCAGCATCGGCAGCTGTTCGGCGATCGGGGGCATCTTGGCGTGCAGGCCCAGGCAATAGGTGGCGCCGGCATCAAGCAACACACCCGCGAAGGCGGGCGTCAGGAACTCCGGGTCGCGCACTTCCACGGCCACCACGGCGTCGGGCGCGATGGTCTGCGTCACCGGCAGCGCCAACAACATCGTTCGCAGCCGTTCCAGCACCTCGGGCAGGTGCGCCAGCATCGGCAAGGGCAGGGGGCTGAGCTGGAACACCAGCGCACCGAGCTTGTGGCCCAAGCCATCGAGCGCGGGCTGTACGAATTCATGCAGCGCGAGTTCGGGGTTCAAAAACACCGGGTTGGCTTGCACGCCCCGGCCGTTTTCGGCGCGCACCGTGGCATCAGTCACGGCCAACGGCGCCTTCACAACGAACCTGAAGTCGTCGGGCACCTGCGCCGCGCAGTGGGCGTATTGCACCGCTGACAGCGCCCGGTAGAACGCGCGGTCAAGGCTGACGGTGCGAAACAGCGGGTGGTGTGCGTAGGCGCTGAGGCCGTGCTTGGACAGCACCGAGTCGCTGTAGTCGCCTTCCCAAACCTGGCCGGCCCAGCCGGGGTACGTCCAAGACGAGGTGCCCAGCCGCAGCCGCGCGGGCAGTTCATGCGCCAGGGCGATGTGCGCTTCGGCGGGTGGCTGCGGGCGCACCTTTTCGCCTGTGGAAGATCGGCGTTTCGGCGCGGCAGGGGTGGGTTCCGGCACGCGAATGTCGCCGTCTGAAAAAAGGGAGTCTTGCATCGCCCAGCAGCATAAGGCGCCAAAAGGCGAGGGCGGGCATTCGCCGGGCGAGCCTTCGAGCCAGCAACAGGCGGGCAGGTACTTGGCTTTGGATGGCCTTTAGATTGGTCTATCGAGACCCTGTAGATGCCGCCGCATAGATGGATTTCCGGGCGGCCTACAGGGGGGGGGGCATGTGACTCAAAAGAATGATGATCATTTCTGGGAGCGTCTTCTCCAGGACATCGAGTCCGGCTGGTCGTCCCCATCATCGGGCGTGACCTACGGACACCGTTCAGGTGGAATCCACCTGAACGGGACACATGAGCAAGAAACAAAGAAGGACATTCAACGCGGAGTTCAAGGTTCATTGAACTGGGTGTTGCGCTTCAGATTTGAGGCCGCCCGTCTATAACCACGAGCCTTGACAATTCACTTGGCGGCGATCGAACGGTGGCGCTGGACGCCCAGGGCAATGTCACCCTGAACCTCGCTGTGTTGCGCTTCATGCCATCAGATCAATCGCATCGAGGCAGTTAATCCAAAATCGCTCTGCCCTCTGCCCCGGGGGTCTCTGCGGGGGCTTACCCTCAGAGGCACAAGCTGCAGCGCGCTGCGTTCAAGTTCACGAGGATCGAGATGAAAGCCCTGTTCAGCATCGTGTCGCTTTTGGTGGTGTTGGCCGTGGTGGGCGTGCTGGTCAGCAAGCAATTCAAGGCCACGCGGCCGGCTGGTCCAGTGGGTCAAACCAGCAACATGGTGGGCGGGCAGCCGCAGCAAATCCAGGACCAGGTGCGCAGCGACATGGCCCGCGCCTTCGAGCAAGCGGCCAGCCGGGAAAATATCGACCGATGACTTCCGCCGTTCACACATGACATCCCCCGCAGACGAAAACGCGATGCGCATTGCGCTCGACCAGGCGCACAACGCGTGGCTGGTGGGCGAGGTGCCGGTGGGCGCGGTGATCGTGCGTGCTGGCCAGGTGATTGCCACCGGCTACAACCGGCCCATCACCGAACACGACCCCACCGCCCATGCCGAGATCGTGGCACTGCGCCATGCCGCCAACCTGCTGGGCAACTACCGCCTGCCCGAGTGCGAGCTGTACGTGACGCTTGAGCCCTGCGCCATGTGCGCCATGGCGCTGATGCACGCCCGTTTCAAGCGGGTGGTGTTCGGCGCCACCGACCCCAAGACCGGCGCGGCCGGCTCGGTGATCAACCTGTTTGCGCAAACCCAGCTCAACCACCACACGCAGGTCGAAGGCGGTGTGCTGGCCGAAGACTGCGGCCAGGTGCTGCGCGACTTTTTCGCCGAACGCCGCGCGCTCTTTCGTCGCCGCCGTGGCCCCCCGCCCGAAGCAGAAGTTGCTGCGGCCGAACCCTCCCTCACAGAATCCGACGACGAGACCATCCCCACCGGGGAAGCGGTTGAAGTCGACCCACCTCCTTCCGGCCTGCCTTCATGACCTCGTTGACCCTGTTTTCCCCGGCCGGCTTGCTGCCGCAAGCCGCGCCCCTGAAACGTGCCACCAAGCAACTCACGAAGCTGGGCTTCACGGTCAGCATCGACGAGTCGGCCCTGGCCAAACACCAGCGCTTCGCGGGCGACGACGACACCCGCCTCGCCGCCTTGCACCGCATTGCCAAGCAGCGCCCATCGGTGGCGCTGGCCACCCGGGGTGGCTACGGCCTCACGCGCTTGCTCGACCGCATCGACTGGAAGCTGCTGGCTTCGAGCGTGAAGCACGGCACCCGCTGGGTGGGCTGCAGCGACATGACCGCGCTGCAACTGGGCCTTTTGGCCCACACCCAGGCCGAGAGCTGGGCTGGGCCAATGGCGTGTGGCGATTTCGGCGGCGAAGCGCTGGACGAGATCACGCCTGAAGTCTTCGTTGAAGCGATGACCGGCGTGCTGGAAGCCGTGGGCTTTCGCACCACCGAAGGCTTCGACGGGCTCGATGTGAAGGGCGTGTTGTGGGGCGGCAACCTGACAGTTGTGAACTCGCTGCTGGGTACGCCGCACTGGCCCAAGGTGAAGGGCGGCGTGCTGTTCCTGGAAGACGTGAACGAGCACCCGTACCGCATCGAACGCCAGTTGCTGCAGCTTCACCAGGCCGGTGTGCTGGACCGCCAGAAGGCGGTGCTGCTGGGTGGGTTCACCGACTTCAAGAAGTCGCCGCTCGACCGGGGCTACACCCTCAAGACGGCCATCGAGTACCTGCGCTCGGTCACGAAAACACCCATCCTGACCGGCTTGCCCTTCGGCCATGTGCCCACCAAGCTGTGCCTGCCGGTGGGCCGCAAGGTCACGCTCGCGGTGCAAGGGCGTGACGCCTTCATCGGCTGGGACGTCGGGCACGCACACCACGACCATGGCCATGATGACGGCCACGATCACCACCACGCCTGATCGTTTGATCGTCGCCAACGGCCGCACAGAAGCTCATCGCCATGCGCCTGATCGGCTTGTGCTGCGCTCTGTTGTGGCTGGTCGCCACGGCCGGCTGCAACAACAGCCCGCACCCTGCCGGCAGCGCGGCCACCAACACCTTGTTCAGCGCCTTCCAAGAACGTTCGCCGCGCTACCTGGACCCAACCGCTTCATACGCCAACAACGAAACGCCCATCACCTACCAGGTGTATGAGCCGCTCTATGGCTACCACTACCTGAAGCGCCCGTACACGCTGGTGCCCAAGACGGCGGTGGCCGTCAC
>JAYSYW010000213.1:0-42868 GCA_043727255.1 Rhizobacter sp. | reverse complement strand
CCATCGGGTCTAGCTCTTCAAGGGCGCGGACTTCGTCTTGACTCATCCAGGCTGGAGAGCCCCCGGAGCCCAAGGCCTTGGCGTAGTACGCTGATCGGTCGGTTGAAGACCCTCGCAGCAAGCCGTTGGCGTTGAACTTGAAGTAGTACCCGCCCCTGCGTTCAGCGGCAGTCAGCAGATTCACGTCAGCCGACTCCTGGATGCGCGTGAACCAAGGGTCGAGCGTGTGCACCTTGTGCGCCGTGAACATTGCTTCAGCGCTGGCGTAGGTGCTGGCCTTGTCGCCGGTGTGGCCGATCATGATTGGCAACACCCCCCAGAACCGGCAGACCTCGGTGATCTGGTGATCGCGCGTTTCCTTGTGCTGCGAATCGACGCCGTTCATCGCGGTAGACAGCCACTTGGCGCCGCGGTCGAGCACCATTGCTCTGCCAGAGTTCGCGACACCAGCTTCGCTCTTGAGCCACTTGACCAAGTCGGCGTGCTGCTGCGGGTTTAGCGTGCTCTCAACCGAATAAATTCCCGACGGACTGACCCCGTTGGCGTGGAGCAGCGCATGGCTTTCCTCCAGCGCGATCGACAAGCCAAGCGCTTCCTTCGCGAGGTTGAGCGTGTCTAGCCCCATGAAGCCGTCCCACGAAGGGCCGCGCACATGCCAGATCAGGTCGGCCGAAATCTCCCGTACCTCGCCCGACTTGCCGGTCACCTTGTACGTGGTTGACCAGTCTTCGTTTTGCTTGGCCGACACTTGCGCCGGGTTCAGCAGGATCAACTCCCCCGCGTGTCCCCGGTACAGGTTCTTAAACGCGTAAGCGTTGCCCAGGCACGCGTGCAGGCCCATCGTTTCGCGGAACTCGAAAGAGGTCTGCCAGGCGTTGGGCCGCACTGAAACAACGTCATAGAGCGGATGCTCGCGTGCAGCGGTGATCTTTGGCAGTCCAGACGTCTGGACAACCCGATGCAGCTTGAAAGGCACCTGCGCCAAGCCTTGCGAGATGACACGCATGCAGGCGAACGCAGCGGACACACGGAATGCCGTCGTGAGGTTGACGCTCGGGCCGGCCTTCGATCTGTTGACGCCGCCGAGCATTTCGATCCAGCGGTCATAGACATTGCCGGTCTTGCGTTCCGCCACTGCACGCGCAAGGAACCCCATTACTTGTTGCCTCGTGACAGCAACCAGCCGAAGGCCACGGCCATCAAGCCGCCAACGATGAAGCCGGCCGGCAGATGGATCAGGCCGGCGCCGTAGGCAATCGACACCGCGCCACCGGCCAGCAGGGCGTCGGGCAGCCAGGTGGCGAGCGCGTTCGCGGCGTCAGCGATGTGGGGTTTGAGCTTCATCAGGTCGTTTCCCAGAAGGACTTCTCTTCGACCTGGGCACCGGCGACGAACCGACCGAGGGCCATGATCGCGGCCACGGGGCCGTCGATCTTGTTCTCGTCGCGCTCCTTGCGCGGGTAGATGTTGTCCTTCGCGTCGCGGTGGCACACGACGTTGCTCATCATCCAGGTCATCATCGGGTTGCCGTTGTGGGTGAGCTTGCCCAGCAGCACCAGCGCTTCAAGCTGCTTCATCGGCTCGCTCATGTTCTGCACCGTCTGGCGGTACTCGACCATCGGCGCGCCTTCGGCCTGCATCTCTTGAGCGAGCTGCGTGGCCTGCCACGGGTCATAGGGAAGCTCCGCCATCTGCAGCGCCACCAGGTCGGCGGAGATAGAGGCCTTGATGGCGCCAAAGTCGATCACGTCACCGTCGGTCACCTCGAGGTGACCGGATCGGCGCCAGCCGTCGTACTGGCTGTTTCGGCCCTGCTCGACTGCGCGCTCGGGCAGCCAGAACGTCGGGATCACGTAGTAGTGGTCGGCGTCGCGGTCGCGGAAGATGTTCACCTTCGCGGCGACGTCCACCTTGCTGGCCAGGTCAAGCGCGGCGATGCAAACAAGGTGCGCAACGCGCTCGACCGTCAGCGTGCGGTCTGCGCAGCGGTCCCAGGCCTGCATGTCCATCCAGGCGCTGTCGCTGTTGACCCAGATGTTCATGCGCTTCGTGAGGAAGTTCGCTTGCGCGCTCGGCGTGGACAGCGCCTTGCGGCAGGCGGCCTGCATGTCGTCTTCCTTGACGCTCACGCCGAGGTTCGGGTTGCTCTTGCGCCAGACGGCCGAGTCATGCCACAGGTCGCCTTCGTCGAGCGTGAAGATGATCCCGAACCAGGTCTCGTCTTCGATGGTGCGTTCCAGCACCTTGACGGTGTAGTCGCGCTGCTCGTAGCAGATGCCGCTGCGGTCAGATCCGGCCGTCGTGATCATCAGGATCAACGGCTGGCTGCGGGCGCCCGTGGCGCTGTCGATCACGTCGAACAGCGCACGCGTCTTGTGCGCGTGCAGCTCGTCGATCACGGCGACGTGGACGTTCAGACCATCAAGCGTCGACCCTTCGGCGTTCAGCGGCTTGGCACCGCTGGCCGTGCTGGGGATGGTGATGTCGTGCTTGCCGACATCGACGCCGAAGCGGGCCTTGAACTCGGGTTCGCGGTCGGCCATGTTGCGGGCCACGTCGAACACCTCGCGGGCTTGCTCACCCGTCGTGGCCGCGCTGTACCCCTGGGCGCCGGGCTCGCCGTCGGCCGCCACCAGCAGCAGCAGCAGCGCGGCGGCCCATGTCGATTTGGCGTTCTTCCGTGCCACCTCTTCGTACGCGCGGCGGAAACGCCGCAGGCCGGTCAGGCGGTGCACCCAGCCGAAAAGGTTGATGGTCTTGAACACTTGCCAGTCTTCCTGGTTGAGCTTTGCGTACTGCAGCCGGCCGTCCATGTAGATCGGCTTGGCCCACTCGCCTTTGATGTGCGGCATCAGGTCAACGAAGCGGCAGGCTCTGGCGCCCATTGCTTCGTCGAACCGATACGGAAATGCCTCTGTGCCCTGACGCACATCGAGGTCGTCAAGGAACCGCTTGCAGGCCAGGCGCTCGAACTTGCCCGCCACTTCGGCGCCACTGACCACGCGCTCGGCGTAGCCCCGAGCGCGTTCGAAATACGTTGCCACCCTCAGAAGTCGGCGAAGCCCTTGGCCTCGGCCGGGTCTGGGCGAGGTGCACCGGGGCCGCCGCCCTTGTTCACGTCGAACAGATCAGCTTGCACCCGGATGGCGGTCGTCACGCGTGCGCGCTGAGCCGGCGTCAGCCCGAACTCGGCGAGCCAGCTGCGCAGCTTCTCGCGCTCGCGGTTCAGCGCTTGATACGTGGGCGACTGGATGCGCATGCCCTTCGGCGTCTGTGCTTCGACAGCGCCAGCAGGGTCCTCGTTCCTGCTCAGCAGCAGCTCCTGCTTCGCGTTGATCGCACGGCGCAGCACCTTGATCAGCCCGATGGTCTCGCAGAGGTCTTCGAGCGAATCGGCATCGACCTTCGACACCAGGTTGTAGCGAAGCAGCTCGGGCACCAGGCGCTTCCAGGCCTTCTTGCCTTCGCGGCTCAGATCACGAGGCATTGGCGGTGCACCCACCTCAGGCCGGAACATCGTGGTCAGGTCAATCGCGCGCCCGCCGCGGTTTCCTTCCAGAACTTTCAGTTCAGGCGGCTTGGCCGCTGGTCCACGTGCACCCATATTCCACTCCTCAAGTTACCCCCCACCCCCCGAAACCTGCGCGCGCAAAAAAAGGGTTATGAGTCCGGTCCAGAAGCCATAGGCCCCAAAGATCGAGACCCCCCTACCTCCCGCTCGACCGGCCCCGTGCCCGCGCTGCTTCGTCCTGGGTCTTCGCCTGGTGGCACGGCCCGCAGATGCACTGGAGGTTGACCAGGTCGTCGGTTCCGCCTTCACCCTTCGACACGATGTGGTCCACCGCCCTACCCGCCCGCACCCTGTCTTCACGCAGGCACGGCTGACACAGGCCGAAGTCGCGGTCCATCACCTCGCGGCGCAACTTGTCCCAAGCCGTGCCATAGCCGCGCTCGTGCCGGCTTCCTCGCCTCTTGTCGGCGAACTTGTTCTCACGTCGCGGGTGAGCACCGCACCGACTCGACCCATCACGCACCAACGCCCCGCACCCCACGTGCGTGCACGGCTTCGGCGCGGCTTGTGGCATAGGCAAAAAGAAGCCCAGCGAGGCAACCCGCTGGGCTTAATCCTTGAGGAGGATGGAGACAAAACGAACCCACAAACGACAACGCCCGGCCGGTGTTGAGTCGGTCGGGCGTTGAGGCCGAATGTCGGTGCGAACACACCAAAATCCAGCTTGCCTGAAATGTACTGGTTTGGTCTAAGGTGTAAAACCCTTTCGTTTCACCTCACGCTGCTGCGCTGCAACGCCTCGACCCTCAACCGCTCCGCCTCACGCTTGGCGATCTGCGCATGGAAGTGGTCAGCCAGCACCCGCTGGGCACGTTCGATGCGCGCCATCAGCGTGGCCTTGGCACAGCACAGGCGGGCGCACTTCTCAGCCAACCCACCCTTGCCCAGGTAGTACTCCAACACCGTCGCCAACAGATCACGCGGCAGGCGCAACACCGCATCGTCTGTCTCGCTGGCCTCCACATCGTTGATGGGAACAGGCACCTCTGCATAGGGGTCGCGCGCCTGGCCGGCCTTGGACAGGTCCACGCCCGCATACCCGAGGATGCTGCCGCCTCGCAGCTTCCACATCGCCCAGTTGTTCAGCCGCTGCTCAACGAACTCAACCCGCGCCATTGGTGGCCTCCGGGTCACGCAGCACCAACAAGGCCTGCGTCGATGTGACCTGTGCCGCTGCAAAGTTCACGAGGTCCGGGTGGTCCCATGGCGTGCCCAATGCCACCGCGCCCTCGCGGGCGAAGAACCAGCCCGGCTCAAGCCGCTTGACGCCTCGGCGCCAACACTCGTCGGTGTGCGCCTTGCCATCCTTTGCCCGCCGCTCAGCGAACAACCGAGCCACCCCGGGCATGGCGTCTGGAAGCCAATCCCAACTCTGCACCGCTTTTGCCTTGTCCATCTGTCCATCACTTTCTATTGAGACCTGTGGGTAAGGGACTCACTCACACGTGCGGGTGCAGGTGCACCCTCGCTCATGCCTGCCTGCGCTTCTGGTGGACACCTGGCCGCCCCTGCACACAGCTCCGCCCTGATACCTTGCCTTGTGGTTTGAACAAGGCTGTAGCAATCACAGCAAACACGTGGACACGTGGACAGCCAGGCGCGCCTGGTCGCAACGGCACTACATAGGCGCGGCCTTGGCTGCCCCGACCTTTTCCGCGCCGCCGCGCGATCTCTGGTCAGAACGGGCAACCATCGTTGGCCTCGTCTGTTGGTGCACCCGCGTCGTGGTGCGTTGATGAATTGCTGCCGCCAGCCCCGTCAGCAGGATCAACAGGCAACACCTTGGGGCGGTGGTACTCACGCGGCCGGCCTGGGGCCGCTGAGCGGCCTCCAACCTGCCAGCCGAGCCGGCGCATTGCTGCCGCCGCTTGCTTCACCACCACCGTTGTTTGCTTGTCCAGCGCAAAGCCAATGCGGCCCAGCAGTTCAGAAAGCGTGATCTTGCTGACCAGCGAGCCGTTCTCGCCGCCCATCGTCAGCTTCTGGTTCTCGTCATACAGGTAACGCTGAATCGCCGACTCAATGGCGTTTTCAACCGTGCGCTGTTGCTGCTGTGGGTCGAACAGCTCACGCTGCTCTTTCTGCGTCGGGAAGAACCGCTCGCCGGCATCCACGTACACCAGAGCCTCAGCAAACATCTGGTCGATGTTCTCGCGCAACCAAGCCACGTCGATCTGCCGCGACACACGCACAGGCCAGAAGCGCCGGTTCCCGGTCGGGTCGGTCAGGTAGTGGTCTTCATTCGTCGTGCCAATGAACACGACCTGACGCGGGTAATTCTTCGGCCGCCGATCGAAGCTCGCGCGAAACCGGTCCTTCGTCGATGAGATGAAAGACTTGACCTTTGACACCTCGGCCTTGTTGAGCGAGTCCAGCTCACCCCACTCGTACACGTGCACGCCCTGCAGGTTTTGGTAGCTGTCTTTCTCGCCCAGTACCAAGCCCGTATCGGCGTAGTACTCCCCACCCAAGATGCTGGCCAGCGTGCTCTTGCCAACACCCTGCTCGCCCTCAAAGATCACCATGCAGTCGAACTTTGTTCCCGGCCCGCACACGATCTGGCTGCCCTTGCGCTTCTCAGGCAACACACGCGCGCACATCGCCATCACGAACCACGTGCCCACACGCTCAAGGTAGGCGCGCAACGGCCCATCACCATCGGCTTCATCGGGCTTCAGGCATGCCCGCTCGACCCAGCGATACAAGCGCTTCTCACCGTCCCACTTGCCACGCAGCGCCTCAAGCCGCTCACGCACCGGGTGGTAATGGTGGCGCCGCGCAATCATCAACACCGCCTCTTCCAGCGTGTTGCGCGACATGCTGGGCAAGAAGTGCTCACGGGTCAGCCAGTTGCCCAACTCCAACTCGTCGTTTTCCTCCCACACCCCAGCGGCCGTGCCCCAGGGTGACGGCTTGAGCTTCACGACGTCGTTGGTGAACTCGTTGTATGCAATCACACCCTGCGCCTCGGCAATGCCCGGCATGCCCTTTTCAGGGATGCCGTCGATTGCCAGAACGATGTTGTCGCGCACCGCCAGCGTTGAGCCCTTGGCCGTGCAAAGCAGCTTGCCGCGCCAAGCCTCATCCACCTCATCGGGGTCTGCGCCAGCCCTGGAAGGGGTTGAAACGGCAGCAGCAGCGCGCACCGCCGCATCAACGGGCACAAAGGTCTTCGCGCCGCGAATGAACGCGCGCACCTCCTCAGCGCCCCAGCCCTGCCCTATCGCGTCGGCCAGGTCCCACCCGTCCGCCACATTGCCCGGCTTGGGCACAGGGCACCACAACACCGTGCACCCGTGCTCAGCCGCCAACACGTTGCCGATGTTGCGCATGGCCTTCACGCCTGGCTGCATGGGCTCATCGAGCAGCGGCTGCGTGGCGGGGTCAACTCCCGCATCACGCTGCTCACGCGTCAGCTTCTTGTGCTTCGAGTCGCAATCAGCCCACAGGTAGACCGTGCGGCCCTTCAACCATGCCCAATTCGCCTTTGCCCAGGCATTGCCACCACCTGGCCAGCTCACAAAGTCGAATTCATGCCCCAGCAGCTGCAGGCCGGCCAGGGCGCACTTCTCCCCCTCGACCAGCACCACAGGCACAGTGGCCGGGTCTTCGCTCAGCAGCGTGGCAGGCACATACAACGGGCGCGGCACATCCCACTGGCGCGTGTGCCATCGCATCGTGCCCCGGCCGTCCGACTCATCCACGCACCACAGGTAAGGCAAGATCTCTTTGCCCCCGTCGCTCGTTGCAAAGCGTGCCACGTAGCCATACAACGCGTCGTTGAACCGGTACTCCCACGACCCCTGCAACGCATCGCGGGTGTAGTGCCAATGCCAGAAGTCGCAAGGCTTGGCTGACGCAGGCACCGGCACAACCGGTACCCACTTCTTCTTCGGCTTGTCGGTGCTCGATGGGGTGGTTGAATCATCGCCATCGCCACCGGCAACAGTGTCTGGCGATCCAACATGCCCAGGCTCATCTTCCGCCGGCGGCAAGTCGTCAGGCGGCTCAGCATCGGCTGCGCGTGCAGGCGTCTGCACTCGGCGCGCTGGGGCGGCAGATGGCCCCCGTTGCCAACCCAGGTCAGCCATCAACTGGCGGGCAGCCTGGCCTTGATTCAGGTTGTGTATGGCCGCATACAGGCTGATCAAGTCGCCGCCCGAGTCGCCGGCATCACCGCCAAAATCGGCCCACTTGCCCGTTGTCAGGTTGACGCTGCAGCTTCCACCCTCGCCGCCGCCGAGGTCGCTGCACACGTACTCATGGCCCCGGATCGCACCACCCGGCAGCCATTGCGGCACCAGCGTGTCGGCCCGCTGCAGCAGCGCGGCGGCCAGGTCGGCAAAGTCGATCAGTTCGCGTTCACCTGCCACGCGCACCCCTTGCCGCCATGCGGGCGGCATTCAGCCAACGGGCTGCGTGCCCCTGTCTCCATCCATCCATTTGTGCCCCGTTTTTTTGTTTGCCGTCGCGTCGCGCGCGGCTGTCAGGGGAAAGCGGCCCAGGTGTTCGCCTGGGCCGCTGAGTTGGCAAGCGCCGAGGCCGGCAGGTACAGGCGCATCGGCCGGTTCACACCCGGCTCACTCCGTTCACCCACCGCCACCAGCTCGCCAGCGCGGGCCATGTTCTTTGCGGTCGTGCAGCCCAGCTCAAGGCCCACCTTGGCCCGCACCGCCATCTCGCGCCACGTCAGCCCGGTCGGCTCGACGCTCTGCTGCGCTTGCTCGCGCGCTATCGCCTCGGCACTGCTCAACAGCGCCTCGCGGATCTCACCGCGTGGCCTCACAGCGGCCGAGCGGGGGCCACAACAGCCCCAGCGTTCCAAGTGAACCAGTAGAGACTGAAGCCCACCACTTTGGCCGGCACGCACGTCACCACGTCGTCAATCACATAACGGCAAGTCACCTCTTCGTGATCGCCTTTGAGCGCCTGCACCTGCACCACGTTGCCCGTGGCAAACAGCGTGTAGCGCGTGCCCGGCTGCGGCACCAGCACCGGCTTGCGACTAAGGCCCCTCATGCCTCACCCCCAGCCATTGCGGCCTCGGGCTTGCCCACCGCGTTCTTTGCGGTCCATGTCGCAAGCAGCACAGTGCCGGCACGCACCAGCTCGCCCCACTGGCGTTGCAGGCGGGCCAACTCGTTGTCGGTGATCACCGAATCAGCACCACCCACGGCCACCTCGTGCATCACCTCGCCGAACTCGCGTGCAAGCACTGCAAGCTGCGCCATCGTGTCCTCGTGGGCATCATCAAGGTGCGGCATTGGCACCGACACATAGCCCAACTCCGAGCCCATCGCGTGGTAGGCCCGGTGGTCGCCCGTGATGCTCATGATCTTCATCGCATCGAGCAACCCCGCCTTGGCGGTGCTGCCCTTCGGCGGGCGCACCTCATGGCAAAGCGACGTGCCCCGCTTGCCCAAGCGAGGCGCCAACGCCTCAGCACCACCCGGGTGGTCATGCACGGTATGGAATAGCGCGTCTAGCACGTTCATGATCATCGCAATGCCCTTGTGTTGTTGTGATGGACCGAACTTGGCGCTGCGCCAAACAATCGGCCATGGCTACCAAACCGCGTCATCAAATCCCCTCGCTTGCAAACAAAAGCGACACCAACAAAACGCCCAAAAGGGCGACGGGGAGAGGACGTATGAACATCACCATTCACTACTGCGTGCCAGACGACCAAGAGGCCCACCTGCCGGTTCGGCGCCGTGCGCCGCACTACGTGCCCGCAGTAGTTCCGTTGCCGAACGTGGGCGACGTGATCTATCTCAGCAGCAGCAGCGCATGGGGCGTGCGCATGCGCATCTATGAGTGGCTGAGCCCGGAAGATTTGAAGATCGAAATCTGGATCGACTACGTGGGCAGCTCGCGCTATGCGCGGCCCACGGGCTTTTCTTTGACGCAGTGAGCGGCGGTGATGACGCGCACGACCAAAGGCGGGCACCCTGCCGTGGCAGCATTCGCTTTCCACAACATTTGCCTCCACGGCAGGGACACCCATGGACATCGAGCAATTGGCAGAACAAGTAGAGACACAACGCAAAGCCATGCTCAACATGCGGGCCGACCTCATGGCGTACCGCGTTGTGCTGGCCGCCTCATTCATCGCCATGAACGCCCCCGCCCGCACCGCGTTGAGGCACAACGTCCAACGCCTGAGCGAGCAGACCATGGCTGCCGGGCTCGCTCACAGCCGCAGCGCAGACGATTCGTCACTGCATGCCCAGCAAGCCGCCTTCGACCGCGTGCTGTCGCTGCTGGACGAACTGCCGGCGAGTTGATCGCCGGCAACATGTGGCCGATGCGCGCATACAGCGAGATCGGGGCAAGCTCAGCCGCACCCCCTGCCTGCAGGCGGTCCAGTTCAGCCCATTCGTATACCCAAACGCTTTTAAGCAGCATCGCGCACCTCCGCAGCCTCAGCGGCGGGCAGGCCGGGCGCACCCTCGGCGCCGATCAGCTCGGGCCAGATGCGGTGCCAGTCGTCGGGGCGCAGATCCCAGCGGCGAACGGCACGGTCGGTGAGGCTTTCCAAGCCCACCGCCAGGTGAATCCCGCAAGGTTTGCTGCTGAATGCGACATTCCGCAGATGAGCGGATGTCGTGCCGGCATCGAGAGCCAAGCGCTCGCGCTTGTCCGCGTCAAGCGGCCTTAAGAACATGGAAAGCTTCATGCCGGAATGCTATACCAAATGGTATATGAATTGCAATACCGTTCGGTGTACCGACTTTCGTCTACTTACTCAATGAGTGACGAAGCAGCTATCAGACGAGTGAACCTAAACCGCCTATGCAAGGCCCGCAGCTGGAAGCCGGCAGACCTTCACTCGGCCATGGGTGAGGACGGGGGCACCTACTCTTACTGGCCGAACCTTCTCAGCAACTCAAAGAAGTCATTCGGCGAGAAAACAGCTCGAAAGATTGAGGACGCCCTGAGCCTACCGAGGGGCTGGTTAGATCGAGACGACGAAGTACCCCCGCCAAACGAAAAGCCTCAGGACGAAGGGAAGCTCACGCTTGTCGTGGCGGAAGCATTGAAGACACTAGGCCCAGAGGCGAGGCGTGAGGCTTTGGAGTTCTTCCGCTTCAAACTCGAACGACAAAACTCCATCGGAGTCGCAGAGAAGCTCGCGCAATACATCTCCGATGACGGGCGCGACCCAGCAGACTTGCGCAGCCCCCGAAAGCCCTCTTGATGCACAACCACCATCCGGCAGAGAAGATGAAGTCACTCATATTCTGTTGCGCACTCGCTGCATTGAGTGGCTGCCAGACACTCGCAATACCCAGGTACACGGTTTCAACCGACACCGTGGTGGAACTCAGAAAATACCGACCCCTTACAGTGAATGTGGGGCCATTTGCAGCGACCAGCGTTGCCCCGACGAACCCCGAGAGAATCTCCGGTATGTCCACGGCTGTGGCCAGGGCAAACGCCAGAACCGCAGCGGCGGCAGCCGCATCGTCGGGCAACGAGATCATGTGTCGCGGCATTGGCCCGGCCATCAGGACCCCAGACGGTGAGAGCTTCTCTGACTACATTCGCAAGGCCTTGGTTTCCGAGCTAGCAATGGCCGAGATCTACGCATCCACATCAGCCAACAGTCTGAGCGGCACTCTGACCCATGCGGACTTCAGCACCACATCAGGCGACTGGACACTGACCCTCACCCTGAAGTCATCGGACGGAGCCGTTGTAGGTGTGACAGACCGATACTCGTTTGTGACGAGTATCGACGGCGCTGTAGCTTGCGGCCAAGCAGCGCAAGCCGCGATGGGGGCCGTACAGAACCTTCTACTCAAGGCCGTGACTCATCAAGACTTCAAGAAGCTGCTCACAACGACGCAGTAGCCAAATCAGGGCGCCAATGAATGGCGACCATGCGACCGAATCAGTGATGACACACTAGAAATTTATACCAAATGGTATTGACACGATCAATACCATTTGGTGTACTTCGCTCCCATCAGCCCATCCCGGGCTGCTGGAGCGAAGATGCAGACCCTCAAATCCACCCTACAAGCCGCTGAATCCCTCATCACCGCGTTGCTCGGCCCTGAGCACGCGGAAATCGGCGCACCCGACTTGCTGCAGGCCCTCCGCGCCGCGCAGAAGCTCACCCCGCCCCTCATCGGCCAGCCCTGGCCCGGCCAAGGCGGCATCTACATCGGCATCACGCCCAGCGTGGCCGAAGGTCAGCCCGACCAACACCTGATCCTCACCGACGCCCGCCCCGAAGGCCGGCTCGACTGGGCGGGCTGCATGGCGTTCGCTGAAACCATCGAGGCCGACGGCCACCGCGACTTCAGCATGACAACGCAAGCAGAGGCAGCGTTGATCGTCGCCAACGCGCCTTCGTTGTGCGCTCCCGAATGGCACTGGGCCAGCACGCAGCACGCCGACGTCCCCGACTTCGCCTGGGTGCAGAGCTTCGGCTACGGCGGCCAGAACGGCACCCACAAGAGCGCCAAGGGCCTCGCGCGCTTCGTCCGCAGATTGCCCGTTTGATCCTTTGATCCTTCACGCCACTGGCGCGAGGCGCGGTGGTCTTCTGGAGCACGGCATGAGCCTCACACGTTTTGCCCTCTTGGCCTTGGTGCTGGCTGTCTTCGGCGCCATCAGCCACGCGCACGCCGCCACGGCACCCGAGCACTCACCCACCGAGCGGGGGCTTTGACCATGTTCGAGAGCCCCACACCGCTTGAACGCTGGGCCGCACGCAACCCGCGTGTTCGCTGGCCCCTCGTCATGTTGGCCGTGTTCGCGCTCTGCGTGCTCGGGTCGCTAAACGAACCCCTGCCCTGACACCGACCACCGCCCCATGTCCAGGCGTCTGCACGCCCCCAGCCAAACCAACGGAGCTACCCCATGCCTGAATTCGCCGACACGCGTCTACAGCTTGACACCGAGCTGAGTCTCATCGAGCACCCGCCGCACCCGCTGCGCAAGCAGCCCCGCCCCATTCCCAACCCGAGCGCCGAAGCCCAGCGTGCTGCCCAGCGCGTGCAAGACAACTTCAACCAGCACCACCGCCACGCCGCCGAACTGCGCATCGCCCGGGAAAAGGGCTTCGAGAAGGGCGCCCGTCAGGGCTTCAGCGAGGGCTGGTGGTGGGGCCTGATGTTCGGCGTGTTGCTCGGCGGCGCCGGCATGTACGTCGCCTTGCACATGGGCCTGCGCGCTGGTGGCTTGGCATGACGGCCGCAACCCTCACCCGGCCGGCCGCGCCCGTGGCCACAAGCGTGCCCACGCTCAAGCTCAGCGTTGTGGGCCAGTTGCTGCGGCCCGCCGAGGTGCGCACGTCTACCGACGGCAGCGCACACATCCACCTGCTGGTGCTGCAACCCCAAGACGCGCTGGCCTTCCTGGCGGTCTTCCACGCCGCACCCGAGCAGCGCGAACTGTTCACCCGCATCGCCCAGCAGCTGACGGCCGGCAGTGGCGTGCTGCTGCTCGGCCGGGGCATCACCTTCGCAAAGCACGACGGCAAAGGCGTGCTGCGCCTCGTGCAGTGCGACGGCTTCGCGCCCGCCGATCTCACCGAATTCTTGACCGATGGCCTGCTTACCCAGCCGCAACCGGAGCCCGCTCCATGATTCACCCTGCCCTCAGCCACCGCATTTCAGTCGGCACCCAGCGCCACGAGGTGATGTTCAAAGACGGCACGCACATCAGCCTGATGCCCGTGATCGACAACGGCGTGCCCAGCCTGTTTAAACGCGCCGTCAACGTCACCCGCGAAGGCCAAGGCCCGCTCGTGATCGACCTGCGCCAGCTTTCGCAGCAGCTCGCCGAAGACCTGCCCCCTGCGCCCGAACGCGACCGGCCCGGCCTCGTGTTCTACGGCCTGCGCCAAGAGTTCAGCACCGCCGAGTTGGTGATGCGCCAGGTGCTCGAACACGGCCAACCACTCAAGCAGGCGGCAGCGGCATGAGCGGCATCCTCACCCATAGCGGCATCACGTTCCGGTTCGACTTCATCGAGCAGCGCTCAATCAGCATCCTCGACATCGGCCACCACCTGGCGCAGATCAACCGCTTCGCCGGTGCCTGCGTGCGGCCCTACAGCGTGGCCGAACACAGCCTGCTCGTCGCCTACATCATGGAGACGCACCTCGGCGTTCGCAGCCCCCACGCCCTCATGGCCGGGCTGTTGCACGACGGGCACGAAGCCTACGTGGGCGACATGAGTTCGCCGCTGAAAACCGAGGTCGGCGAACACTGGCACCGCGTTGAAGGTCGCGCCCAGCACGCGGTGATGTGCCGCTTCGACTGCGCGGCGGCTTACGCGTCGTCGCGCCACCTCATCCGCCGCGCCGACCTCATCGCCCTCATCACCGAGCGCCACGGCCTGCTGCCGCCCGGTGGCCCCGACTGGCCCGCCGAGGCCGACCACCCGCCCATCGAGTGGGACTTCAAAGCCCGCGAGCGCAACACCTGGGACGACTGGCGACGGACGTTCCTTGAGCGCTTCGCCGAGCTGCAGCACGCCCGAACCCTTCCCCTCATTGCGGCGCACCCCGCCGCCTGACCCCTTTCAGGGCGGCCACCCAGGTGGCCGCCCAACTTCTTTCACCTCATCGCCCCCACGGAGCAGCTGACCATGACTCAAATCATTGAGATCCCACTCGCCGACCTGCACGAAAGCCCGTCCAACCCCCGCACGTTTTACGACGACGCTGCGCTGCTTGAACTGGCCGAAGACATCAAAGGCCACGGCCGAATCCTTCAGCCGCTGCTCGTGCGCCCACGGGTGCCGGCGCTCTTCGCGGGCGACCCCGACGCCATGGCCGGCTACGAGATCGTCTTCGGCCACCGCCGTTTCCGCGCCGCCCTGCTCGCCGGGGCCACCACCGCGCCCTGCATGGTCCGCTCCATGACAGACGAAGAAGTCAAGCGCGCGCAGATCTCAGAAAACCTGCAGCGCGTCGACGTGCACCCCATCGAAGAAGCCGAAGGCTTTCAGGCACTGATCAACGAGCACAACTTGACCGCTGACCTCATCGCCGCACAACAAGGCAAGAGCCGCAGCTATGTCTACTCGCGCCTCAAGCTGCTGGCCCTCTGCCCGCCAGTGCGCAAGGCCTGCATCGCCGGCGAGATCGGCAGCGAGGTGGGCCTGCTGATCGCCCGCGTTGGCAGCCACAAGCTGCAAGAAAAGGCGCTCGGGTACATCAAGGCCAAGTACTACAGCCTGGAAGACGGTGGCGCCAAAAGCTACCGGCAGATCCGCGACTTGCTCAACGAGCGCTTCACGCTTGGGCTTGCCACCGCGCTGTTCCCAATCGAAGACGAAATGCTCGTGCCCGAAGCCGGCCACTGCATGCGCTGCCCCAAGCGGTCAGGCAACGCCCCCGAGTTCAATGACGTGGTGGCAGGCAACGCCAAGAGCAGCAAACACTTCAACGGCCACCTGCGCAACACCGGTCCAGACATCTGCACCGACCCCGACTGCTTCGACACCAAGAAGAAGGCCCACCTGGCGCGCGAGGCAAAGAAGCTCGAAGCCGGCGGCAAGGTCGTCATTGGCGGCAACCGCGCACGCTCACTCGTCAGCGCCTACGGTGAGCTGAAGGGCGGCTACATCCCCATCAAAGAAGTGCCGGCAGAACTGAAAGGCAGTGCCGCCGGCCACATGGGCGCCGTGATCAACCGCGTGATCATTCAAGACCCCCGCACCGGAAAAACACACGAGGCCGTGAAGCTCGAAGAAGTGAAAGCTCGCGCGGAAAAAATGGGCATCAAGGCCCCCGAAGAAAAGGCCCCCTCCAACAACGGCGGAGGCAACTACAACAGCCCCGAGTCGAAGGCACAACGCGAAGAAGAAGCCAAGCGCAACCGCATCAAGCTCGACGCCGAAAACAAGCATCGACGCGACCTGTTGAACCGCGTGCGCCTGGCGGCCGACGCACAGCCCCGGTCGACGTTCGACTTGCGGCTCGCCGTTAGTGCGCTCATCGATGCGTTGGACCATCAAGACAGCGCCCTGCTGGCCGAGCTGCATTTCGTTGACGAGCCCGAAACCTTGATCGAGCGACTTGACCAGCTCACCGCCGACCAACTGGGTGCGCTGCTGCTTGACTGCCTGCTGGTGAAAGACGCGATCTGCCCGCAAATCTATTGGATCAACGACAAGCCTCAACACCTCTTGGCTGCGGCGAAGCATTACGGCGTTCCTGAAGACGCCCCCACCCCTTCCACGGCTGCGCACGCGCCAAAAAATGCGAAGGCTGCCGCTGGCGCAAAGAAGCCCGAGGCCCAACGCCCCGCTGCGCCGGCCGCGAAAAAGCCAAAGACCAAGGGCCAATCGAGTCAGACGAAGCCGGCTGACGCCGGCCAAGAAGTGACCGACGACGCCGGCCCTGCCGGCGGGTGCCCCGCCCAGGCCGACCTGCTGGCCACCACCGAGGCTTGACCCCATGGCCCACCTCAACAACCTGCACCACCGCCAGCTCCAAAGCCGCGCAAGCACACCCGGCCGCATGCCAGCCTGGCTGCGGCCGAAGCCGCCGGCACCACCGCCGCCGACCAAGCTCACGACGCCGACGCTGAACGACCTGAGCCTGGCCAACAACGCCAACCTCGATTGCATGGCGCGCGGCGAAGGCACGCCCCAGCTGCTGTGGCAGATCGCAGGCGGGGTGATGACGTTCCACCGCATCGCCCAGCTCATCGGTCACGGCGAACCCGAGATGGCCCGCCAGGGCGACCTGATCCACGCCGTGATCGACCGCTACGAGCGCACCGGCCGCGTCGGCTACAGCGGCCCCGAATACCAGCAGGCCAAAGAAGGCGTGCTGGTCATGGAGCTGCTCGCCGAGCTGGTCGACGAACCCACCGCCATCGCGGCCGCCGAGTGGAGCGAGCGCCAGGTGCTCGCCCTGGCCAAGGCCGGCGCCAAGCTCGAACAGATGGGCATGGAAGGGGGGTCGGCGTGAACATCCTCATTCGCCGAGCAGTGCGCTCGCGATCGTTCGGAGTCTGAACCGTGAATCACACCGTCGACGTCTTCACGGCGGAAGCGCTGGCCACCCTGCTCGGCTGTGCAGTGACCACGATCGAGGAACGCGCTCGCAGCGGCGACCTGCCAGGCCTGAAGTTTGGTGATGGCGGGTGGCGCTTCCCGGCGGAAGCTCTCGCTCGCCGGCTGAACGAGCTGGCGATCGAAGAGGCCGCCAAGAGGCGCCAGCCAACCACCAGGTCGGGTGTGCTGAAACAGCTGCCAGGCGGCAAGGCGAAGCGCACTCCCCCTGCTCTGCCGCCTCCCTGACTACCCCGCTTCCATCATTCGGGCGGCCAGATCCTCGCCTCGCAGGCTGGCGTATCGCAGCATCATCTTCGGGTCCGTCCAACCCATGATGCGGCAGACCTCAATGTCGCTGAATATCCAACCCCCACGTGGGCTGCGCAGTTCCACCCACCGACACGTTGCCTCGTGACGCAAGTCGTGCTCTGTGAAGCCGTCGACCTCGGCGTAGCGAAAGAGCCCGCCGAACCGCACCGACAAGCGCGACGTCGTCCTGGCCAACTCCTTCGGCTCATCGCTTCCAGTCCATAGCGTCGGGAACATCAGCCCAATGCGCCCTCGGCACCAGGCCGTCAGCAAAGGCATGAGCTGAGGCTTGATCGGCACCTGGCGCGGTTTGTTTGCCCCTCGGTGCCCCTTCGTGCCTTCGACGTTGATCAAGCGCTTCACCAGGTCCACCTGGTTCACCCGCAACCGATAGGCCTCTCGCAGCCGCAGGCCGGTGTCCAGAATCAGTTGGTACAGCAGCGTGAACTCGGCGTCCACTTGCAGCGGTCGCTCTCGGTCAGGGCGCTTCACTCCCTGCAGTGCGGCCAGCACGGACGCTTCCTGGCCAGGCTGCAACCGCAGATCCCTCACCTGGTCGCGCTTGGGCTCGAGGCCGCTCGCTTCGGCCGCGTCGACGTCGTTCTTGCTGTAGCTGCTGTAGCCGCGAGGGAGCAAGCGGAACACGTTCGCGGGAGGGACCTTGTCTGCCGGCGTCGATCGGCGAAGGTGCCAGTCCATCACCCGGCCCAGCACGCCGACGCGCTTGCGGATTGAGCCTGGCGCCAGGTTGCCCGGCTTGCGCGTCTTGAGCTTCAACACGTAGTTGTCGGCCCACTGGTAGGTGACCTGGCTGACCCGTAGGCCGAGCAACTCATCCAGCATGTGCCCCAGCAATGCATCGTCGCTCGCGGTGATCGGGGCGGCTTTGGTGTACGCCCTGATCAGTTCGATCATCAGAGGATCGTCGCCCTTGGGCGCGGCCGCCAGCAGCTCCTGGGGCACGATGCCCCGTGCGAGCAGCGCTGCCAGCTGCGCACCGTAGGTACGAGCTTCAGGCTCGGTGTCGAACGTGAAGAAGAACGGCTTCGGCAGCAGCTTGTCGGTGACTCGAAGCTGGAAGCGCGCGCCGCGTTGCTGAACGTTGACAGCCATTGGTTTGCAGACAGTCTGGACGGGCCTGGATCGTATCTCGCCTACACGCCCAACTGAATCCGTCGCGCGGTAGCACAGCTACCTAGTTGTAGTAGCAACCGACCGATTTTTACCAATTCCAAGCGCGGAATGCAAAACGCCTCGGGGAGACCGAGGCGTTAAGTACTTGATTCCACTAGATATTTTGGAGGCGCGGGCCGGAGTCGAACCGACCTACACGGATTTGCAATCCGGTGCATAACCGCTTTGCTACCGCGCCCCGTTTGAACCTGAGAAACCGCTGATGCCAACTTGGCAAAAAGGGAAGCACGAAGCTTCCCTTTTAAATTTGGAGCGGGAAACGAGACTCGAACTCGCGACCTCAACCTTGGCAAGGTTGCGCTCTACCAACTGAGCTATTCCCGCATTGCACCTTTCGGTGACTTTCAATCAAATCAGCACTTGCTGTTTCAACCGAAGCTCGCAGTATATGTTGAAAAATGGCGGCTTGGCAAGGCCGCCACTTCACTTTTTTTGACTCAGTGCTTAAGCACTTCGGTCGATACCGCAGCCGGGGTTGCCGCAGCCGCCGCTTCGGTCTTCACCTCAACCTTGGGGACCTCTTCCTCGGCCAGCGGCTGGGGCAGAGACTCCAAAGCAACTTCAAGCACCTGATCAATCCACTTCACTGGAACGATCTCAAGATGGTTCTTGACGTTCTCCGGGATGTCCTGAAGGTCCTTCACATTCTCTTCAGGAATCAGCACCGTCTTGATGCCACCCCGGTGCGCGGCGAGCAGTTTTTCTTTCAAGCCACCGATGGCCGTGACCTCGCCTCGCAGCGTGATCTCACCCGTCATGGCCACGTCGGCACGCACTGGAATGTTCGTCAGCGCCGACACGAACGCCGTCGTCATCGCAGCACCTGCGCTGGGCCCATCTTTCGGCGTCGCACCATCGGGCACGTGGATGTGGATATCGCGCTTCTCGAACAGTTCGTCTTTGATGCCCAGGCGTGCGGCACGGCTGCGAACCACAGAGCGCGCGGCTTCCACCGACTCCTTCATCACGTCACCCAACGAGCCGGTGCGGATGATGACGCCCTTGCCCGGCATCACGGCGGCTTCGATGGTCAGCAGATCGCCACCCACTTCCGTCCACGCCAAGCCAACCACTTGTCCGACCTGATTGCGCTTCTCGGCCTGACCGTAGTCATACTTCCGAACGCCCAGAAAGTCGTTCAGGTTCTCGTCGGTGACAACAACCTTCTCGGTGTATTGCTTGAGTTGGATGCCCTTCACCACCTTGCGGCAGATCTTCGAGATCTCGCGCTCAAGCGAACGCACACCCGCTTCACGCGTGTAGTAGCGGATGATTCCTCGCACAGCCGACTCGGTGACTTCCATCTCCTCGTCTTTGACGCCGTTGTTCTTGGCCTGCTTTGGCAACAGATAGCGCGTTGCGATGTTGAGTTTTTCGTCTTCGGTGTATCCCGACAGACGAATCACTTCCATCCGATCCAGCAGCGCTGGCGGAATGTTCATCGAATTCGACGTCGCGATGAACATCGTGTCGGACAGGTCGAAGTCCACCTCGACGTAGTGATCGCTGAAAGTGTGGTTCTGTTCCGGATCCAACACTTCAAGCAAAGCACTCGACGGGTCGCCACGGAAGTCCATGCCGAGTTTGTCGATCTCGTCCAGCAGGAACAGCGGGTTGCGCGTGCCGACCTTGCTGAGGCTCTGCAGCACCTTGCCCGGCATCGAGCCGATGTAGGTACGGCGGTGCCCACGAATCTCGGCTTCGTCACGCATGCCGCCCAGCGCCATGCGGACGAACTTGCGGCCGGTGGCGCGGGCCACGCTCTGCCCGAGCGAGGTTTTTCCCACGCCCGGAGGCCCCACCAAGCAAAGGATCGGTGCCTTCACCTTGTCCACACGTTGTTGAACCGCGAGGTACTCGAGGATGCGGTCTTTGACCTTCTCAAGCCCGTAGTGGTCTTCGTTCAACACATCCTCGGCATGCTTGAGGTCGTGCTTGATCTTGGTCTTCTTGGTCCAAGGCAGATTGATCAGCGTGTCGATGTAGTTGCGCACAACAGTCGCTTCGGCCGACATCGGAGACATCAGCTTGAGCTTCTTCAGCTCGGCATCAACCTTCTTGCGCGCCTCTTTCGGCATCTTCGCGGCGATGATCTTCTTTTCCAGTTCCTCCATGTCGGCGCCTTCTTCGCCGTCACCGAGTTCCTTCTGGATCGCCTTGACCTGTTCGTTCAGGTAGTACTCGCGCTGGCTCTTTTCCATTTGGCGCTTGACGCGGCCACGGATGCGCTTTTCAACCTGAAGAATGTCCACTTCGTGCTCGAGTTGTTCGAGCAACTTTTCCAACCGCTTGTCGACCGCGAACAGATCAAGCACGGCCTGCTTGTTCTCAAGCTTCAGAGGAAGGTGCGCGGCGATCGTGTCGGCCAAGCGGCCGGCATCGTCGATGCCTGCGATGGACGTCAGGATCTCCGGCGGGATCTTCTTGTTCAGCTTGACGTACTGATCGAACTGCTGAGTGACCGCGCGGCGCAGGGCCTCGATTTCGGGCTTCGTATCAAGCTCAGGCGGCACCGGAGTTACATCGGCCACGAAGTGCTCGCCGTTGTCACGGATCGCATGGGTGTTGGCGCGCTGAATGCCTTCAACCAGCACCTTCACCGTGCCATCGGGAAGCTTGAGCATCTGCAAGATGCTGGAGACGCAACCCACCTCGAACATGTCGTCGGGTTTGGGCTCGTCCTTGCCAGCAGCGCGCTGCGCAACCAGCATGATTTGGCGCCCGGCCTCCATGGCCGCTTCAAGCGCTTTGATCGATTTTGGGCGTCCCACGAACAGCGGGATCACCATGTGCGGAAACACCACCACGTCCCGCAGCGGAAGCAGCGGCATGGTCAGCGGTTCAGCGGGCAAAACGGGATGTCCAGACATTGGAACCTCTCTTTCTCAGGTCCATATCGGGCCCGAGGGGTCAATTGCAAGAACTGGGCGCCCAGAGGCGGCGCGCAGTGTGTTCAGGATTCCCGGATTTGGTGGGCGGCTCCCTCAGGCGCTGGCCTTGGCCTGTTCCCGGTACACCAACAACGGCTTGGCGTCTTCGTCGATGGTGTGCTCGTCGAGTACCACCTTGACGACGCCATCCAGCGTCGGCAACTCGAACATCGTGTCCGTCAGCGATTGCTCCATGATTGAGCGCAAGCCACGTGCCCCTGTCTTGCGGGCAAGCGCCTTGCGGGCAATCGCCGACAGCGCGGACGGGCGGATTTCCAGCTCCACGCCATCCATTGCAAACAGCTTCTGGTACTGCTTGACCAGCGCGTTCTTCGGCTCCGTCAAGATTTGCACCAACGCGTCGTCGGTCAACTCGCCAAGCGTCGCCACCACGGGCAGGCGGCCCACCAGTTCAGGGATGAGCCCGAACTTGATCAGGTCTTCCGGCTCTACCTCGCGGAACACTTCGGATACGCGTCTTTCGCTCTTGGTGTGCACCGTCGCACCGAAGCCAATGCCCGACTTCTCGGAGCGGTTTTGAATTACCTTCTCCAGGCCGTCGAACGCACCACCGCAGATGAACAAGATGTTTGTCGTGTCGATCTGCAGGAAGTCTTGGTTCGGGTGCTTGCGCCCGCCTTGTGGGGGTACGGAGGCCATGGTCCCTTCGACAAGCTTAAGCAGTGCTTGCTGAACACCTTCACCCGACACGTCGCGGGTGATGGATGGGTTGTCAGCCTTGCGCGAAATCTTGTCGATCTCGTCGATGTACACGATGCCGCGTTGCGCCTTTTCAACATCGTAGTTGCAGTTCTGCAGCAGCTTCTGAATGATGTTCTCAACGTCCTCGCCCACATAACCGGCTTCGGTCAGGGTCGTGGCGTCGGCGATCACGAACGGCACATTCAACAAGCGCGCGAGCGTTTGCGCCAACAGCGTCTTGCCCGAGCCCGTTGGGCCGATCAACAAGATGTTGCTCTTGGACAGCTCGATCTCGTCTTTTGAGGCGGCCATGTGCTTCAGCCGCTTGTAGTGGTTGTAGACCGCCACCGACAGTGTGCGCTTCGCGGGGTCTTGCCCGATCACGTACTGATCAAGGCTGGCTTTGATCTCACTCGGCACCGGCAAATCAGACTTCGCGGCACGCGCTTCGGCACCTTCGGCCGGGATCTCGTCGCGGATGATGTCATTGCACAGTTCGATGCACTCATCACAGATGAACACCGAGGGGCCAGCGATCAGCTTCTTCACCTCATGCTGGCTTTTGCCGCAGAAGGAGCAGTAGAGAATTTTCTCGCTGGAAGAGCCTTTTTTTTCGGCCATGGAGGGGGTGTGCGCAGAGGCGTAGAAGAGGCTGAGGTGAATGATAGAGCAAAAGAAAACGGGGCCTTATGGATGAGAAAGGCCCCGTTTCAGTCGCAGTTACATGCGTGTTTCAGTCGGAAAGTGCCGGTGTCGGCACCCGATCATTTGGCTTCCGTCGGCGTTCGGCGGCTGATCACCTGATCGATCAAGCCGTAAGCCTTTGACTCCTCGGGATCCATGAAGAAGTCGCGCTCCATGTCAGCGCGGATCTTCTCGATGGTCTGCCCGGTGCGTTCGGCGTAAATGCGGTTGAGCTGCTCGCGGGTTTTCAGGATCTCACGGGCATGGATCTCGATGTCGGTGGCCTGACCCTGCGCGCCGCCCGAGGGCTGGTGAATCATCACGCGCGAATTCGGCAGCGCAAAGCGCTTGCCCTTGGCCCCGGCCATCAGCAGGAACGAGCCCATGCTCGCTGCAATGCCCATGCAAAGAGTCGACACGTCGGGCTTGATGAACTGCATGGTATCGAACACCGACAGCCCTGCACTCACCGACCCGCCCGGCGAATTGATGTAAAGCGAAATGTCCTTGTCAGGGTTTTCGCTTTCCAGGAAAAGCAACTGCGCCACGACCACGTTGGCCGTTTGGTCGTTGACGGGACCGACCAGAAAAATCACCCGCTCGCGCAGCAGCCGACTGTAGATGTCGTATGCGCGCTCACCGCGGCCCGACTGTTCGATCACCATGGGCACCAAGCCCAGACCTTGTGTTTCCAACGCGCTCATGACGTGTCCTTGAAAGATGAACGTAGAAGGTTGAGGCTGATTATGTCGCTTCAAGAGGATGCATGAAGGACAAAGGGCGCCAAGCCCTGCGGCTGGCGCCCTTGCTTTTAACGCTGGCGATCAGCCAGCCATCAGCTCGTCGAAAGGCAGGGTCTTGTCAACGACCTTGGCCTTGGCTAGGACGAAGTCAGTGACGTTGTTTTCGATGACCACACCCTCAACTTCGGCCATGCGTTGGCGGTCGCTCAGGTACCAGCGCATCACCTCAGCCGGCTTCTCGTAGCTCTGCGACATCTCTTCGATGTGCGACTGCAACTGCTCGGGCTTGGCGTTCAGATTGTTGGCACGCACCAGCTCAGCGACCACCAGGCCGAGGCGCACACGACGCTCGGCACCGTCCTTGAAGATCTCTTCTGGAATGGGCGCGGTCTCGGCGTCCTTGATGCCACGCTTCTTCAGGTCAGCACGGGCGCTTTCAACCATGCGTTCGAGTTCGCCCTTGACCAGCGCCGACGGCAGATCAAGCTCAGCGCTCTTGATCAGCGCATCCATCACAGAGCTCTTGTTGCGGGCCAGCACGCGAAACTTAACCTCACGTTCGAGGTTGCGCTTGATGTCAGCGCGCAAGGCTTCAACCGTGCCTTCAGTGATGCCAAGCGCCTTGGCGAAGGCTTCATTCACGTCCGGCAGGTTTTGTGATTCGACCTTGTTCAGCGTCACCAGGAAGTCGGCTTCCTTGCCGGCCACGTCCTTGCCTTGATAGTCCTCGGGGAACTGCAGCGGGAAGGTCTTCGACTCGCCTGTCTTCATGCCGCGAACGGCCTTCTCGAAGGCTTCGAGCATTTGCCCTTCGCCGATCAGGAACTGGAAACCTTCGGCCTTGCCGCCGTCAAACGGCACGCCGTCGATCTTGCCTTCGAAGTCGATGGTGACGCGGTCACCTTCGGCAGCTGGCTCGGCGGCCGGGCGCTGAGCAAAGGTGCGACGCTGCTTGCGCAGGATATCAATCGTCTTGTCGATCGCTTCATCGGTCACTTCGGTCGACACGCGCTCGACTTCGGCACTGGCCAAGTCGCCCAGCTTGACGTCGGGGTACACCTCGAACACCGCGTCGAAGGCGATCTGGCCTTCAGGCGGGTTTTCTTTTTCGCTGATGCGCGGTTGGCCAGCAACACGCAGCTTTGCTTCATTGGTGGCTTCGGCAAAAGCCTGACCGACCTTGTCGTTCATGACTTCGTATTGCACCGAGTAGCCGTAGCGCTGCGAAACCACGCTCATCGGCACCTTGCCAGGGCGGAAGCCGTCGGCCTTGACGGTGCGAGCCAAGCGCTTCAAGCGCGACTCGACCTCGTTCTTGATGGTGTCGGCAGCGAGCGTCAGCGTGATGCGGCGTTCGAGTTTTTCGAGGGTTTCAACAGTGACAGCCATGATCTATTCGGGACTCTCTGGTTTTGTTGCTGGTGCGCGGGGGGGGACTCGAACCCCCACACCATCGCTGGCGTCAGGACCTAAACCTGGTGCGTCTACCAATTTCGCCACCCGCGCTGGGCAACCTTGAAGTGACAAGGGAAGCCGCAGCTTCCCTTGAGGCGATCCGGTAAACCGTAGATTTTAGCCGCTTGTTTTAGCCGCCAATCGCAGCCCTGGTTTCTTATCTGCCAGTTTCATGCGGAACCACGCGCATACCTGCTACAGAGGCCATGTAGCGCCGCCGTTTTTCCGCAAGCCAGAGGCCGTCGGTCGTTGCACACCAGCGGCCCGCGCGCACAGAGCGACAATGCGCGCCGAAGAACACATGGCCTCCCGCCCTCGCCGCATGAGCGTCGATCACTACGAAAACTTCCCCGTTGCCTCGATCCTGTGCCCACCCGCCTTGCGGCCTGCGGTGATCGCGATCTATGGCTTCGCGCGCACGGCCGATGACATCGCTGACGAAGGCGATGCCTCCCCGGCCGATCGGCACATGCAATTGACCGCCTATCGCGCGCAACTGCATGCCACCTCCGCTGGCGAAGCCCCCAGCGGGCACTGGGCATCGGTGTTCATCCCCTTGCGGCAAGCGATGCGGGCGCACGGCCTGCCTACGCCTTTGCTTGACGACCTGCTCAGCGCCTTCTTGCAAGACCTGAGCGTGCATGCGTATGACGACCGCACGGCTTTGCTTGATTACTGCCGCCGCTCGGCCAACCCTATCGGCCGGCTGCTACTGCATCTGTATGGCGTGAGGGGCACGGCCGCGCTGCGGCAGTCCGACGCCATTTGCACCGCCCTGCAGTTGGCCAATTTTTGGCAAGACTTGAGTGTGGACACGCCACGCGGCCGGCTGTATGTGCCGCTGTCTGATTGCGCGCGGGCCGGCGTCGCGCCTTCGTCACTTCTGGCTGGACACGATGGGCCGGCGACACGCACCCTCGTCGCCGACATGGTGCGCTGGACACGCGAATTGATGCTCAGCGGCGCCCCACTCGTGCATGCCTTGCCGGGGCGTGCCGGCTGGGAGTTGCGCTTCGTGGTGCAGGGCGGTTTGCGCATTCTCGACAAGATCGAGCGCATGGGTTTTGCGAGCCTTGGTGCGCGGCCCACGCTGGGCGCACTTGACGCACCGGCCATCGCCTGGCGTGTGCTTCGCATGCGGACTTCAACACCTGCGCCCTTGCGAGAGGCTCGCCCATGACTCCCGAGCAATACGTGCAAGACAAGGCCGCCAAGAGCGGGTCGAGCTTTTATTACGCGTTTTTGTTTTTGCCCCCACCGCGCCGCGCTGCCATCACCGCCTTCTATGCCTTCTGCCGCGAGGTGGACGATGTGGTCGATGACATGGTGGACCCCAGCGTCGCATCAACCAAACTGGCCTGGTGGCGCAAGGAAGTGGCCAGCGCCTTCGCCGGCGACCCCAGCCACCCGGTGATGCGTGCCCTGCGCCCCCACACCGCGCACTTCAACATCCGCGCCGAGCACCTGAATGCAGTGATCGAAGGCTGCCAGATGGACCTCGACCAGTCGCGCTACCTCGACTACCCCGCCCTCGCCCGCTACTGCCACCTGGTGGCCGGCGTGGTGGGCGAAGTGGCGGCCAGCATCTTTGGCTCAACGCAGCCCACCACGATCCAGTACGCGCACAAGCTGGGCTTGGCGATGCAGCTCACCAACATCATTCGCGACGTGGGCGACGACTCCCGGCGTGGGCGCATCTACCTGCCGGTGTCGGAACTTCAGCAGTTCGACGTGAAGGCGCACGAGCTGCTCAAGCGCACCTCGCCCCATGGCTACAGCAGCCGATTCACGGCGCTGATGTGCTTTCAGGCCGAGCGAGCTCATGCCCTGTATGACGAAGCCTTCGCGCTGCTGCCCGAAGCCGATCGCCAAGCCCAGAAGCCGGGTTTGATGATGGCCAACATCTACCGCACGCTGCTGCGTGAGATCGAAGCCGGCGGCTTTCAAGTACTGCACCAGCGCATCACGCTGACGCCGGTGCGCAAGCTCTGGATCGCCCTGCGCACCCACGTGCGGGGCCGCTGATGCCAAGCGCCCCGTTGCGGGTGGCCGTCATAGGCGGTGGCTGGGCCGGCCTTGCCGCGGCGGTGCACGCCACCCGCCAAGGGCATCACGCCACCGTGTACGAAATGGCACCGCAACTCGGCGGGCGCGCCCGGCGGGTCGATGTGGACGGCTTGGCGCTCGACAACGGCCAGCACATCTTGATCGGCGCCTATTCGCAAACCCTGGCGCTCATGCGCCATGTGGGGGTGGACGTCGATGCCGCCTTTTTGCGCACACCGCTGCGGGTGACATACCCCGAAGGCACTGGCCTGCAACTGCCACCGGGCAACCCCGTTGTGGCCTTCCTGCGTGCGGTGGCAAGTTACCCAGGCTGGGACTGGCGCGACAAGCTCACCCTGCTGGCCACGGCGACCCGCTGGGGCGCAAATGGCTTTCGCTGTGACGCCACCCTCACCGTCGATGCATTGACCGCCCACCTGTCATTCAAGGTACGCGACGAATTGCTGGACCCCCTGTGCGTCGCCGCGTTGAACACCCCGGCCGCGCAAGCCAGCGCGAGCGTCTTCCTTCGGGTGTTGAAAGACGCCCTGTTCGCAGGCCCCGGCTCGGCCGACTTGCTGCTGCCACGCCAGCGCCTGAGCGCTTTGTGGCCTGAACCAGCGGCACACTGGCTGAGCGGGCACGGGGCATCAATCCACCTGACGCAGCGGGTGCAATCCGTCTCGCGTCAAGGCTCAGGCTGGCAGGTGGACGGCGAACCCGCCGACGCCGTCGTACTTGCTTGCACCGCCACCGAAGCCGCCCGGCTGGCCGAACCGCACAACGCCGAGTGGGCGCAACAGGCACGCACACTGAGCCATGAACCCATCGTCACCGTGTATGTACAAAGCCCCGGCACCCACCTGCCCGCGCCGATGATGGCCCTGCATGCCGACCCCGAATCACCCGCCCAGTTTGTATTTGACCTCGGTGCGCTTGGGAGCAAACCTGGCATGCTGGCCTTCGTGGTCAGCGGTGCATCTGAGTGGATAGCTCGAGGTGTTGATGCAGTCACTGCAGCTGTCTTGACACAGGCACACCAGGCATTGCGGCACCAGCTTGCTGCGCCCCTCGTGGTGCTGCGGACCCTCACCGAAAAGCGCGCGACGTTTCTGTGCACGCCCGGCCTGCGGCGCCCCGGGGCGGAAATCACCCCGGGCCTGTCAGTGGCCGGCGACTACGTGGACGGCCCGTATCCGGCCACCCTTGAAGGCGCGGTTCGCTCGGGCATGGCAGCCTTCGACTTGCTGACCAAGAATTGAACACCCACTCCCGGCATGCAACGGCCATTTTCGCCATTCAAAATTAAATGAATGTCGGTCAAAATGAAATCATGAAAAGCAAAGAGGGTCAAACGCCGGCAATTCAGGTGCTTGAGCGCATGTTCTCGTTGCTCGACCTGCTGGCCTCGCACCAAGACCCGGTGTCGCTCAAAGTCATCAGCGAGCAGACCGGCCTGCACCCCTCTACCGCCCACCGCATCCTCAACGACCTGACGGTCGGACGCTATGTTGATCGGCCCGAAGCCGGCAGCTACCGCCTTGGCATGCGCCTGCTGGAATTGGGCAACTTGGTGAAGGCTCGGCTCGACGTGCGCGACGCGGCCCTGGGCCCGATGCGCGAGTTGCACAAGCTCACCCATCAGCCGGTGAACCTGTCGATGCGCCAGGGCGACGAGATCGTCTACATCGAACGCACCTACAGCGAACGCTCGGGCATGCAGGTGGTTCGCGCCGTCGGCGGCCGGGCGCCGCTTCACCTCACCTCGGTGGGCAAGCTGTTCCTGGCACAAGACGACCCGCAACGGGTGCGCGCCTATGCCGCCCGCACAGGGTTGGCCGGGCACACGCGAAACAGCATCACTGACATCGTGGCGCTGGAACGTGAGCTGGCGAAGGTGCATCAGTTCAGCACCGCTCGCGACGATGAAGAGCTTGAGCTTGGCGTGCGCTGCATGGCCGCCGGCATTCTTGATGACCAAGGCAAGCTGGTGGCCGGGCTGTCCATCTCGGCTCCTGCAGACCGCCTGGAAGAAGCCTGGATGGAGCGCTTGAAGTCCACGGCGGCGCAGATCTCTAGCGCGCTCGGCCACCGCGACTGAATTCACGCAGCCCCAATGCAAGAAGCCCGGACGAATCCGGGCTTCTTGCATTGAAAACTCAGCGCTGAGTCAGGACGTGAGCTTCGGCTCGCCGACTTGCACGCTCTTCGGCACCGCGCTCGGCACTGCGGTCTCATTGATCCAGCGACGCACCCGTTCCGCATCGCCAATCCGCGAGTAACGGCCGGCGGAGTCCAAGAACACCATGATCAGCTTGCGGCCCGCCATCTGGGCCTGCATCACCAAGCAACGCCCGGCTTCGGAGATGTACCCGGTTTTTTGCAGACCGATCACCCACTCGGGGTTGCGGACCAAACCGTTCGTGTTGCGGTACTGCAGGTGGCGCTGGCCGACGGCCACTTGGTATTCCGGCGAAGTCGAAAGCTCACGAATGATCTGGTGCCCATACGCCGCCTGAACCAACGTGGCGAGGTCGCGTGCGCTGGACTGGTTGTGGCTCGACAGGCCGGTGGGCTCGACGTACTTGGTGTCGGCCATGCCCAGTTCAGCGGCCTTGCGGTTCATGGCGCCGACAAACGCCGACATGCCACCGGGGTAGTGGCGACCGAGCGCGTGCGCTGCACGGTTCTCTGACGACATCAGCGCCAGATGCAGCATTTCTTCGCGGGTCAGTTGCGTGCCCACCATCAGGCGCGAACTGCTGCCCTTTTCGGTGTCCACATCGTCCTGGCTGACCGTCAGCACATCGTGCAGAGGCAGTTTGGCTTCGGTGACCACCAACGCGGTCATCAGCTTGGTCAGCGAAGCAATTGGCAACACTGCCTGCGAGTTCTTGCTGAACAGCACCTCGTTGGTGTCTTGGTCAAGAACCAAGGCCACGCTCGACTTCAGTTCGAGTGGGTCGATCGTTCCATGCAAACCAAAAATCTGGCCGAATGACGGACGCCCCGGTTCGGCACGTAGGGGTGCCAGGGCCCGCAGGTTCAAACGACGGCCGCTTCGAACGGTCAGTCTCTTCGCCTTACCGACCTTGGCTACGCTGGTGGCAACCGATTTCTTCTTGGCGGGTTTGTGCTTTGCAACAGCTGTTGCGGCAGCCAGCGGAACCGACATGGCCAGCAGCAGAGCCACCAGGGTCTTGGCGGTGAAAACCGACGAAAAGTTGCTGATAAACGACACAAGAACCCCCTAACCCTCGGAACGGGCCGAGTGTAGGTTAAAGAAAAAAAGCGCGCAAGATCAAAAACTTACGCGCCTTTTCTCAAGTTGGGCATTGTGTGGATTCTGGCCGTTTAGCCTTGTGCCGCCACGCGTTCGTTCTTGCTGTGCAGTTTGTTCAACGCCGCCAGGTAGGCCTTGGCGGAAGCGACCACGATGTCCGGATCGGCCCCCACCCCATTGACCACCCGACCGCCAAATTGCAGCCGAACGGTCACCTCGCCCTGGGATTCTGTGCTTCCGCTGGTGATGGCATTGACCGAATAGAGCAGCATTTCAGCGCCACTTTGAATTCGCGACTCGATGGCCTTCAAGCTCGCATCGACCGGGCCGTTGCCTTCGCTTTCAGCATGGTGCTCTTCGCCACCGGCGGCGAAAGCCACCTTGGCATGCGGACGCTCGCCGGTTTCGGATCGCTGCGACAGCGAAAGCAGCCGGTAGTGCTCTTGCTCGGGTGTCACCGACTCGTCCATCACCAGCGCCACGATGTCTTCGTCGAAAATGTCGCTCTTGCGGTCGGCCAGCTCCTTGAACTTGGCAAATGCCGCGTTGACCTCGGCTTCAGAGCCAAGTTCGATGCCGAGGTCTTGCAAGCGCTGCTTGAAGGCGTTGCGCCCCGACAGCTTGCCCAACACGATCTTGTTGGCCGACCAGCCCACGTCTTCAGCACGCATGATTTCGTAGGTGTCACGCGCCTTGAGCACGCCGTCTTGGTGAATGCCAGACGCGTGCGCGAAAGCATTTGCGCCAACCACCGCCTTGTTTGGCTGCACCACAAAGCCGGTGGTTTGCGACACCAGACGGGAAACCGGCACGATCTGCGACACGTCGATGTCGAGGTCGAGCCCGAAATAGTCGCGCCGCGTGCGCACAGCCATCACCACCTCTTCAAGCGCGCAATTGCCGGCGCGTTCGCCCAAGCCATTGATGGTGCATTCAATCTGCCGTGCCCCGCCGATCTTGACCCCGGCCAGTGAGTTCGCCACAGCCATGCCCAAGTCGTTGTGGCAATGCACCGACCAGACCGCCTTGTCAGCGTTTGGGATGCGCTCACGCAGGTTGAGGATGAAGTTGCCGTACAGCTCGGGAATTGCGTAGCCGACGGTATCGGGAATGTTGATGGTGGTCGCGCCCTCAGCAATCACGGCTTCGAGCACGCGGCACAAGAAGTCGGGGTCGGAGCGGTAGCCGTCTTCCGGCGAGAACTCAACATCGCCCGACAGGTTTCGTGCGAAACGTGTCGAAAGCCGAGCTTGTTCAAACACCTGATCCGGCGTCATGCGCAACTTCTTTTCCATGTGCAACGCGCTGGTGGCGAGGAACAAATGGATGCGGGTGGAGGCACCACCTTGCAGCGCCTCGGCAGCGCGCGAGATGTCGCGATCGTTCGCGCGGGCCAGGGAGCAGACCGTGCTCTCCTTGATCGCGTTGGCAATCGCTTTGACGGCCTCGAAGTCGCCGTTGGACGAAGCGGCAAAGCCCGCCTCGATCACGTTGACCTTGAGGCGTTCGAGCTGGCGTGCAATGCGCAACTTCTCGTCTTTGGTCATCGAAGCGCCGGGCGATTGTTCGCCGTCACGCAAGGTGGTGTCAAAAATGATGAGCTTGTCGGTCATGGTTGGGCTCCGGTGATTCGTGGGCTGAAACAGGGGTTGATGCAGGCGGAAGACTCGCTGACCCGCAGCCCTAGATCGGTCATCTCTCCGTCGTCGCCATCACGTAAGGTGAAGCCTGGCCGGCGACGGGCGCGCAAAGCGCTTCGAGTGGATGGTGATTGCTTCGTCATGAAGGTGACTCCGTCAGAGACATGTTCGCAACCAGCACTCCAAAAAACAAAACGGCCCGCTGCTGGTTGCATACGGGCCGTTGGATGCGAAAACGCGTGGACGTGAACGATCAGCGGGCCCGGATATCCCCTAGTGCTAGCGTGATCGTGATGAACGCGGAAAACATGGCGACCAATATAGCACGCAGCTTTTCAGCGATGCAGGCCTTCCTCGTCGGGTTCGTCCATCGAAGTCGCAATCACACTCACTGGCCTGCCCTTCATGCGTTTCCAGACGTAGACGCCATAGCCCGACAAGCCGTAGAAGCAGAACAGCGCGAACAGCACCAAAGGCGGATGCAAGGTGATCAGCGCGATCGCCAGGGCAATGGCCACGATAACGACGAACGGTACCGAGCGCTTGAAGCTCACGTCTTTGAAGCTGTAGAAGGGAATGTTCGTCACCATCGTCAAACCCGCATACAGGGTGAAGCCGAAGGCCACCCACGACAACCAGTGGCCTTCCAACCGGCCCTTGTAGCCGTAGTCGTCCATCAGCCAGATGAAACCCATAACGAGCGCTGCGGCGGCCGGGCTGGGCAACCCCTGGAAGAAGCGTTTGTCCACCACGGTGAGGTTGGTGTTGAAGCGTGCCAGGCGCAGGGCGGCACACGAGCAATACACAAAGGCAGCCAACCAGCCCAGCTTGTCCATGCCACGCAAGGCCCATTCGTACACGATGAGCGCCGGTGCGGCGCCGAACGAAACCATGTCCGACAGGCTGTCCATCTGCTCGCCGAACGTGCTTTGCGTGTTCGTCATGCGGGCCACGCGGCCGTCCAGGCTGTCGAGCACCATCGCGCAGAAGATGCCGATCGCCGACTGCTCGAAGCGGCCGTTCATCGCCATCACGATGGCGTAGAAACCACCGAACAAGGCCGCGAGCGTGAACAGGTTGGGCAAGATGTAGATGCCCTTGCGTCGTGGGCGCATGGGCATGTCGTCGTTGTCCGCGTTCAACGCGTCGCCGTCATGCAGGTCATTCATGGGCCGACGGGGCAAGAGAGAAACAGGGCTCATTCATCGCGGGAAGGATAACGCAGGGGTCATGAAAAAGGCCGCAAGGTAAGCCCTTGCGGCCTCTCGAAGAAAACGTCGAGTCGAATCAGTTCTTGCTTTGATCTACCAGACGGTTTTTCTTGATCCACGGCATCATCGCGCGCAGTTGTTCACCCACTTGCTCAATGGGATGCTCGGCGGTCAGGCGACGGCGAGACAGCAACGTCGGAGCACCGGCCTTGTTCTCAAGGATGAAGCTCTTTGCGTATTCGCCAGTCTGGATGTCTTTCAGGCACTGACGCATCGCGTTCTTCGTCGCCTCGGTCACGACCTTGGGGCCCGTGACGTACTCGCCGTATTCCGCGTTGTTCGAGATCGAGTAGTTCATGTTGGCGATGCCGCCTTCATAGATCAAATCGACGATCAGCTTCAGCTCGTGCAGGCACTCGAAGTAAGCCATCTCGGGCGCGTAGCCGGCTTCGGTCAGTGTCTCGAAGCCTGCCTTGATCAGCTCAACCGCGCCGCCGCACAACACGGCCTGTTCGCCGAACAAGTCGGTTTCGGTTTCTTCACGGAAGTTGGTTTCAATGATGCCGGCCTTGCCGCCGCCGTTGGCAGCCGCGTAGCTCAAGGCCAGGTCACGCGCCTTGCCGGTCTTGTCCGCATGCACAGCGATCAGGTGCGGCACGCCGCCACCTTGGGCATAGGTGCCGCGCACGGTGTGGCCCGGGGCCTTCGGTGCAACCATCCACACGTCGAGGTCGGCACGTGGCACGACTTGGCCGTAGTGCACGTTGAAGCCGTGAGCGAAGGCGAGCGAAGCGCCTTGCTTGATGTTCGGCTCGACTTCTTCTTTGTAGACCGTGGCGATCTGCTCGTCGGGCAGCAAGATCATCACGACGTCGGCGGACTTCACCGCGTCGGAAATCTCAGCCACTTTCAGGCCAGCCATTTCAGCCTTGCCCCATGACGCGCCCGACTTGCGAACACCGACGGTCACCTTGACGCCGCTGTCGTTCAGGTTCTGCGCATGCGCATGGCCTTGCGAGCCGTAGCCGATGATCGTGACGTTCTTGCCCTTGATCAGGCTCAGGTCTGCGTCTTTGTCGTAGTAAACCTTCATGTATCGCTCCTAAAAATCTTCACGGGGAAATGGGGACTCTGCGGACGCTTGAACGCTCCGCGTCGCGGGGGTTGGGGGTCAGACGCGCAAGATGCGCTCGCCGCGGCCGATGCCACTGGCGCCGGTGCGAACAGTTTCGAGAATCGCCGTGCGGTCGATGGCTTCAAGAAAGGCGTCCAGCTTGCTGCTGTCGCCCGTCAGCTCGATCGTGTACGTTTTTTCGGTGACGTCGATGATGCGGCCACGGAAGATGTCGGCCATGCGCTTCATCTCGTCGCGTTCTTTGCCGACGGCGCGGACCTTGATGAGCATCAACTCGCGTTCTGTGTAGCTGCCTTCAGTCAAGTCCACGACCTTCACGACTTCGATCAGGCGGTTCAGGTGCTTGGTGATCTGCTCGATCACGTCGTCAGAGCCAGTTGTCACGATCGTCATGCGTGACAGCGAGGCGTCTTCGGTCGTTGCGACGGTCAGGCTTTCGATGTTGTAGCCACGGGCGGAAAACAAGCCAACGACCCGCGACAGCGCACCAGCCTCGTTTTCAAGCAGCAGGGCAATGATGTGTTTCATGGTGATTTTTCAGCGCGCTCTTCAAGGCGGCGGCGGTAACCGGCGCCCCTTGGCCACGCTGCTCAATGAAAAGGATGAATTCGCCGAAGTTGATCTGCGCGTCTCGTGGGCGGTTGACGGCGCGCGGTGACGCGCCGCATTGCACCCTCGTTCAGCGCATCACAGGTCTTCGGACCCCAGCAGCATTTCGCTGATGCCCTTGCCCGCTTGCACCATCGGCCAGACGTTTTCGGTCGGGTCGGTGCGCACGTCCAGGAACACGGTGCGGTCCTTCAGCTTGATGGCTTCGCGCAACGCTGGCTCCACGTCAGCCGGGCTTTCGATCTTCAGGCCGACGTGGCCGTAGGCCTCGGCGAGCTTCACGAAGTCGGGCAGCGCATCCATGTAGCTGTGCGAATAGCGACCGCCGTAGTCGATTTGCTGCCACTGACGCACCATGCCGAGGTAGCGGTTGTTCAGCGAGATGATCTTGACCGGTGTCTTGTACTGGAAACAGGTTGACAACTCTTGAATGCACATCTGGATCGAGCCCTCGCCGGTGATGCAGAACACGTCTGCATCGGGCTTGGCAAGCTTGATGCCCATCGCGTACGGCAGGCCCACGCCCATGGTGCCCAGGCCACCCGAGTTGATCCACCGGCGCGGTTCGTCGAATCGGTAGTACTGCGCGGCCCACATCTGGTGCTGGCCGACGTCCGACGTGATGTACGCGTCGGTGTCCTTGGTCATTTCCCAGAGTTTTTCGACCACGTACTGCGGCTTGATGACCTCGGTGCTGTTTTTGTAGACCAGACACTCGCGCTTACGCCACTCGTTGATCTGGCCCCACCAGCTCGACAGCGCGGCGCTGTCGGGCTTGGCCTGCGCTTCTTTGATCTGGAAGATCAGTTCCTGCAGCACGTCCTTCACGTCGCCGACGATCGGGATGTCGACCTTCACGCGCTTGGAGATCGACGACGGGTCGATGTCGATGTGGACAATTTTGCGTTCGACCGAGGCGAAGTGCTTCGGGTTGCCGATCACGCGGTCATCGAAACGGGCACCGACGGCCAGCAGGACGTCGCAGTTCTGCATCGTCATGTTGGCTTCGTACGTGCCGTGCATGCCCAGCATGCCCAGGAACTTCGGGTCGCTCGCCGGGAAGGCGCCCAGGCCCATCAGCGTGTTGGTGCAGGGGTAGCCCAGCAGGTTGACGAGCTCGCGAAGCTCGGCCGACGCATTGCCCAGCACCACGCCGCCGCCGGTGTAGATGTACGGACGCTTGGCCTGCAACAGCAGTTGCACCGCCTTGCGGATCTGCCCCCCATGGCCCTTGCGCACGGGGTTGTACGAGCGCATCTCGATGGTGTCGGGATAGTGGAAGGCCGCCTTGTTGAGGGACACGTCCTTCGGGATGTCAACCACCACCGGGCCGGGCCGGCCGGTGCGCGCGATGTGGAAGGCCTTCTTCATCGTGACTGCCAGGTCGCGCACGTCCTTCACCAGGAAGTTGTGCTTGACGATCGGGCGTGTGATGCCGACGGTGTCGCACTCCTGGAACGCATCGAGTCCAATCGCCGGCGTGGGCACTTGGCCTGTGATGATCACCATCGGGATCGAGTCCATGTAGGCCGTCGCAATGCCGGTGATGGCATTCGTGACACCCGGACCCGAGGTGACAAGCGCCACGCCGACGTCGCCAGTGGCGCGCGCATAGCCGTCGGCCGCGTGAATAGCGGCCTGCTCATGGCGCACCAGCACGTGTTCGATCGTGTTTTGCTTGTACAGCGCGTCGTAGATGTACAGCACTGCGCCGCCGGGGTAGCCCCAGAGGAACTTGACGTTCTCGGCCTGGAGGCAGCGGACGAGGATTTCAGAGCCGTTCGGCTCTGTGCTGGAAGGGGAAGAGGTATGCGGTTGTGCCAAAGCGGCACGCTTGATTTCCGCGGCAGACATATCCATGTTTGAACCTTTGTGAATTTCTCTAACGAAAAACCATTGGTGCACCTCTCCGCGCTCTCGTGAAGCGGGTGTGGTGCCTGCGCGATCTGGAGGCAAGGCGTCCGGGTCGGCTCGCCTTGCTGAGACCCACTGTGTTTTGCAACGAGGCGGGATTATGGCATCGCTGAAGGCGACGGAAAAGGCGCGCAAAGGCCGAAAAAACCGGGTGCGATAATCGCGCCCGCTTCCCAGGCCAGCCCTCCGGCAACCCAACCTTGGCATCCGACAAAGAACTTTCCGACTTCCTGAAAAGTGTCGAAAAACGCGCATTCAAGCGCGTCTTTTACGCCGTGCGGGACGAGGACGCCGCGTTGGACATCGTGCAGGACACCATGATCCGGCTGGCCGAAAAGTACCTGGATCGCCCCGCCGCCGAACTGACGCTGCTGTTCCACCGCATCCTCTCGAACGCCACGATGGATTGGTTTCGGCGCCAGAAGGTGCGAAACGCGTTGGTCCGCAACTTCTCTGATTTCGAGACCGCAGGGGAAGACGGCGACTTCGACCTCCTTGAGGTGCTGGCCGGGCAAAACGAGTCTTCCGCCACAGAAAGCGCCGCTGACTCTTTTTCGCGGGCGCAAATGCTGCTTTTGATCGATACGGCGGTGTCTCAGCTGCCAACACGTCAACGAGAGGCCTTTTTGCTGCGTTATTGGGAGGAGCTCGATGTCGCCGAAACCGCCGCCGTCATGGGGTGTTCGGAAGGAAGCGTCAAAACGCACTGCTCGCGGGCCGTGCATGCCTTGGCAGCCAACCTGAAGGCAAAGGGAATATCGCCATGAACCAAGATTCGACCACCACCGCCCACCTGGAAGCGCTTCAGGCCCGCTTTGCATTGCGCCTCGCCGCCAGCCTGACTGAGCAGAGTGAGCAATGTGCCCCCGACATTTCTGAACGCTTGCGGCATGCGCGCGAACGCGCCCTGTTGCGCGCTCGCGAGACCCGGGCAACCGCGCCTCGCACTGCCCAGGCCATCAACGGCACCGGCGGCTTCACCCTCTCGCTGCAGGGCTCGGGTGACGGCGACGGGTCGCCCTGGTGGAACAAGCTGGCCGCACTGCTGCCCTTGCTGGCCCTGGTGGGCGGGCTGATGCTGATCCAGCACTGGCACAGCCAGAACCAGATCAACGCCGCAGCCGATATCGACCTTTCGTTGCTTGCCGACGATCTGCCCCCTGACGCTTACAGCGACCCCGGCTTTCTGGAGTTTCTGCAAACCCCGAGAGATTGACAGGTGCACGCTCCGACCGCGCCCCAACGCGCCCGCCCTTTGATGCTGATGAGCCGCCTTCTACGCCAGTGCCTCCTGGCTCTGGGCGGCTTTGCGCTGGTTGCTGCGCCCACGGGGGTTTGCGCGCAGAGCGTGCGTTCCGCTCCGGCCGCGCAAGCCCGTGCAGGCGGGCCGCCTTGGGCGTCGTTGAGCCCACAACAGAAGTCAGTGCTGAGCCCCTTGGCGCGCGACTGGAATGAGCTCGACGATTCACGCAAGATCAAATGGATTGAAATCGCCGACCGCTTCCATCGCCTGCCCCCCAGTGAGCAGGCGCGCATTCAGGCGCGCATGACCGAATGGGCCAAGATGACGCCGAGCGAGCGTGGCCGGGCACGCCAAAATTTTAAAGACGCCCAGCAGGTGTCGCCACAAGACCGCAAGGCGCGCTGGGAGGCCTATAACGCCCTGCCGCCGGATCGCAAGCAGGAGCTTGCGGCACGGGGCGTGCAGCCACGCACCGACAAAAAAGACAAGCGGCGTGAGGCTGATTCCGGGCCAGCCGGCCAGGCCGGTCTCAAGCTTGCCCCCAGCCCCGCCGCGCGACCCAAGCCAGTGGCACCCACGCTTTCCCAAGCTCAACCGGGTGCCACCACCAACCTGATGTCCAAGCGGCCTACGCCGCCCGCCCACCAGCAAGCCGGGTTGCCAAAGATCGCCGCCACCCCTGGCTTTGTGGACAAGTCCACGCTGCTTCCGCAACGTGGACCGCAAGGTGCTGCGGTTCGGTCGGGTTCGCCCGCGGCGTCGCGCCCCGCCAAACCATGAGTTCGGCGGTTCTGTCCATGGCCGGCGCACTTCAGGCGCCCAGCCTGCAGCGGCGCATGGCTTGCTTTGTTTATGAAGCCCTGATCCTGTTCGGCGTTGGCTTAATTCCGGGCGCATTGGGCGCCTTGTTTGTCGCCCTCAGCGGACAGCAGCACCCGCTGCAAAGCGAATCGGTCCTGCGGCTGTTCACCTTCGCGCTGTATGGCGTTTACTTCACATGGTTCTGGTCGGCACGGGGCCAGACGTTGCCGATGCAGACCTGGCACATCCGCGTCGTCTCCGAGAGTGGCGAACGCCTCAGCCAGGCGCGCGCGCTCTGCCGCTTTCTGGCCAGTTGCGCCTGGTTCCTTCCCGCCGTGCTGCTGTCGTCGGTCAACGGTTGGACCCGTTGGGAATCTCTAGCCGCAGTGCTGGGCGGCATCGTCGTCTACGCACTGCTGGCCTTGCTGCACCCCCAGCGGCAGTTCTGGCATGACGCACTTTGTGGCACGCGGCTCGTCAGCACCCAAGCGGCCAGCGCGCCCCACCCAAGCTGAACATCGGCTGGGCACAATCGCCGCCCATGACCAATCCTTTCAAGGGGCGCACCGGCATCGACCGCATGGCCCGAGCCATGGGTTATTCCTTCGACGGCTTGAGCGTGGCCTACCGGGGCGAAAGCGCATTTCGGCAGGAAGTCTGGCTGGCCATCTTCCTGTTGCCGGCCGCGTGGTGGCTGGGCCAAAACTGGTTGGAAGTGGCGCTGCTGTCGGGGTCGGTTTTGCTGGTGTTGATCGTGGAGTTGCTCAACTCGGGCATCGAGGCCGCCATCGACCGGGTGTCGTTCGAGCTGCACGAGCTCTCCAAGCGCGCGAAAGACCTGGCCAGCGCGGCCGTGTTGTTGTCGCTGATCTTGTGCGGCGGGGTCTGGTCGGCCGCGCTGTGGCACCGCTTCGGCGCGTCGCTCTGAACTGAGCCGCGCCATGAAAAAAGCCCGCTGATGCGGGCTTTTTCAATCAGAGGGAAGCAAGCGTCAAACAGCGGCTTCGTCCGTCTCGCCGGTGCGGATGCGCACCACCTGTTCCACCGCCGTCACGAAGATCTTGCCGTCGCCGATCTTGCCCGTCTTGGCCGCCTTCACGATGGCTTCGATGCAGCGATCGACATCGCCGTCTTTGATCACCACTTCGACCTTCACCTTGGGCAGAAAGTCGACCACGTATTCGGCGCCGCGGTAGAGCTCGGTGTGGCCTTTCTGGCGGCCGAAGCCCTTGACTTCCGTGACGGTGAGGCCCGTCACACCCACCTCTGCAAGCGCTTCACGCACCTCTTCGAGCTTGAACGGTTTCACGATGGCGGTGATCTGTTTCATAGGGGCTCCAGGCGGCGGGAAGTGAGGGGTAGTTTAAGCGCGGAACCTCGACGTGATGGGGTAGCGCCAATCCCGCCCAAACGCCCTGTGGGTGATTCGGATGCCCACCGGCGACTGGCGCCGTTTGTACTCATTGATCTTGATCAACCGAGTCACCCGCTCCACGTCTGCGACGCTGAAACCGGCTGCGACGATCTGCTCGATGCTTTCGTCTTCTTCCATGTATCGCTGCAAGATCGCGTCGAGCACCTCGTAGGGCGGCAGGCTGTCCTGGTCTTTCTGGTCGGGCCGTAATTCGGCCGAAGGCGGGCGCGTGATGATGCGTTCGGGAATCACTTCCCTGCCCTGCACCCGCGCTTGTGCATTGCGCCAGTTCGCCAGCCGGTAGACGAGTGTCTTGGCCACGTCTTTGATGACCGCAAAACCACCCGCCATGTCGCCATAGAGCGTGCAGTAGCCGGTGGCCATTTCGCTCTTGTTGCCGGTGGTCAGCACGATCGAGCCGAACTTGTTCGACAAGGCCATCAACAACGTGCCGCGAATGCGCGCCTGGATGTTCTCTTCAGTCGCGTCTTCCTTCAGACCGGCAAATTCTTGCGCGAGGCTGCGCTTGAAGGCCTCGAACTCGGGAACGATCGAGATCTCGTCGTAGCGCACGCCCAGCCGTTCGGCCATGTCGCGTGCGTCGATCCACGAGATGTCGGCCGTGTAGGGCGACGGCATCATCACCGCGCGCACCTTGTCGGCGCCCAATGCGTCCACCGCCACCGCCAGCACCAGTGCCGAATCGATGCCGCCGCTCAAGCCGATCAGCACGCTGGGGAAGCCGTTCTTGCCGATGTAGTCGCGCACGCCGGTCACCAGCGCGCCCCAGGCCTGCGCTTCGATCTCGGGCACCGGGTGAACCTCGCCGTGTACGTCGCGCGCATCCACGTCGATCAGCGCCAGCGCCTCTTCGAACATCGGCGCCCTTGCCTTCAGCGTGCCGCTGGCATCGACCGCGAACGACGCGCCATCGAACACCACCTCGTCTTGCCCGCCCGACAGGTGCGCATACAGCACCGGCATGCCCACATCGCGGGCGCGCATCGCCATGCGTTCTTCACGCTCGGCCACCTTGCCCAGGTGGAAGGGCGACGCGTTCAGCACGCAAAGCACTTGCGCACCGGCAGCTTGGGCCGCTCGTGCGGGTTCGTCGAACCAGGCGTCTTCACAGATGTTCAAACCAAATTTCAGGCCCTCGACCTCGAACACGGCCGGGCCGAAGCCCGCGTCACGACCCGAGGCGAAGTAACGCCGTTCGTCGAACACCTGGTAGTTGGGCAACTCACGCTTGCAGTAGGTGGCGATGATTTGCCCGCCACTCAAGACCGACGCCGCGTTGTAGCGCTGCTGAACCGCATGCGACTTCGATCGCACGTCGCCACGTTCACCCGGCTGGTAAGGGTGGCCCACCACCACGTGCAGGCCAGGCAGATCGGCCAGCGCCTGAGCACAATCGGCCAGGGCTTGCGCGCAGGCCTGCATGAAGGCGGGGCGCAGCAGCAGGTCTTCGGGTGGGTAGCCGCACAGGCTCAGCTCGGGCGTGAGCAGCAGGCGCGCACCTTGCGCGTGGGCACGTCGCGCACACTCGATGATTTGACGGCTGTTGCCGGCAAGGTCACCGACGGTGGCGTTGATCTGCGCAAGCGCAACCTTGACCCTTGAATTTGATGGCATGGACGTGTGAAAGAAGACTCAACAAATTATGTCATTCGGGTGCTTGACGACCCCGCATCGATCGACGCCGCCGCATGGAATGCCCTGCTCGACGCGCAGCCCTCGGCCACGCCTTTCATGCGCCACGAATACCTGCTGGCGATGCACACCTCGCACAGCGCCAACGCCGGCGCCGGTTGGTTGCCGCAGTTCCTGACGGCCACACGCGGCGACGAGCTGGTGGGCGTCTGCCCGCTGTACCTGAAGAGCCATTCCTACGGCGAGTACGTGTTCGACTGGGCGTGGGCCGACGCCTACCAGCGCCACGGCCTGCGCTATTACCCAAAGCTGCTGGGCGCCGTGCCCTTCACTCCCGTGCCCGGGCCACGCTTGATGGCACGCGACTCCGCCGCGCGGCTGGCCTTGCTCGATGCGATGACGCAGATCGCCACCGGCTCAAAGTTGTCGTCGGTGCACCTGTTGTTCCTCGACGAACCAGACCAGCAGGCCGCACGCACCGCCGGCTGGATGATGCGCAGCACGGTGCAGTTTCATTGGCTCAACCGCGAGCCCGAGCCCTACGCCGACTTCGCCGGGTTCCTGTCCAGCCTGCAGCGCGAAAAGCGCAAGAAGATCCAGCAAGAGCGCCGCCGCGTGGTTGACGCCGGCGTCACCTTCACCACGCATGAAGGCACGCAGATCGACGCCGACGCCTGGGACTTTTTCTATCGCTGCTACACGCTCACCTACCGGGCCCACCAGTCCACGCCCTACCTCACGCGGGAATTCTTTGCGCGCATGGCGCAGGCCATGCCTGAGAACTGGCTGCTTTTCATCGCGTGGAAAGACGGCCAACGCATCGCCGCATCGTTGATCGGCATCGACCCGTTGCGCCGCACCGCCTTTGGCCGCTACTGGGGCGCGACCGAGCCGGTGAGCTGCCTGCACTTCGACGCCTGCTACTACCAGCCGCTCGACTGGTGCATCGCCAACCGCTACCTCCGCTTCGAGGGCGGCGCGCAGGGTGAACACAAGATGGCGCGCGGGCTGCTGCCGGTGCAGACCTGGTCGGCGCACTGGCTGTCCGACCCGCGCTTTGCCAACGCGGTGGCCGAATTCGTGGCGCGCGAGGGCGAAGGCATGTCGGCCTACGTGGACGAACTGCGCGAACGCTCGCCGTTCAAGGCCATCTCGTGACCCGCACCCCGATCCCGTTCGAACTGAGCCTGAACGGGTGGGGATGCCGGGGGGCTAAACCTGAGCCGGCACCGGCTCCAGCTTCCAGCCGCCTTCACGATCAAGCGTGAGCGTGCGGTCATGGAAGGCCAGCAGCGTTTCGCG